>CAZKRK010000178.1:0-15232 GCA_964555035.1 uncultured Victivallales bacterium | reverse complement strand
CTGCGCCCTCCGGTGCGGCTCATCTGAGCCGCACACTACGGACGCTCTACAAAGGCGCCATCCCCGCACTTCGTAGACTCGCCGGAGGTCGGCGCCGTGCGCCGACCGGAGACGAGAGGCCCGTCCGCGCACCGGCGCCCTCCGGTGCGGCTCATCTGAGCCGCACACTACGGACGCTCTACAAAGGCGCCATCCCCGCACTTCGTAGACTCGCCGGAGGTCGGCGCCGTGCGCCGACCGGAGACGAGAGGCCCGTCCGCGCACCGGCGCCCTCCGGTGCGGCTCATCTGAGCCGCACACTACGGACGCTCTACAAAGGGCGATCTGTTTACATCTGATTACAATTTACAAAAGGCCCTTTGACGTCACGTCTTCAGTACTGGTACACTAGCACTTTACTGGTAGTCGTGGAGCGCAACGCAGCGCGCAGAGCGCAGAGCATGAAGGGAAGGCACTTATGCGTTTTCGTCTGGTTGTTTTGGCAGGTGTCGTCGGTACGTTGGTGGTGTTTGGGACTTCTCGCGGCGTGCGAGCTGACGGCTGGATTTCGGGGACAGTCATGGACTCCGCGTCCAACCGGCTCGAAGGCATCTGGGTGGACGCCTACGACACGGACGGCTACCCGGTGGCGAGCACGTGGACCGAAACCGACGGGACTTACGCCCTGACCCTGTCGCCGTCCAACTACTACGTTCGGACGGACGCGCTGGACCAGAACTACGTCGATGAATGGTACGACAACGAGCTTCCGATGAATGACGTTGTCCCGCTGGACGCCGAACTCCTGACCGTCTCCGAGGGAGTCACGAACGGCGGTGTCGATTTCGAGCTCGAGGAAGGCGCCCAGATCTCCGGCGTGGTAGAGGAGGAAGTCGGCGGCGCACCGATCGGCGACATCTATGTCGACGTGTACGACACCGACGGCAACCGCATGGATTCCACGTGGACCGACACGAACGGCGCCTATGTCATCCGCGGTCTGCCCACCGGCACTCACGGGATCCGCACCGACACCTATCCCCTTGACTACGCCGATGAGTGGTACGGCGGAGTGCCTGCCATAGACAGGGAGATCCCCGACGACGCCACGACACTGTACCTGTACCCGGGCTACGCCGAAACCAACATCGACTTCTCCCTGGGGGCGGGCGCGGGGCTGGAAGGGCAGGTCACCAATTCGGCTGGAGGTATGATCACCAACGTGATGGTCGACGCCTATTTGACGGACGGCACGTGGGTGGACTATGCCATAACGGACGCGAACGGCGACTACGCATTCGTAGGCCTGCCGTCCGGCGATTACTACGTGAGAACCTTCACGCCGTACGACAACTTCGCCGACGAGTGGTACAACGACGTTCCCGTCGTCGGTCTGGATGTCCCCGAGGAAGCATTCTACGTGCCCTTGAGCAGCGGAACCACGGTCTCGAACATCGTCTTTGTGCTCGATCCCGGGGCAACCATTGGGGGTGTCGTGCGCGACGACGGCGGAACACCATTGACGAACGTGATGGTAGACGCGTACACCCCTGACGAGGAGTGGCAGACAGGCGCCGACACGGGCGTGGGTGGCGCCTACACCATTGACGGTCTACCGGCCGGGACGTTCTATCTGCGCACGTACTCTGCCGGACTGAACCTGGTCGACGAGTGGTATGACAACGTCCCCGTCCTCGGCGGCACGCTCGACGGCGCCACGGGTATCACGGTCGCAGCCGGGACAGTCTCAAACGGGATCGACTTCGCATTGTCCGAGGGCGGGATGATCGCCGGAACGGTGACCGACACGGGCGGGGTTGCCATCGCCGGCGCGACGATCGACGTCTACGGATCCACATCCGGCGAATGGGCAGGGAACGCCATAGCGGACACAAACGGCGCCTATCTCGCGATCGCCCTGCCCGCGGGAGACTACGCCCTGCACGTGACCGCCGGCGCCCAGGGTTATGCCGACGAGTGGTACGACAACCTCCCCGATCTGGGCAATGGGATGCCAACGAACGTTGTGACGCCTACGGTGACCGGGGGTGCCACCAACAGCGGTGTAGACTTCATCCTCGAACGCGGCGCTGCCATCACGGGACTCGTCACCGATACCGCACTGACCCCGGCCCCGCTGGCCGGCGTGGAAGTGAGCATTCTGACGGCCACCGGCTCAGAGATTGCGGATGCCATCACCGCCTATGACGGCACATACGAGTTCCTGACCCTCCCGTCCACGACGGTCTACGTCAAAGCCACCGCGGATTCGCTCAATCATGCGGCGGAATGGCACGACGACGTTACGGTCGTAGGAACGGCCATCCCGACCAACGCCATCCCGCTTGTCCTGGCGCCTGCCGCCACGTCCACCGTCAACTTTGCCCTGGCGCCCGGGGGCAGCTTCACCGGACTGGTGACGGATGTAAGCACGCAACTGCTGGACGGCATTGCGGTTGACGTGTATGGCGCCGATACAAACTGGCACAAGACGGTCACGACGGATAGCGACGGAACCTACAGCGTGGCGGGACTGCCTGCCCCCGGTTCGTATTTCGCCCGGACATTCGACGTTGTCGGCGCCTACGCCGGCGAGTGGTATGACGACGTCCCCGTGCCCTACGAAGGCATCCCTGCCGCTGCAGCCTCAGTCCCCGTGGCGACCGGCATGTACGCCGGCAGCATCGACTTCGTACTCGCCACGAACGGGTCGGTCGCGGGTACTGTTTCCGACGCCGCGAGCAGCCCCCTGCAGAGTATCGAGCTACTCCTATATAGCACCAATGGCACGCTGATGCGGCTCGGCGCGACGGGCATGGACGGGACCTACTCCCTGTCGCGCGTGACGCCTGGCAACTACTACGTTCTGGCGCGCCCGGTATACGCGGCGTTCAGCGACGAATGGTACGACGACGTACCCGACGCCGGCAGCGGCATCCCGGCTGGAGCGGCAATGATCACGGTGACCGACGGCGAAAGCGTCGCGGACATAGACCTGACGCTGGGCTACTACGTAGTCGGCACGTATCCCGTCGACGGGACAGCAGGCATTCTCTGGCAGGCGGCATCCGGTTCCACCTACCGCGTGATGCAATCGGACGACCTCTCAACCTGGACCAACGCGCCCACGACGGGGACCTCGGCCGTGCAAAAAGCTGAGCAGACGGCAACCGCCCAGGGCATACTGGAATACAGGCCGCCCGTCGACACCTGCAAGTACTACCGCATCGAGCTCGTGCCGTGACGCGGGGCTTGTAACAGAGGTGCGCGACGTAGTGGGCCGGATTTGTAATCCGGCCGGGAGAGAAGGGAGCATCACGAGAGAATGACTTTGTCTGGAGCCACCTATTCTCGGAACCATGCTCCGCACTCTCGCGGCCGGATTGCAAATCCGGCCCACTGTTGTCTTCGCCGCCGCGATCTTAGTCTCTGCCATCGCGATTTTCCCGTTCAATTGGAGAAGAGAGAATGACCCGCAAACGCTCGCCTCAACCAGTCACCATGCTGCTCGCAGCCGCCATGTTTGCCGCCGTGCTGGTGCCCTTTCGGGCAACGGCCGCCGGTATTCACGACAGGGGCAACACGGTCATTTCCTTTGGCGGGTCGCTCTCGCATAACAAGTACAGCGATCGCCAGTACAGGACGGAGGTGGATGACTCCGCCATGGACTTGTCCTGGCTGAGCGAAGCCGAAATCGCGGAGCTGTACGGCTCGTCCGGCGAAGACACGCAGTACGGCGACTACGAGGGCCTCGACACATCGATCTTCATTTCCGGAGGCTACTTCGTTATCGACAACCTCGAAGTCGGCGTGTCGGGTTCCACGATGGTCACGGTCTACCATGGGGGCGGCACGTCCGATCTGTACATCTACGACGTCGAGCTTTACTCGAAGTACTTCTTCGAGAACGAGTCCTCCTGGACGCCGTACGTTGGTCTAAGGGGCGGCATGTCATGGCTCGACATCGGCAGCTACAAGGAGAACAACACCGTCGCCACTTTCAACGCCGGCCTCGAGTTCAGCGGCATGGGCGCCATCACCTGGTTCCTCGAATACAGCAGCCAGTACACGTGGAACGACGAAGACCTGACCGGCACGGAGTGGCGCAACCGCCTCTACGTCGGCATCACCTACTACTTCGATTTCTTCGAGACGGAAGACGAGGAGTTCTGACCGGGGACTTCAATCCCGCTTCAGTCGCGAACACCATCAGGAGAACGGGTCTGGAGACCCGTTCTCCGAAGCTTGAGTTTCCACCTCGAACTGCCTCGGAAGCGAGGCGCACCGGGGCGGGGCTGACCAGGAACTTGGAGACGATGGTCCGCGTCTCCCCCGCGGCACTGTGTTTTGGAACAGAAAGGCCGCAAAGGAAGCGAAGGCCCGGGGCTATGAAAAGGTGTGCGCCCTTCGGAGACCGTCCAGGGTCTGCGAGAGCACGCCCCTAGTCCCCGTTCGGCGCGGCCTTCCTGCGAAAACGACGCGCCCACAGCGCGGCGGCGCCCACCACCATTAGGGCCGACGAAGAAGGTTCGGGGGTATACCACTCGCTTCTTAGTCGTTCCCCCAGTTGTTCCCTGGATCGAATTGGAGAGGTACGCCGGGTTTCTTCAGTGGGCCGGATTTGTAATCCGGCCGAGAGACTCCCGTGCATGACGGGAGGATGGTCTGACCTCAGCCCGTTCCTTCTCGACGACATGCTCATGTCTCTCTCGGCCGGACTGCAAGTCCGGCCCGCTGAAAGGCCGGGTCTGCCGCCTTGCGTAGACGCTGTCCAAGAGGCCCTTGGAGACGGCGGTTTTCCACCGTTCCGGTCCGGCCGAGGACGGCCGGCTCCAGGGTTGGTTGCGAACGGTGGTCGCCTTGGGATTCAGGCGGTTGGGGTTGCGCTACTCACTTGTAGACGGGCGTCACGCCGCGCTGCTTGAGGAGGGCCTCGAGCTTAACGGCGCAGGGGGGGCAGGGAGAATCGCCCTTCCGGTCGAGCTGGGTGTCGTTGACGGTGTTGAGGAGTGCACACCGCGGGAATGGGCAGTCCTTCAGGCCGAGCATAAGGCCGACAGCGCGCGCGCTCTCCTTGCGGACACGGCGCATCCAGACGTAGTCCAGCTTCTCCGCGTCCACCGGCTTCAGGGCAGGCACGCCGATCATCGCTACGCTCTCGTTCGACATCACGGAGAAGCGCGGCCAGGAGAACTCCTGACCTCCCAGGCAGACGGCGCACATATCCTCGGGCCGCATGCTTCTTTGTACCAGCGGCAGGGCCTTCGCCACCGTAGCGCCGGCGGGCAATGCCACTTGCTTCACGCGAACGGGAACGCCGATCCGCTTTGCAAGTTGCTTCTTCACGGCATCGGCGATCGAAGGGTCTACCCGTCCGGCCACGGTCAGGAGGATTCCGGACGGTTTTGCTTTTGCCACGGCTTTGTCGGCGGCAAACGAACTAATGACAGGCAGCAGACACACGGCCAGAACGACGGCGATTCTCTTCATCTACCCAACTCCCGGGAAAAAGAGAGCGGCCCCGATCCAGAGAATCAGGGCCACTCGTATTCAAGATTGTGTTTGACTACTTCTTGCGGAAACGACGCGCGACCAACGCGGCAACACCCAGCCCCATCAGAGCCAGCGAAGAAGGCTCGGGGACGGCCTGCCAATCGTCCTGAGCGGGTGCGCCACCGTGCAGGGGATCGTAGCTCTTCGGTCCGGGAGGCGAACCGGCGTCCGGCACAGGGAACAGAGCCCTGTCAACAATCAGGTACATGTCTGCATCAGCCATTGTGCTGTTGTTGAAGACGACCGTGAAGATTTCCGCACCGGCGGTAATATCGGGTGTGGTCTCGTACCACATGAAGCCCGAGCCGGCATTGCCTCCCCAGCCGGGAACTGCGCTCTGGTGGATAGGAGCGCCTTCATCGCCGAGCGAATTGCCCGTACTGACGTCGAAGTCCAGCCCAATAGCGTCGCCGTCGAGGCCGAGAATCCCGTCACCGCCGTCCTGGTAGATTGCCAGAACCCAGCCCGAACCGTCCGTCTCCCCAGGTGCCCAAGCAACAGGCACACCGGGACCCCAATCGAGCTCCGTTGCCTGCCCCATCAGGCCCGTCAAGGCCAGCGCCACTACCGTCACTGCCAACTTCTTCATTCTATCCCGACCTCCTTCTATTCTTTGTACGTTTCCTGCCAACGAATTCTATTTGAGAGCGTCCTCGTAGGGAATCGGCTCGGTCCAGGTGAAGCCGCTCTTTGCATTGTACCAGAAGCCCGCACCCATCGGAATGGTATCGGTTGTCAAGACCGGCCACTCGGTGGTTTTGCTCCAACCGCCCATAGCCTGGGACAGAGCGTACTGATCGTAGTCGACCCCGTTCCAGATGTAGATCCTGTCCGCCTGCGCCGGGCTGAAGCCGACGGTAGCCCCGTCGTTCATCAGGTCCGTGTCATTCAGCGGGATCTCGGTCGAGTACGGATACGACATGATCTGGAATCCGTTGACGATGGCCACGCTCTGCGTCGGCACGTCAACCACCTCGCCGGCGATGACGACCTCAGTGGTGGTGCCGGCCGTGCCGGGCGCCTGCAGCCACATGCCCGTTCCCGCCTTGATGACAGGATTGGTGATGCCGGCCGGCTGTCCCCACTTGGAGGTGTCGTAGTAGTTCATGTCCAGCGCGCGCAGGGCATACTGGTCGTAGCCGCCAGCCGCCCCCTTGCCCGGATCGAAGATGTAGATGCGGTCGCCCTGCGTCGGCGAGAAACCTGCCCTGAGCTGGTTCGTGCTGAAGATACCCATGAGGGTATTGTCAAAGGCATCGAACTGAATGCCGATCAGGTTGAAACCGCCACTGACGGCGGCGGGAGGAATATCTGCCTTGTTATACCCCACCACGTTGACACTGGTGACCTCGTTGCTGGCCGCGTGGACCATCATAGCCATGCAGCCGAGAGTTGCGATTGCCGTGAAGATACGTTTCATGATTGGGTGACCTCCGACTTGTTAATACCACCTTGTTGTGTGTGTAGCTATACCCTTACCTGAAGTTACGCCGAACTATACCGCTAGCCCTCCTGTTGCGTCAATGAGTTTTTCCTGTCTTTTTTCTTTGACTTCCCCGCGGCTGCACCGCGTCAAAAAAGCACATTCAAACGTATTATTGGCACCTTTGTGATGATTACGATACCGACCAACTCAATCGTCGTCAACTTTTTTTCTCCAGCGAACGAAACCGCGTCACTCCAGCGGCGGCAGCAATCCCTCCTCGACCAGCTTGGCGTCCTGCTCGGGGGTCAGCGGAATCGGCAGAGGAGGCGCCCCTTTGCGGATGAGCTTCACGTTAAGCTCGGAAAGGTGTTTCTCGAGTTCCTCGCCCTGCAGTTTTGGCGCTTCCACGTGTCGATGCCGAAGCGCTTCCCTACGCTTCTTCAGCCGTTCGGAATAGGACATCATGCGTGCCGGACGCGACACCGACGCGGCAGTCGCCGGCTTCGCAGAGGTTGTGGTTACTCCTCCGGAAGCGTTGCCCATGGATATATCGAACTCGATCCCGTCCTTGCGAAGGGTCGCCTTTTCGGCTTCGTAGTCGGCGCTGACGACTTCGTAGCCGTCCTCACCGGAAGACTCCCCTACCCCGAGATAGTAGCTCGTGGGAGGCTTGGCGCCCATATCGACAAAAGCCACCCGCACTCCAAGCTCGTCGAGACGCACACCGCACATACGGATATTCCTGGTAAGCTGCTGCGTCTTCTGCGCAAGCCGCGGGTCCTCGGCCGGCACTTCGGGCGCGCCAGGCGCCGGCGGAACGCCGAAAATCTGACGCGCCAGGATGACTTCATACCGCGAGAAATCCATCTTGGCCGTTTCGCCCCGCACTGCCGCAACCAGCAGAAGCACAACCGCACAACTCAGGCCTCTCATCAGATACATCCTTCCCTTCTCCGACTGCATAATAGAATAACGCAGAACGCGAGAGAATACAACTGCATTTGTGTTGGATTTTCATTTGAACGGCACTAGGAGCCGGTGCCAACCGTGCAGTGAGAATGCGGTTGCCATTGTAGCTTCGGTCAACTAGTCTCTCGGTAATGATGAGAAGTTGAACGATGCAGAGCAGAAAGGAAGAGAGAATGAACAGAGCCACGTGCGTAATCATAGCGATCGCGTGCCTCGCGGCGGCGGGGTGCCGGACAACCGGGCCGGGGAGCACAACCGAAACGGAGACCGCCGCGGGGACTGCCACGCAAAGCGCTGCGGAAGAGGACGTGAAGAAGGCCGCCGCCAAACCAACGTCGAAGTCTCCGGCGGTCGGAAAACCGGTCCAGGTGTTGATCGACGCGGCTGACGATCAGAAGGTCCAGATCTTCGATGCAGCCGGCAAGGAAGTAACAGAGCTCCCGAAACTTCCCCCGAAGAAGACCGGCAGCGTATCCATCCATGCCGCGGACGGAACGGGACAGGACAACTATACATTCGACGAAAAGTACCGCGTCATAAAACATATGCGCAGCTACGGCGACGACTACTCGGCCGGAAACTGGCGTGAGGTGAAGTGAAGCAGTTGATTGGTCAATTGGTTGATTGGCAGTGGGCCGGATTTGTAATCCGGCCGGAGGAAGACGTGAGCAAGTGGGGGAGAGTGTGGAGGCCGGTGGGCATTCGTACTGTCTTCAACTTGCTCGCCTTTTCCGCGGCCGGATTGCAAATCCGGCCCACTGCCAATCAACCAATCAACCAATCAACCAATTGACCAACAAACCGACCCCTACCGGACCTTCACCAGCAACGCCAGCAGCAGCGGCGTGAGAAAGGCCTGAATCAGCAGGAACCGCAGCAGCACCTGCGCGTTCGACCAGCCGAGCTCTTTGCGGCAGTGATCGTGCAAGGGAAAGCGCAGATGGTGAAGCACGCGCACGGCTACGTGCTGTCCGTTACGATCGTTTGCCGACGGAGCCGATTCGTTCGGCACGCGCGACGCGGGAGGGGTTACGTCGAAGCCCAGCCGCTTGAACGCCCGCAGCAAGAGAATCTTGAGCAGACCAGTGCCGCCGTTGGCCAATACGACGGGGGCGACGACCACGATCAGGAACGGATTCCCAGTCGCCAGGACGGCGACTCCGACGAGCAACCCCAGAAAACGTGAACCGGCATCGCCCATCAGGATCCTGCTCGGCTCGGCATTGAACCAGAGATAGCCGCCCAGCGCTCCCGCGGCCGTCATCAGCATGATAGCCCAACGCGCGCCCTCGGGGTCGTGCGGCACCAGCAGGTACTGGGCCGCTTCGACGTGACCGATCACGACGTACAGGAAACCGCCCAGGTAGAACAGCGACAGCGAAGTCAACGTTCCCGCCAGTCCGTCGACGCCGTCCGAGCAGTTGGTGGCGTTCATGGTGAACCACAGTATGACGCCGGCCACCGGTACGTAGACGAACGGCGAAACGGTCAACGGCTCTTTGACGATCGGAAGCCACACGGTCGCGTGACCGCACTTGCACATGACAAGGCTGGCGGCCACGGCGACCACCAGGTCCAGCGATCCTTTGCGCCACTGTCCCCACGGTTGTTCGCTGCGATCGTCGAAGTAGCCCGTGAGCATGGCCGCGAACAGGCAGGCGACAACACTCCAGAGACGAACCGAAAAGGGCATTACGAGTGCAAGGACGGGCAGGAACAGCAGGACAATCAGCACGCCGGCGCCGGTCGGTTTGCCAAGTGCGGCATCGGGATTAGGCGTATGCAAGCGACCGCGATCGCGAGGCAGCATGCCCCACAGACGGGGCAGCAACAGCCACACCGTCAACCCGCCCACGATCATGCCCGTACCGATCAGGAACAGGTGCGAACCGAACAACCGAAACGGTCCCCACACGTTCGTGCTGAGGTATTCTGATAGATGGTAGAGCATGGGGGATGGTTTCTTGGTTAATTGGTTAATTGGTCAATTGGTTAAGCCTACACAGAGCAGTTGAACCACAGATGCACACAGATGGACACTGATACTAAAGGACTTATACATCCCGCGGTTTGCACCCGAAAGGTGAAAGCGATCGGGCCCGGTCGAAGGACGGACACTCCCTAGATTTGGCGAATTCCCGGTCGCATTCGTGTCCATCTGTGTGCATCTGTGGTTCCTGACTGCCGGATCTAGGTTAAGTGGTTGATTGGTTGACCCGCGCGTTGCCCGCGGCCGAACGTCCCCTACTCTCTCCCCTACTCGAAAAGAGAGTACGAGAACGAGCGAGGAAAAGTCCAGGGGCATATCGCCGACTATCAGAAAACGCACATTCTCACTGGAACGGAGCAATCAACTCCCGCACAACTCCCTGAACCGGGCGAACAGGTAGTAGGGGTCGTGCGGGCCGGGGCAGGCCTCGGGGTGATACTGCACCGAGAACATGGGTTCCGTTTTGTGGCGAATTCCCTCCACGGTCTGATCGTTGAGATTGATATGTGTGATCTCCACCTTGGACGGATCCATCGACTCGGGGTCCACGGCGAAATTGTGGTTCTGTGACGTGATCTCGACTTTACCGGTGAGCAGATCCTTGACGGGATGGTTGCAGCCGTGATGGCCGAACTTGAGCCGATAGGTAGTGCCCCCGCACGCGAGACCGAGGATCTGATGACCGAGGCAGATTCCCATGGCCGGAACTCTGCCGACAATCGCGCGCGCGGCGTCTATCGCGTAAGTCACGGCGGCCGGGTCGGCAGGACCGTTGGAGAAAAACACTCCGTCGGGATTCATCGCCAGCACCTCTTCGGCGGGCGTACGGGCCGGCACGACCGTCACGTCCATGCCCGACCGCCGCAGACTGCGCAGGATGTTCCACTTGATCCCGAAATCGTAGGCGACGATGTTCATGTCCGCGGGAGGCAGCTCATCGGCCATGCCCCACGAGCAGGTCTGCTTGCCGTCGGGATCCCACTTGAACGGCGCCTCACACGTGACGCGCGCGGCATAATCCTGGCCGTCCAACCCGCACCAGTCGGCCGCTGCGCTCACGGCCGCTTCTTCCGACGTGTCCGCGCCGGAAACAACCATGTGCCCTTTCAACGTGCCGACCTCGCGCAGCTTCGACGTCAACGCCCGCGTGTCGACGCCGGCGATGGCCGGGATACCGCGCGTCTTCAGGGCGTCGGTCAACGACTCGGTCGCGCGCCAGTTGCTGGTCTCGTTCAGCTCGTGGATGATGAAGCCGTTGGCGAAAAAGGCGCGCGACTCCACGTCCTCCGGATTGATGCCGGTGTTGCCGATCTGGGGATAGGTCATTGTCACGAACTGCCCCGAATACGAGGGGTCGCTCAGGATCTCCTCGTACCCGGTCATGCCGGTATTGAACACGACCTCACCCACGGCATCTTTGGGAGCCCCCACGGAGTACCCGCGCAGAATCGTCCCGTCTTCCAACGCAAGGAACGCCGGTTTCTCGCGCCGCTCGCGCCAATTCCATGTCTTTGTTTCCGCCATAACGTGTACTTCAGGCTTGCAGGTTCAGGTCCTTCGTGTTCAGCACGGGCGAGTGCCGGTGGAACTCCTGCAGGCTACAGACTTCCATGCCTTCCCCGTGACGGACCGTTGTCAATCCATTGATCGCGGCCCTCAAACCGTCAACGGTAGTGGTGATCGGAATCCCCCGGATCACGGCATGGGCGCGCATCCTGACTTCGTCGATTCTCGGCTCGGGTCCCGGCGACGGCGTGTTGACAATCCAGCCGACGTTCTTGTCCTCGATCATGTCGATCACGTTGGGCCGCCCCTTGGAAATGCGAAAGATCGCTTCGCTCTTGATACCGACCTCGCGCAACCTGGTGCTCGTGCCGAGCGTAGCGTAGATACGGAATCCCATCTCGATCAACTGCTTGGCCAGGTAGACGACCGCTTCTTTGTCCTTGTCGCGTACGCTGAGGAATACGTTGCCGGAAGTCGGCAGACGGCTGCCGGCAGCAAGCTGGCTCTTCAGGAAAGCCATGCCGGTCGTTGAGTTGATGCCCATCACTTCGCCGGTCGACTTCATCTCGGGGCTGAGGATGACGTCGATTCCGGGAAACCGCACGAAGGGAAAGACGGCTTCCTTTACAGACACATGTCGCGGCGTGATCTCCTCGGTGAACCCGATGTCCTTGAGCTTGGCGCCCGCCATGACCAGCGATGCCAGCTTCGCCAGGGGCACGCCGATCGCCTTGCTGACGAAAGGCACGGTACGCGAGGCGCGTGGATTGACCTCCAGGATGTAGACCTCGTTGTCCTGAATCGCGTACTGCACGTTCATCAATCCGCAGACATTCAGGCCCTCGGCCAGGGCATGCGTATGCTTGCGAATCGTCTCCTTGACCGTCTCCGACAGACTCGGCGCAGGGATCACGCAGGCGCTGTCGCCGGAGTGTACGCCGGCCAGCTCGACGTGCTCCATAATCGCGCCGATCACGGAAGTCTCGCCGTCGGAGATGCAGTCCACGTCTACCTCGAGCGCGTTCTCGAGGTAGTGGTCCACAAGTACCGGTCTTTCCTCGGAAGCCTCCACGGCCTCGGCCATGTACTTGTGCAGCATGTCGCGGTCGTACACTATCACCATCGCACGCCCGCCCAATACGAACGACGGCCGCATCAGCACGGGATAGCCGATATCATCGGCGATGCGCTCGGCCTCCTCGACACTGGTGGCGGTGCCGTTCGCGGGCTGCTTGATGCCGAGGCGCTGCGCCAGTTCCTGGAAGTACTTACGGTCTTCGGCGGCTTCGATGCTCTCCGGCTTCGTCCCGATAATGTTGACGCCGTTGCGCTCCAGGTCCGCCGCCAGGTTGAGCGGCGTCTGTCCGCCGAACTGCACGATGGCACCCCAGCAGCCTTCGTTGCGGTAGATGTGCAGCACGTCCTCGAGCGTCAGCGGCTCGAAGTAGAGGCGATCACTCGTATCGTAGTCGGTACTGACCGTCTCGGGATTACTGTTGACCATGATCGTCTCGAACCCGGCTTCACGTAGAGCAAATGACGCGTGCACGCAGCAGTAATCGAACTCGATGCCCTGGCCGATGCGGTTGGGGCCGCCGCCCAGGATCATGATCTTCTTGCGATCGCTCGCCTTGCCCTCGTTCACGTCGCCGTACGTCGAGTAAAAATAGGGGGTGAAGGCCGTGAACTCGGCGGCGCAGGTGTCGACCAGGCCGTAGACCGGCAGAAGGTCCTGCTCGAAACGGGTCGCGCGAACGTCGTCCTCCGAGCAGTCGAGCAGATACGCGATCTGGCGATCCGAGTAGCCGAACTCCTTGGCCTGGCGGAACAGCGCTGGATCGTTCTTCAGTCCGTCAAGGGAACCGGCCGTCCTGATTTCGTCCTCGTAGTTGGCCAGCTCCTCCATGTGGCGCAGGAACCAGGGGTCGATTCCGGTCAGCGCGTACAGCCGCTCGACACCCCATCCCCGCTTGAACGCAGCGCGCACCTTGAACAGCCGCTCGGAATTGGGTCGTTTCAGCTCGCCTTCCAGCTCGGCATCGCTCAGCGCCTCGAACTTGCCGTCCTTGCCGTCGGCGCCGAATCCCGCGCGCCCCGTCTCCAGCGAACGCATCGCCTTCTGAAGCGACTGCTTGAAAGTCTTGCCGATGCTCATGGCTTCGCCGACCGACTTCATCTGCGTGCCAAGCGTGCTGTCGGCGGCCGTGAATTTCTCGAACGCAAAGCGCGGCACCTTGGTAACCACGTAGTCGATCGAGGGCTCGAAGCAGGCCGGAGTTTCCTGGGTTATGTCGTTGCGAATCTCGTCGAGCGTGTATCCGACGGCCAGCTTGGCGGCAATCTTCGCGATCGGGAAGCCGGTGGCTTTCGAGGCCAGGGCGCTCGAGCGCGATACGCGCGGATTCATCTCGATAATCACCATGCGCCCGTTGTCGGGGTGCATCGCGAACTGCACGTTGGAGCCGCCGGTTTCAACGCCGATCTCGCGCATCACGGCCAGAGACGCGTCACGCATGCGCTGGTACTCGCGGTCGGTCAGCGTCTGCACGGGCGCCACGGTGATGCTGTCGCCCGTGTGTACGCCCATCGGGTCGATATTCTCGATCGAACAGACGATCACGCAGTTGTCTTTCCGATCCCGCATGACTTCGAGCTCGAATTCCTTCCAGCCCAGCACGGATTCCTCGATCAGCACCTCGCTGGTCGGACTGTAGAACAGCCCGCGGTTGACGATTTCCTCGAAATCCTTGTCGTTGTAGGCGATGCCGCCACCCGTACCCCCCAGCGTGAACCCGGGGCGGATCACAAGCGGGTACGCGCCGATCCGCTCGCGCACGGCGCAGGCCTCTCCGAACGTATGCGCCGAGCCGCTCCGCGGCAGGTCGAGCCCGATGTTCTCCATCGCCTTCTTGAACAGGTCGCGATCCTCGGCCTTGCGAATCACGTCGGCATCCGCGGCCAGCATCTCGACGTGGAAGCGTTCGAGGACCCCCGTCTCGTGAAGCTCCATCGCCAGGTTCAGGCCGGTCTGGCCGCCCAGCGTCGGCAGGAGAGCGTCCGGTCGCTCACGGCGGATGATCTCGGTGAGAATCCCGACGTCGAGCGGTTCAATATACGTGCGGTCGGCAAATTCGGGGTCGGTCATGATGGTGGCCGGGTTGCTGTTGACCAGCACCACCTCGTAACCTTCCTCCTTCAGGGCCTTGCAGGCCTGGACCCCGGAATAGTCGAATTCGCAGGCCTGACCGATAATAATCGGCCCCGACCCGATCAACATGATCTTCTTTATGTCAGTCCGCTTAGGCACAATTGACGGCATACCATATTGAAAAAAACGCGTCCCTCAAGCCGAAACTCCACTAATTCTCGTCAGTGGGCCGGATTTGCAATCCGGCTGCGAGAAAGCCGGCGCATTTCGCAGAGAATGATGTGCCCAGGGGTCATGAGATTCTCGTGCCATGCTCGTCTCTTTCTCGGCCGGATTGCAAATCCGGCCCACTGCATCCCGAGGCAGATGCCGAAAAACGGAATGCCGTTCTCGCGAGCGTATTGGACGGCCCGGACCTTGCCCTCAATACCGCGATCGCCGAAACCGCCCGGCACGAGTATCCCGGCAGCTCCCTTCAATAGCGGCTCGGCGCCCTTGGCCTCGATGTCCTCCGACTCGATCATACGGATCCTGACCGGCACGCTGTTGGCGATGCCGCCCGTAGAACGGTGCTCCAACGCCGTTTGGGGAGTTCGCCCAGACATAGCTCCCTGTCAACCCCCCCCTCGGGGCGCTGCGCTTCCGGGACAACGCGGGCGGG
>CAZKRK010000177.1:0-15242 GCA_964555035.1 uncultured Victivallales bacterium | reverse complement strand
AGCCGGACACAAAAGCGCCTTGGGGCTTTGCCGGGCAGTGGCTTCCCGCCTGCATGCGCCCAAAGCCGGAGCCGCGCCACCTCTATTGTTTACATTCTCATCCAACTCGTGTTCACTGCTGGCACGTTTCGGGGATGCAGGGCGAATGCAACAGCGAGGTGAGGATGGCGAAGACGGTGATTACTGAAGAGAGAGTCCTTGAGGTTCTGAGAGAATCGGAGGCGTTGCTGGAAGGGCATTTCGAGCTGCGGTCGGGTTTGCATAGTGGGCAGTTCTTTCAGTGCGCGAATGTGCTGCGCTATCCCTGGCTGGCAGAGGAGTTGTGCGTGGCGCTGGTCGACAAACTGCGTTCAGGGATGGGAGATGGCACGTCGATCGACAGCGTTGTCTCTCCGGCGCTGGGGGGCATTCTGGTGGGGCATGAGGTCGCCAGGGCACTGCGGGTTCCCTCCGTCTTTGCCGAGAAGAAGGACGACGTGCTGGTCATGCGGCGCTTCGCGCTTCGCAAAGGCGAGTCGTACGTTGTGGCGGAGGACGTCGTTACGCGCGGCGGACGCGTACAGGAGACCGTGGACATCGTCAAGGCCGCGGGCGCCGAGGTCGCGGCGATAGCGCTGCTGGTCGACCGCAGTGGCGGCAAGGCGTCGTTTCAGTACCCGACGTTCAGCCTGCTGGAAATGGAGCCGGTCACCTACGAGCCGGGGGCCTGCCCGCTCTGCGACCGGGGTCTGCCGCTCGCGCACCCGGGGTCCTAGGGGAACGGCTGATTGGCTGATCGGGTAAATGAGGTCAATGACGACATGGCCGATCCGGCAACGGGGTGATGGATTGATGAATCGCAGGTGGACAGCAGCGCTTTGGATCGTCGTCGTGGCGGCGACGCTGGCGATTACCGGCATGAACCTGGTGCGGGGTGAGCTCAACCAGGACGAGGGCTGGTATCTCTACGCGGCGCGGCTGGTTTCGGAAGGACGTCTGCCTTACGTGGACTTCGCCACGACGCAGGGACCGGTCATGCCGTTTGTCTACGCGCTGGGGCAGCCGCTGGTCGACGCCTTCGGACTGGCGGGCGGACGGCTGTTCACGGCTGTCCTTGGTTTTGCGACGGCAATCCTGGCGGCATGGCTGGCCGCCCGCACCGTCCCCCGGGAATGGCGGAACGGGGCGGCGCTGATGGTCTTCGCCCTCATGGGGGTGAACGTCTATCACAGCTATTTCACGACCATAGCGAAGACGTACGCCCTGACCGGACTTCTGCTCGTGACGGCGTTTGCCCTGCTCGAACGGGCGGCGGGACGCAGGGCGTGGCTGCTCTCGGGAATCGCCGGGGTCATCGTCGCACTCGCCGCCGGTACACGCTCGTCGGCCGGCTTTGCTGCCGTGGCGGTCTTTGCGGTGCTCGCGTGGCGTGCATGGCGCGCTCCCACCGCGCAAGCGCCTGCATCTCGGCAAGGGTCGTGTGGCGGGGGACGCTGGACCGTGGCGCTGTCGTTCGGTATCGGCGGCGCGTTGGGGCTGGCGCTCGTCTTCGGTCCGTTTCTCGCGCGCGCAGCGGAGGGCGTGTGGTTCGCGTTGTACGAGTACCACGCGGGGCGGGATGCCGGTGAGGTCAAGACGTTGCTGGCATACAAGGCGGGCTTTCTGGCCCGAATAGCCCAGGCATACCCGGTAGCGGTCGGATTGGCCGCGGTCGGGTTGTCGGGAGGTTTGTTTCGCGCGCAGGCGCGTGACGATGCGACGGCGCGGGAGAGCCACCACACTTCGCCGATGCTATGGGGCAGCGTGGTCCTTGTGACGCTGGTCCACTTCATGGCGCCCTTCCCGTACGATGATTACCAGGTCATCATCTACCCTCTTCTGTGCGTAGCGGCCGTGCAGACCGTCTGTGGCGAGCTGGCCGGGCGGGGTGCGGCGGCCGGCGCCCGCGGCTGGTGCGCGCTGGCCGTGGTCGCCCTCTGTTGTGTCACGGCACTGGGTTCTCCCAGGATCCAGGATTGGTTCATCGGCAAGAGGGACCGGATCTGGTGGCCGCTGAAACCCGAGGCGTCCTTGACTCAGCTGAGACGTACGGGTAAGTTTCTGGCGGAGATGTGTGAATCCGGAGACCTGCTGCTGACGCAGGATGTCTATCTTGCGGTGGAGACGGGATTGCGCGTTCCGCACGGAATGGAGCTTGGTCCTTTCTGTTACTATCCGGACTGGCCTGCGTCGAAGGCGGAACGTCTGCACGTGCTCAACCGGGAGCAGATGCTGCGCGTGATCGGCACATGCGAGGCTGAGGCGGCGGCCTTCAGCGGATACGGTCTCGCCCTCCGCGCGCCACAGGTTGCGCCACTCACGGAGGCGGAACAGGAGGAGCTCTGGCAGGCGGTAGGGGAGCGGTACGTGCCGGAAATGGAGATAGAAGGTTTCGGCCAGGCGTCGACGACGTTACGCCTGCTTCGCCGGCGGTGAGGTTGGTTATTGGTCGATTGGTTATTTGTTGAGTGGTCAATTTGGCAGGGATGTGGGTTTGGGCGACGGCAGGCTGCAGGCAGCCGATGAGGAAGTAACATGAACAGATGCGAAAAGCTCTCGCGGGATCCTGCAAAATGCGGTTGGGCCGCCGTGGCGGCGCTTTTGCTGTGCGCGGTCGCCGTCAACGTTCACGCTCAGGGACTCCGTTTCGGCAACCACCGGGAGATCGCACCGCCGAAGTATGCGCTGCTTCGCATCGGGCCGTTCTACTCCAACGTTACCTACTTGCAGCAGGCCGGGTTTCGCTATGTTTCCACCCGCGGAACAGGCGGCGACTACCTTTTCGGCTCACGGCGGGGAGGATTCAAGGAGGACGGTTCGGAGTTGCCACTGGTTTCAACCCTCAGTTTTCGCAACTACCTCATCGTTACCCGCAACATGGACGTGGACTTGTCGTTGCGTGTCCAGTACGAGTTCTATCCTCTCGACACGCAGGAAAACGATTTTCACATGGATCTTAGCGACGAGCAGATCGCGGGCAACTTCTCCACCGAATTCCGCATTACCCCTTTCATCAGGGGCAACGTGTACGACCGCATCGTCTACAAACCCGAGTACGTCGACATTCGCGGCGAAACGGACAGGTATGGCGGACGCCGCATGGAGTATTTCAGCAACAGTATCGGCACAGACGTGGACTGGCTGCTGGCGAAGAAGCAGAACCTGGGACTGAGTCTGAGCCGTTTGGATTTCATCCCGATAAGTGACGACTTCGACGAGCAGCAGAGGGTAGCGTACAGGGAGCAGTTGACCTACGAGTACCAGATATGGGACGGTCTGATTGCGGGCGCGCGGTTCGGCGCGCACCAGGTCCTCTATGACGATCCGGAGCGCACCGACATCAACCTTATGGACTGGAGTCTTTTCGCGCGCTATGGCGAAGGCGTGGAGGAGGGGGTTCAAGTGCGCCTGACGACAGCGTCGACCCTGGAACTCCGCCTGGGTTATTCGACCGGCTACAACATCTCCTCCCGGCGGGAAAACGAAACGGACTTGCCACAGACGCTGACCGGGGCCGCGGTTTTGAAAACGCAGCTCAGCAAGCAGTGGTCGCACACGCTGTCGTACCGACGCAACGTACGAACAGGATTCCTGACCAGCACCGAGATTGCCGACCGTTACCGTTACGCCCTGCAATGGAGTGGGCTTGTGGCCAAGGCAAACGCCTTTATCCAGTCGAGTGACGTCCTCGTCAATGCAACTGATATTCCCGACTACGGTTCATGGTCGTCAGGCGCTACACTGAAATACCCCCTGACGCAGGTTGTGACCCTGAACCTGAACACAACCTATGCGGTCCGGGACAACAAGGACCCCGCGACGGATGTTCCCCTGGCGCCGGAGATGGACGGCGAGTATGCGACCTGGACAACCTACGTCGGGACCGGCTTTCAACTGACCAAGAAGGCCACGTTCAATACGTACTATCAGCATGTCGAGCGCGACGGTGACATCGACGATCTCGACTACTCGCGCGACATTGTTGCGGCAAACGTGACATTCAGACACGAGTTCTGATGTCGAGCCGCGGATTCGAAGTATCGTATCCGGGTGATGCCCTTCCCGCGGCTGTCGTGGTGCGGTCCGTGATTACGCCGGTCGGGAGACGATAGAAGGTATGTTGGCATGAAGAGAATCGTACTGACATTTGCCGTCCTTTTGCTGGGCGGATGGGTGGTACGAAACTACCAGTCGATCGTGGTTCACGACGATGACGGGCTGATTCGATTCGTGCTCGGAACGCTGTTCGCCGTGATCGTGCTGCTGCGTTCGAAGGCCAGGAGGCGTGCGCCGCGGCCCCCGTCATGGATATACGTTCTGGGCGGAGCCGTGGGGATGGCGTTGGCTGTTCTCGGTCTTGTCTTCCAGGTGCACCAGTTCGAGTGGATCGGCCTGATGCTCATCTGCGGCGCCGGCATGATGTGGGCGCTGCCGCCGCGGAACGGGCGCGACGTTGCTGTTGCCCTGTTCATCTTCTACTGGGTTCACCCGATGCCGTCCCAGGTCTTCGATCCCTTGCGGATGGCCATGCAGGGTTTTTCCATCAGGGGTGCGGAGTGGCTCCTGCACTGCCTGAACGTCCCGGCCTGGGCAGACAAACTGGTGCTGTATGTGGGGTCGCGGCCTGTTGGGGTTCCGGAGGCCTGCAGCGGCATGCGGACGGCAGTAACCGTTCTGCTCTGTACGCTGGGGGTGACGATCCTGCTGCGTTTCCGCTGGTGGCACACGCTGGTGTTCCT
The DNA here is from genome assembly GCA_964555035.1 of uncultured Victivallales bacterium. Lineage (GTDB taxonomy): Bacteria > Verrucomicrobiota > Kiritimatiellia > UBA8416 > CAYOBW01 > CAZKRK01. The sequence continues at coordinate 10,485 of CAZKRK010000177.1, read as the reverse complement.
CGCCATTGGGCTGGCGCAGGTTCTGCTGTTCAATATTCTGCGTATCGCCGTATTCTCCTATTTTGTGCAGCGCATGCCGCCCGACTGGGGCAAGACATTCCTCCACGATACACTGGGGATCTTCCTGCTTGTGACGTTGTTCATCGTGCAGCTGGAGGCCTCCTGGTGGAAATACTGGACGTCCCACAGGAGACGAATCAAGGAGGGGATCAAGAGCGGTGAGCTGGAACGCCCTGACCGGGGGACAATTATGCCCCGTTTCTTCCAGCGCGCGGCTCAGTGGGGATGGGCGCCCGCGCTGGGCTTCGTGCTGGTTGCCGGCCTGGCTCTTGCGGCATACAAGCGACGCCCGTCACACCGTTCGGCGATGATCGCCAGGGGGGTCGACGAGCTCGTCGCCGAACAGCCGGCCAAGGCCGAGCAGGCCATTCGGCGGGCGCTGGAACTGACCCCGAACAACCGGGAACTGATGACGGAGCTTGCCCATGCGCTTGTCCGCCGCCGCAGCTTCGAGGACGCCCTGGACGTGTGCGAGCGGATGGCCGAGCCGATGTCCACGTTCGACGTTATCCTCAAGAGCTGGTGCCTGATGGCGCTTGAGCGGCCGGAGGAAGCCATCCAGCTGGTGGAAACGCTGCCGCCCACGGCCCACAACCTGCCCGGCGTGGCGATCGTCAGGGCCGAATACGCGGCCCGCCAGGACGAGCCGGAGGTCGTCAGCCGCAATGTGACAATCGCCAATCGGACCCACGTATTCGCGGAGCGGATCAGAGCCATGTTCCCTTACCTGGCCGCGCGCGAACAGTGGCGGGCTATTGTCGATTCGGACAGCCACGTACCCTACACCGAGATCGCGCACGCCGTGTTGGCTATCCACGCCAATCTCCACCTCAACATAAACGGCGGTGCCGCCCACGCCATGGAGCGCGCCCTCACCTCCTGGCCCGACGACAGCCGCTTCCTGAGTCAAATCTACGAACTGGCGCTGCGTCTGCCGGCCGGCAGGTGGGAAGAGGCTTTTGGACGTGTTCTGCTTCAGAACCTGTCCCGCTTCGAGTCGCGTGAGCTGGCCACCTATCTTGACAACTGTTTTCGCCTGACGCGCCCGGACCTGGCCTGGCCCGTCTACTCCGAACTGCACAAACGCGACCCGACCGACCCCGCGTTGATGCTGGCTGTTGCCCGCTATGCCCGCAACTGGTTCGTATTCCGCAAACACCACCTGGGTATGCAGTCCGAGAGCGAATACGCCATTGTGGACGTTCTGCCTCACCTCGAGCAACTTCGGCATCTGCCACCGCTGGGGGAGTTGCTGAAAAAGGTGCCGTTGGCGGACGAGTTCATGTCCGGCAAGCGGGAGCTTATCCGAACACGGCACTTGACCGCCTGCCTTACGGAGCTTGACCGCCGGGAAAAGGCCGGGAAACTGACGCGACACGAGGAGTTCATCTATCCCACCGCGCTGGCGCTGGCGTTCCGCTTCGAAGAAGCGCACCGGCGCCTGGACGAAATCGCCGTCAAGTACGCCGACAGGAAGCGCTCCGTTTTGCTCCTGCACGCCCTCTACTACGGTGAAGAGGAGCGCTGGGGGGACGTGTACGAAACCTTGCGCGAGTACCGTTCGCTCGAAGGGCTGGCCGTGCTGCGAGCTGAGATGATGATGGCCAACGCGGCCATGAACCTGGGACTGGGCATCATTGCCCTGCAGACGGTCGAACGCGCCCGACAGGTCTTTCCCGGGACTGACCGCATCGTTCTCGCGGAGTCGGCCCTGTGGCGGTACTTCCAGCACAACGACGAGGCCCTGCACATCCTCAAGCGCGCGGGAGTAGACCTGGGGTCGCAACTCACGGCGCAGCTACTCTACGACACCGAGCGCTACAGCGCCGCGGAGGAGATGGGGGGAACCTCGGCCGGGGCCGCAATCCTGCGGCGACCACTGATGAGAGGTCAGCGCCTGCGCCTGCCGCCGGTCGAACACATTGTCGCCGTGGCTTTTCCGCCTCCTCTCTCTGCCGATGAGCTGCTGAAGGAGGCCGAGAAGTTTGAGCGGGCGGCCAGCGGAATGAAAAACGTGCCTTTTCTGTCGCGCCTCAACAACATGTTGGCGCGCTGGCATCGGTTGGGAGCGCCTGCCGCCGGTTTTGGTCCGGAGGTATGGGAAGGCGTTGGGCGTGACGACGGCGAGAAGGCCGTGGCGCTCCATCGTTTCGCCGTCTCCGCCGCTACCCAGGGGCAAAGAACGCTGGCCGCAAAATGCGTAGCCAGGGCGGTGAAGCTAATGCCGACATCACCTATCCTGCGCCGGCTTCACGTCGGATTCGGCGGTGAGGACGGGGACACCGTCCGCAACGCCGCCGCTGCCTGTCCTGACGACTCCGTCGTCTGGCTGGCGGGTCTGCTGAGCGGTGTTCGCGAAGGCAAACCGGAACAGTGGTTCGAGGGTCGTGTTGAGTATGCCGTCGCAGACCGCAGATGCTGCATCGAATCGGTTGTGCGCGGCGGTGACTTTCTCAAGCGGCGCGGCCTGATAAAACCCGCCGTAATGCTTGCGCGCTACGCCCAGGAATATGCGAACAGTCTCCTGCCGGCTCATGTCCTCGCCCTGGAATGCGCCCTGCAGTGCGGCGACGCCGAGTGGGCTCTCGTGTCGGCCCTGCGGGGGGCCGATGCGGCCCTCGATCCGGCTCCCTTCTACAAGACCATCGTCGACATCAAATCACGCCAGAGAAAACGCGACGAGGATTTGATCACGGCCTTGGCATACCTGCGTCAACACATGCCGAACGAACCGCTCTGGACGGAACGGCTCGGGTTCGAGTACTTCCACAAGGGCGAGAAGAAACGGGCGCTCGGCCTCTTGAGCTCGGTTCTTCGGTCCGACCTGAAGAGCCTGCGAGTGCAGTCCCTCACAGCGGCGGCCGAAGCCGCGCGTGTCGAGGGCCTGCTTAGCCAGTCCGTTGAGATTCTCAGGGCGGCACGTCTGCTCTATCCGGGCGATGTTGCCGTCCTGAACAACCTGATCTACTACCTGACCTTGAGCGACAGGACGCTGCCGGAAGCGCGGGAGCTGCTGCCGGAGCTCGTCGCCCTCGAGAGCAACTCGTTCGCCGTATATGACACCGTTGCCATGGTTCATCTCAGAACAGGCGATACCGCAAAAGCGCGCGAATTCATAGACAAGGCCATTGCCACCCTCGAGCCGGGAGACTACTCGGCGCTGGAGATCAAGCTCAACGCCGCCCGAATCCTCTGTCAAGGCGGAGACCTGGCGGGCGCGAAGGAAATGGTCGACGAGGTGCGCAAGAATGTTGCATGTCCCGTTCACCTCGAGCAGCAGATTCGTGAGCTGCTCATGGAAATCAGGCGGCGCGAAATCGAGCAGCGGCGGCGGAGATGAAATGGCCGTTGTGCGACAAGTCCCGCGAGGCGGCGGGAGAGCGAATTGAAGTCAAAGGAGTACTGAGATGTGTTCGAATCTATTCCGGAAGCTGGTTGTCGTTCTCATCGCCGTAGTTGCCCTGACAGTGGCGTGCCGCGCGTCCGCGGACACGGCCGTCGAGATCGTCGAGGCCGGCGGAGTCAAGGGCGGCCTGGTGGTGCACATCGGCTGCGGGGACGGAAAGACTACTGCCGCGCTGCGCGTCAACGAACGCTACATCGTTCATGGGCTCGACACGGACCCGGCCACGATCAGGGCCGCCCGCGAACACATCCAGGCCCTCGGGGTCTACGGACCGGTTGCGGTCGACGCGTTTGACGGCAAGACCCTGCCCTACGTCGACAACACCGTGAGTCTCATCGTTGTGTCGGACGCCGAACAGCAACCGCCCAAAGAGGAACTCGAGCGAGTCCTGGCGCCGCGCGGGGTCCTGGTTTCCGCCACCGGGTCGAAGGCCGGCGGCCGGCAATGGACCAAACCCGTTCCCGACGAAACCGACGAGTGGTCGCACTTCCTGCGCGACGCGGGCGGCAACGCCGTGGCCGAAGACAGCCGCATCGGGCCTCCGCGACGGCTGCGCTGGGTGGCGGGGCCGCGCTGGTGCCGCAGTCACGAGATCCCCTCCAGCGTCAATGCCGTGGTCACCGTCGGCGGACGCATCTTCACAGTCTTCGACGAGGCTCCGTGCGGCGTCTACAAAAGCCTGCCGTGGCAATGCAGGCTGATCGCGCGCGACGCCTTCAACGGTGCGTTGCTGTGGAAGGTGCCGATGCGCGACTGGCAGCCGGAGTTCGGCACGGGAACCGCCAACCGCTGGGGCATCCACCACACCATTCCAAGGCGGCTGGTGGCGACGGCCGATCACGTCTACGTAACGCTGGGTTTCGTGGAGTCACCCGTATCCGTGCTGGACGCCGCGACCGGCAAGCCCCTGTCGGAAGCGCTGCCGGGCACAAAGGGCGCCGACGAGCTGATCCTGTCGGACGGTGTGCTCATTGTGAAGACGACCAAAAAACGCTCCATCGCCGCCACGGCCAGGATCTGGAAAGACGACCTTGACGACACGCTCGTCGCCGTGGATGCGAAGAGCGGCAAGCAACTCTGGCGCAAGGGTGACATTCGCGTGATACCGTATGCCCTCTCCGCGCAGGGGGGGCGTGTTGTCTATCACAATCTGGAGGAGCTCGTCTGTCTCGATGCGCAATCCGGCAAAGAGGTGTGGCGGGTCGCCAACAACACCGGTCCGACCCTGGGCGCCGTCAGCACCCTGGTGATCCATGACGGCGTGGTGCTCTTTCACGGCAACGGCCGCAACGAAGCTCCCGTCGAAACCAAGGGCAAGCGCAAGAGAGGCGGTGGCAGCCGCTTCTACCTCACCGCGCTTTCGCTCGAAGACGGGCGACAGCTCTGGCGCCACGGTGGCGCGCGCGGCTGGTCCGCGGCCTGTACGCAGCCGACCGACCTCTTTGTGACAAAAGGCGTCGTCTGGTGCGGCACGTTGAAGGGACGCGACCTCAAAACCGGCGAGATCGTCAGGCAGCCCAACATCGGCAAACTCATATCCCCGGGACACCACTACCGCTGCCACCGCGGCAAGGCCAGCGAACGCTACCTGATTCTGCCCAAGCGCGGCGCCGAGTTCGTCGACACCGAAGGCGACAACCACATGCGCAACGACTGGCTGCGCTCCCCGTGCTTCACCGGTCCCACCCCGGCCAACGGACTGCTCTACGTACCGCCCAGTCAGTGCTTCTGCTATCCCGGCGCCAAGGTCTACGGCTACCTGGCCATGTCGGCCGAGAAGCCGGCGGAATTCGAACCCTCCAACCGGCTCGAAAAAGGCCCGGCGTCCGGCCAGGTGGCCGACTACAAACTGAAGATCTCCGATCGCGACGACTGGCCCATGTACCGCCGTGACATCCAGCGCAGCGGATCGACCGCGTCGGCTGTTCCCGCCGACCTGAAGCTCCAATGGGAAGTCCAACTCGCGTCCCGCGGAGCGCAGCCGATCGTGGCCGGCGACCGCGTCTGGATAGCCGAAAAGGACGCCCATCGTATTCGTTGCCTGAACGTCGCCGACGGCAAGGACCTCTGGACCTTCACGGCCGGTGGTCGCATCGATTCGGCGCCGGCGCTCTACGACGGGCTGGTCCTGTTCGGTTGTCGCGACGGGTGGGTCTACGCCTTGCGCACGGGCGACGGCGCGCTTGCCTGGCGCTTCCGGGCAGCGCCGGACTCGCGCCGAACGGTCGCTTTCGAGCAGGTCGAATCGCTTTGGCCCGTGCATGGCAGTGTACTCGTGCAGGACGGCGTCGCGTATTTCGTCGCCGGGCGTTCCTCCTTCCTCGACGGCGGCATCATGGCCTATGCCCTCGATGCCGGAACGGGAGAGCTGCTGCACAGCCACCTGCTGGAAGGACCGTGGCCCGACATCATGACTGAAACGGGCACGCCCTTTGCCATGGAAGGCGCTCTGCCGGACCTCTTTGTCAGCGACGGCAAGGACCTCTATATGGGCCGCATCAAGTTCGACGCCAAGCTGAACCGCCTGCCCGTCAAGCAGGAGAGCCCGCTGGGCGAGCTCGACATGGGCGCCAACCACCTTGCCGCGACGGGCGGGTTCCTCGACGACACCGGGTTCGACCGCGTGTACTGGATGTACAGCAGGCGCTGGCCCGGTTTCTACTTCGCGCAACAGTCGCCCAAGGCGGGACAGCTCGTCGTCTTCGACGATGCCACGACCTACGCCGTCAAGTACTTCTACCGGCGCATCCAGTGGAGTCCGGCCCTCTTTCCGGGCGAACAGGGCTACCTCCTCTTCGCCGACGACAACGACAACGAACCGACCTTCCTGTCGAAGACAGCCAAAACCCTGGAGTGGTTGCCGAAAGGGGCTGCGACCGACAAGCATCGCCGCGGCGGGCGCGGAGTCGAGAAGGGCACGGGCTACGTGCGCGCACAACCGCCGAAATGGCAGCAGCTCGTCGCGCTACGCATCCGGGCCATGGTGCTGGCAGGCGACAAGCTCTTCGCCGCGGGCGTGCCGGACGAGGTGGACCCCGAGGACCCGCTGGCCTCGTTCGAAGGACGCAAGGGCGCAAAGCTGGGTGTGTACTCCGCCAAGGACGGCGCCGAGCTGAAGACCATGCCCCTGCCGTCGCCCGCTGCCTTCGACGGTATGATCGCCGCGCAGGGCAGCCTGTTCGTGGTGACGGACGACGCGAAACTGCTTCGCCTGTCGGGGCGGTAGGCCGCGGGGAAGGGAGAAATGTCGAACAGAAGGAACAGGCGAACAGCAGGAATGCTGAAGGGAACCGTTCCCGCATTCACTTCGACAGTTCCTTCTGTTCGACATTCTCTGCCCGCCTGGTTTTCGGGGTACAGGGAAACCGATAGGTGTGGTGCGGGGAGGCGGGGGGCTACTCCCCGGCCAGGCCGAGGAAATCGAACGACAGCGCCACGCTGCCCATGCCGATGTCATCATCGTGATCTCCTTGATGCTCTCCGGCGCTACTTCCAGGCGGAAACGTAGTTCCCCTTCGAGTTTGTTCAATTGGTACGCCCCTGCAACCCGCGCGTCAAGGGACAGATGCGCATCCGAGAGTTTCTACCCTTGCACCATGGCGTCCATGCGTTAGGCTCTCCGTATGAACGAATGCCACGGCTCGGTGTGACGCCGATGCCCGTGCCCGGGGGATATCGCCGATGCGCAACGCTTTACCGATACCGTCTCTTCTGGCGATGTGGCTTGCCGGAATGGGCCTCTCTGCCCGCGCCGAAGAAGGCGTGAGCTTTGTGGACGCGACGGGCGAACTCGACCTCGACGCGGCAGTCACCTATTTTGAAGACCTCTACCGTTCGGACAGCAGCATCTCGACGGCGGAACTCACGATCAAACGCCCGCGACGCGAACGCAGGCTGACGATGAAAGTGTGGACAGAAGGCACCGAAAAGGCGCTGGTCGTGATCGAAGCCCCGCCGCGCGAGAAGGGCGCCGCCACGCTCAAGGTCGAAAAGAACCTCTGGAACTACCTGCCGCGAATCAAACGCACCATCCGCATCCCGCCCTCCATGATGCTGGCCTCCTGGATGGGAAGCGACTTCACCAACGACGACCTCGTACGCGAATCCTCCTACAAGAAGGACTACACCTACGAGCTTGCCGGGCCGTCGGACGATCCGCCGGGATGGACTATTCGCTTCACGGCCAAGGAGGGTGTCGTCGGCCTGTGGAAGCGCTTCGAGCTGATCGTTTCGAAGGACGGGACGTTGCCCTTGATATCGAGATGGTACAATCGCAAGGACGAGCTGGCGCGCGTGATCGTGTGGAGCAACGTCAAGGTCATGGACGGCAAGCGCCTCCCGACACGTATGACGCTCCTGCCGAAAGACAGAAAGGCCGAAGGGTACGAAACCGTGCTGGTCTATCACGCCATAGACTTCGGGGCGTCGCTTCCCGCAAACATGTTCAGCCTCTCCCGGCTGGAACAGCAACGCTAGAGACCGGGCATGCAGGCAAGCAGTCTCCGCATCGCGTGGCGCAACCTGGGGCGCAACCGCAGGCGCACCGGGCTGGCCCTGCTGGCAATCGCCGTCGGCCAGTGGGCGCTGCTGGCAACCCAGGGCCTGATGCGCGGCTATGGCGACAACATTCAACGCGCCGTAACCGGCCCCGTGGTGGGACACATCCAGATCCACCACCCTGACTATCGCGACGAACGCGCGCTGGACCTCGTGATCGAAGATGCCGAGGCCAAGCTCGAGCGCCTCAGGGAACTGTCCCCGGTCACCGACGCCGTAGGCCGCATCTACGCGCCCGCGCTGATTGCACCGCGGCGCGACGCGTTTGTCGCCATGGTCATCGGCGTGGACGATCGCGCCGAATCGAAGCCCTTCGGTCTCCTGTCGGGCAACGCAACGGAGCTCGAGCCCCGGCACGTCCTGGTCGGCTATCGTCTGGCGCGCAAAAGCGGCATCAAGGCGGGCGACGAAGTTGCCCTGGTTGGCCAGGCTGCCGACGGCAGCCTGGCCAACGACCTCTTCAACGTGCAGGCCGTCGTCAAGGGACCGTCCGACATCGTGAACCAGTCCGGCGTTGTGATGCGAATCCGAGACGCCCAGGCCTTCATGGGCATGTCGGCCCAGGTTCATGAAATCGTCGTCCGCGCGAACCGGCTGGAGGAAGTCGAGCCGCTGGTAGCGGAGCTCAAGTCGAGCCCGTTCCTCGCGGGACTGGAGACCCTCTCGTGGCGGGAGATAATGCCCCAGATGGTAATAATGATCGAGATGGTCGACTACTGCGGTCTGTTTGTGCTGGTGCTCGTCTTGATCGCCGCGGTTGCCGGGATCATGAACACGCTGATGATGGCTACCTACGAACGCATGCACGAATTCGGCATGTTGCTGGCCCTGGGCTGCCGGCCGGTGCGTATCGTGAGGATTATCATGATCGAGGCCGTGTTGCTGGGGGTTCTGGGCGTTGCGACCGGGACAGCTCTGGGTGTCGGTTTCGTCGCCGCCTTTCAGAAGACCGGCATCGATATGGCAGCCTGGGGCGGCGAACGCGTCGAAGACCTTGCCTACGCCGGCATGCGCCTTCCGCTTGAAATCGTACCGCGGATTGAGCTGATCGATCCGGTGGTTGGCCTGGCTTCCGTGGTGCTGGTCTCGCTCGTCGCCGCCCTCTGGCCCGCGGTCGTGGCGGGACGCCTCGATCCGATGGAGGCAATGCGCTCATGACCGTTCCGATCGCATTGAAGTACGCGCTGCGCTGCCTGTTCCGGCACAAACGACGGGCGGTTCTGTCCATTCTCGGCATCGGCATCGGCTGCTGCGTCTGTCTGCTGCTGATAAGCTTCGTCCGCGGCGAAGGCGAAATGATGATGCGCGCGGCGGTCGACAGCGGGACCGGGCACCTGCGGGTCGTGCCCGCCGACTGGATTGGCACGCGGAACCTGCAACTGCGCCTGCCGAACTGGGAGGCGGCCCTGGAGAGAGTGCGGGCAATGGACAACGTGGCCGCCGCGACGCCCCACGCGCGTACCGACGCGTTGCTGGCGATGGGAACGCGCACGGCGGGCGTCCTGATGACGGGCGTCGATCCCACCGTGGAAGCGAAACGGAACCGCCTGGTTCGCGAAATCCACAAGGGCAAGTACCTTGAACGCGGTAGCGAGGGGAACATCGTCATCGGCAAGAGCGTTGCGCGCCGTCTCGACGTCGAGGTCGGGGACGACCTCGTCGTGACGGCGTCGGGCAAGGGGGGCGAGATGGGCAGCGCCATGTTGCGCGTGTGCGGAATCGTGTCCACCGGCAGTGCCGAGCTCGATGCCGGGCTGTGCCACGTACTCCTTGATGACGTCGCCGCGATCACCGGCCACGCGGGAGCGGCGGAGATCACTATCTTCCTGGACAGGCCAAAGCAGATTGCCGAAACGCAGGCGCAAGTGGAGGCAACTGTCCCGCGGGGGGTGTGCGTAGTCACATGGCAGGAAATCGTCCCGGAACTGGCCTCGGCGGTGAAGGTCGATGAAACATTCACAAACATGATCGTGGGTGTCGTCATCGTGGTCGTCTTTCTCGGAATTGCCAGCGCGCAACTCGCCGCCGCGTTGGAGCGCCGCAAGGAGTTTGCCGTCCTGTCCGCCGTCGGGATGCGGGGCGCGCGGCTGGTGCGCGTGATGTTGACCGAGGGCTTCATTCTGGGTCTGGCCGGCACGGTCACGTCGTTGGTTTTCGGCGTTCCGCTGGCCTGGCTGATGTCCGTCCGGGGCATCGATTTCAGCGCCATGTACGGCGACATGGATATGGGCATCAGCAATGTGCTCATGGACCCGATCATTTACGGCAGTTTCGACTGGTGGCTTGTGCCGATGGCCTTTGTCCTGGCGCTGGGAGCCACGATGCTGAGCGCGGTCTATCCCGCATGGTATGCCCGCCGCACCGACCCGGCCGAGGCCCTGCGGGTGGACCGGTAGTGCTTTGAGTGCGCGAAACCGCAATCGGAAGCGGAAAACAGAATGGACGCGTCTTCAGTGGGCCGG
>CAZKRK010000176.1:4429-15329 GCA_964555035.1 uncultured Victivallales bacterium | reverse complement strand
ACTCGTAGAAGTGTTTGACTCATCTACTCAAAGAAACGAAATTCAAGGAGCTAACGTGGCGCGTCAGCGGCGCGGCTTGTCCGCTTCCGTCGGCACGCGGCGGTTATCTCAGGGCGTAGTGCCATACTCGACGATCTTCGTGCGGCCATCGGGCAGGAGATAAGGTCTTGCGGGCGTGACCGTCACCGCAGACGTTTTCGCCTCTTTTCGCTGGGCCACGCCTTTCCTGGGTTCAGGCACTGTCTCTGCAGCCATTGCCAGGCTTGCCCAGGCCGCAGTTACGAGCATCGCCAGTATCGCACGTTTCGTCATATCGTCGCCTCCCTCTTCCTGAGTAAAAGACTACGTCATGTGCATGCGCCTTGCACAGGCAGAAAAATGGGTTGGCAGAAAGATGGGGATTCAGACTCCAACGCGCAAGGGGAAGGCAAGCAAAGCGCGACCTTTCACCTGTCACGTTCAGGTTGTTGCTGGCGAGTTTTCGACTCCGTGTCCGGGACACGTCGTACCCCGGCACACTCTGACTTGACGCTTGGGAGGAACATCACGGCAATCAGGACAACGAGCGGGACAGCCAGGCAAAGATCGCCAATGTCCCTCTGCTCGATTGGCCACAGCCCGAGAATGATCCAAGCCATTAGGCCCAGTGAAATTGTCACGTTGAGCCATCGACCAAACGGCCTGCGTCGGACGAGTCCATAGCCGGCGAAAAACAGAAAAAAACCGCCAGCGCCGGCCAGTGCCATCAGAATGCCGATGAAATCCTGCATGGTTTCTCCTTCCGAAGGCATGAAGAGCAGGACCGCAGAGACCGTGCCGCCCAATCCCAGGACCGCACCGAAGACGGCCTCCAGGCCTCCGAGGGCCGTTAGCATGACTGACGTTGTTTTGTGCTTCGCCATCGCTGAGTAAGTCGTCCCTCCGCCATCGTCACGCCTCGCGCTACGCAGCTTGCTGTGCTCACGAGGAGGCGCTTACGCCAAGCCAAGAATGACGGTTCGGCACGTATGCGACGATAGCGTCGATTGGACGGTTGTGCATCGGTTCATCCCCTCCTGAATGCGGCGAAATGGCTGTTCCGATAGTGCGGAATCGCCATGAACGGCCACTTGAAGGCGAGCGCAGCGCGCCGTGCTGCGCTCTTCTGTATATGCCGCTCACCCTTCTCGTTGTAGTAGCGGTGGGTGAGCAGCGTCAATCCCTGCTCGGCAAATAGCGTCACTAGTTCGCGTCGGTCGTAGAACCGGATGTGACCGCGACCCTCGTTGCCCCGTTGGCACATCGGGCTGTGGTGAATCCGCTCGTAGTTAGACAAGCCAAACAAGATTCTGACAACGGCGTAGAAGTGTGAAACATTCGGTGTCGTGATGATGAACAGGCCTCCGGGTCGCAGGACTCTGGCCCCCTCCGCGATAAGCTCCAGCGGTGAGATCAGATGCTCGAGAATCTCCGTGGCCGTTACGACATCAAAACTCTCATCCGGGTGGTCAATCCTGGCCGGTGTTTGAGAGTAGAACGGGTCGAAGTCGACAGCCTGTGTCGTAGCCAGAGAGGAAGAAATGAAATCGCGGAACTCCGGCGTCAGCTGGTTGCCGGCCCCGTGGGATTCGATCCCATCCCCCAGCAATGCCTTCAGAATGCGTACGAGAATCCCTGGATAGAATCCGAGATCCATGTGCCTGATAGAGCCAGACGTCAATCGTGCGAGTTCACGATAGACCAGGAAGCACCGGGTCTCGCACAAGTGGTGGTGGCCCACATCGGGGGGATACTTCGCGTTTTCCGGATTGCTCCTGTCGAAGCAGTCGTATGCGGATGCCTCGAACCTCTCGTGGAGGAACCGTCTGAACTCGGCCTCGTTGAGAATCTCTGAGCGTCGGCTGTTCATGTCTTCCTGGCACCGTCAACCATCAGGCGAGCCGTCAGGCTTCGGCTGAATGGTGTTGGAGGATGTCACTTGTCGGGGACATCGTAGGGCTCACACCGAATGTCCACGTAGGCGAACCCGGTGCTCTTGCGCTTCTCTTGCTCCTCTATCCACTTGTCCAGTCCGAGTTCTCTCATACGCTTGCCGTCGGCGAGCATCGTTACGTAGCCCCTGGCAAGACCCAGGATCCTCTCACATGGGTACTCGTCACAGAAGGGGCAGACTTCGACACCCTTCTCCGGCGCACATTTCCTGATCGTGCAGAACGGGGGGCCACAGGTGCCTTCCCGACAGCTGCAGCGAGACTCGGATTCTGCCAGCCCACCGAGAAAGCGCCAGAACTCCTCAAAGTCGGGCATGCCGGGTCCCCAGTGCTCGACCGCCTCTCTGCGAAGCGTCTCCTGCAGCTCACGCGCCATTCTCGGTGTTCGGTTGCAGGCGGAACACAGGCCGCAGTACAACCCGCAGTACGTTACTTGTTTCAGATCTGCCATGTGTCCCTCCCGCAAGCGCAAATACCTCAACGCTGGTTCACAATTCGGATGACACCCGAGAATCGCCGAATCCCGGCAGACTCCGTCCCAGTCAATGATGTACTCGATACTCATCCATCAAGACGCAGAATGCCACCATAATCTCCGGCAGAGAGTGGAACCTGCCACGGGCAACGAGATACCGCCGCTCGTACCGCAGCTTGTCCTCGAACACGGAGAATCACTCCGTGTCGCGCTGCTCGTGTTTCCAAAGAAGCCGGAGTGTCTACGAGGAAGAAAACGTGGCTTTCCGGGGCCAGAATCTCCCGCAGGCCTAGCCGGCAACGGCTCGGTACGCAATGGAGACGGCCGTCCTCGGCCGTTCCGGACCGGCGGGCCTCAGCACCCCCCCTTTTCCCGGCGGAGGACCGCCGGCTCCGTAGGGCCAAAACCGTGTCGCCAAACCCTTGACATCGGACGGACCATGCCATACCGTTTGCGCGCATTTTCATTTTGCGGGCCGTTAGCTCAGTTGGTCAGAGCACGTGACTCTTAATCCTGAACGAGCCTCCCCCACCCGCTTCCATCCGCCGCCATTGGCCGAGTTCCCTAGGAAATCCATGCATTCGCATTGCGCATGAAGGAAGATGAATGCACATAGCGGCGGCGTTTCGCGTCCCAAATGCGTACCAGGAATCGCGCCGACCAGCGGAATGGAAAGCGTACTCGCCGAGGGGGCAACCGCGATCCGGGGGAAAGATGCTGCCACCGTCATGTCATCCCGAGCGCAGCGCAGCGGAGTCGAGGGATCTCAAGTGCCGCGATCACGTCCGGCGTGATTTCGGTTCCCGAGATCCTTCGACTCCGGTCATCGCTTCGCGCTGACCTTCGCTCGGGATGACAGGCGGGAGGGGAAGATTCGGGTCGGAATGTACCGAACGGGAATCGGCCAAGAAGTGCTCGTCCGGGGTTGACGCGAAGGCCGCGGAAGCGTTACTGTATCTCTTGAGCGGTAAGTCCTCCAAGGCGGGTCCGTGATGTTCCCATCCATCGGGTGGCCACAGTCTCGGCAAACGAACGCCTTGGGGCGCGCTCTTTTTTGTGTCTACAGATACCGCCGCTCGTATCGCAGCTTCTCCTCGAACACGGAGAACCACTCGGTGTTGCGCCGCTCGTACTTCTGAAAAATCCCCCACGCGAAGAGGTCGGCCCACTGCAGTCCCGGCCACTTGACCGAATCGCCATGCAGAATGTCCAACTGCACTTCCGGGGATAGGCGCCCTTCCAACTGCGTGCGAATGTACTCGTTGAATTCCCAGCATTGCCGCTTCCCTTTGCTGCGATCGACCACGAGCTGCACCTGACCGTCCGCCTTCTCAAAGGGGATCTGGTCGACAACCAGCCGGGCCACGTAGTTGTAGACGCGGTGCTTGTTCTCCATGAGTTGCGGATAGAGACGCTTCTTGTTCAGCGTGAGGGCATAGATCCCGTACACCGGATCGCCAAGCTGACGCCACGCATATTCCTTGACGGCGAATGTCGTGCGCGATCCCTTGAGCTCGTGAACAACGCGCTTCGAGTCCCGGTTCAGCTTGCGGCGCAACGTCCGACGCACCGCGCGCTTCATCGCGTCGTTGCTCTCCCTGCGACTCGTCGCCAGAATGCAGACCGTGAAGAACTTCGACGGTCGCTTGTTCACAAAGTCAAACCCCAGATCCCCGCTCTCATCCAGGTACAGCCACCACATGACAACCGGTCCCCTCCTTCTCGCGAGAGAGTAAGACAAAAGCCCGGGTGTCTACGAGGAAGAAAACGTAGCTCTTGGGGACCAGAATCCCCCGCAGACCTCCAGCCCTTCCCCTGACACCCGGAAGCTCCTTCCCGCCAAACCTGCGACGGAAACGCGGCCCTGAGACGGGAGTTACGAGACAGACGACCGGGCACTGCACCCCCGCCCCGGCACCACGAGGCGCGAAAGGGGGCACTGGGTCCCATATACCTCCCACGCCCACACCGCGACGCCCTTTTACCCGGGCGGCACCCCCCCATGCCCATCCTGGGCGCACGAATCCAAGAGCGGATCCCTGCCGGATTCTGGTGGTGTTCTCTTGAACAAGCAACCGTCCCCGTGAGACAATTCTCCCTGTCGACGTTTTCGCGAGCGTCGGTAGGCCTTGCCGGGGTCGAGCCCTATCCTCGGCCTTGGCGAGCACTGATAGGGAGTGTAGCCATGTCGAGCACTGTTCAGGAGTCCACCGGTAGCCCCACACCTCTCATTGAGTATGACCCCGCCGCATACGCCCGCCATGAGATTGACACTCGGCCGCTGCGCGATGTTTGGCGTGAGTGGCGCGACAGTCAGGATACACGCGGCTTGCCGGAATCTGAGCGGCGGAAGTTTGAGATTGTTGAGTCGATGCTCCTGGAACACCTGGTCGCCCACGTCGACGAGATTGACCCCGACCGCTGGGATCTCTCCGAAAGCGAACGGGCCGACATGCTGCGGTGTATCGAACGGTGGAAGCGCGGGTCGGATCAGCCTTTTACCATCGGTCCGTTTGAGTTCCATCCACAGTGCAAGTGGGTCAAGAGAGGAAGGGAAGTGTACAACTGTCTGCGCCCGTCTGCGAACGCGGCGTTGCGTTTCATCGTCAACCAGCACCGACGTAAGCTGGCACCCGTCACCAAACACGATGTGTGCAGAGCTGTTCTGTCTGAGACTCGACCGCTGGAACCCTACTGTCCTCGAACCGATGTGGGCCAGAAGGTGAGCCACTACTTCAAGAACGATGCAGACCTTGAGTGGATCTACGAGCACGTCATTCTCGTGCATAGAGCAAAAGGACTCTACAGTGTGAATTGTGGCGATAGTGCGACCAGATAGCACCTTTCCTGCAATTACCACGATCTTACCACCATCCGCCCCCTGATCTTTCCACCCCCATTCATTCACGCTTCTTGGCGTTGAGCATGGCGTAGGAGCCGGCAATCCCGGCCGCCATCTCAGACGCACGGAGGATGTGATGAATGAAAGCGGAGCAACTCCCGCAGGGATACCTGCGAAAACGACCGGCCGCGAAGTACCTCGGCATTTCACCTCGAACTCTCAACGACTGGATGCGGCGCCGACTCGTGGCGTACACGAAGGTCTCTCACCGCGTGGTTGTCTTCCGACTCAAGGATCTCGACGCAGCGATGGAGCGGCTTCGAGTTGCGGCCGTGGGGGAGGACGCGGCATGAATACTGCCGGACCTCACTTCGAGATGGACCAGAAACGAGCCCGACTCCTGGCGGAAGTGCGAAGGCACGCCCCGAGCAGGGAAGGTGTGTTTCGACGATCATTCACGACGCGTTCACTGCGGGCGGCCATCACCGCGAAATGCTTGGAGTGTTGCGGTTTCACCGTGCGTCATGTCCGCGAGTGTGGGGACACGAGTTGCCCGAATTGGAACTGTCGGCCGTACCAGTCTGGTAACCCTGAACAAGCCGAGCCCGCAAAGGGCAGAGCGGGGAGCAACGACAATGGCCGCAACACCTGAAGAGATTGCCAACCTCAAGCAGATACCGGCGGTGCTGCGCGACCGGCCCCAGTGGGTCGGCTTCAAGATCCGTCCGCAGAAGCGCGGGAAGCTGAAGAAAACTCCGTACATCGCAGACGCTCCCGGCACAAAGGCCAAGTCCGATACTCCCGAAACGTGGCGCCCGTTTTCCGTGGCTGTCGACGCGTTGAAAATGGGGCACTTCGACTGCATTGCCTACTGCCTCAATGGTAAAGGCCTGGTCGGTATCGACCTAGACGACTGCGTTGTCGATGGAGAGGTGAACGCCTTCGCATCCGACGTGATCAGACAGGCGGGATCGTACGCTGAGTACTCCGCTTCAGGGACCGGCGTTCACATCCTGGTGAGGGGTGAGTTGCCGGGTACCGGGAAGAAGTTCAAGGCGGGTGACAACGACGTCGAACTGTACTCCCGGAAGCGGTTCTGGATCTGCACCGGGCGCCAGTTGCCTTACACACCGGAGAGTATCGAAGAGGGACAGGCTGTCGTGGACTGGTTGCTCAGGGAAAGCGGCAAGTTGACGGAGAAAGACCAGAGAAAGGCAGAAGCCATATCCTCTGCCTCTCTCTGTCCTTCTCTGTCTTTCTCTGTCAAGTACCGTGAGATGACCGTTGAGCAGGTCATCCGTGCGACCCTACCGTCGAGACCTGGCGAACGTAACGACTGCGTGCTGAAACTCGCCCGCGGGCTGAGATTCAATGCCAACCTGACCGGGAGCACGAAGCGAGACCTCAAGACGATTGTTCGGCGCTGGCACAAGGCTGCACTGCCCAACATCGACACGAAGGACTTTGACTCGAGTTGGGCCGACTTCCTCCATGCATGGGACCGGGCCAAGATGCCCCTGGGTGTAGACCTGGCTTCGGAGGCATGGGGCAGACTCCCTGAAACCGTGTCCGGTACCGTGATCGACGACTACGACTCGCCCCCGGTGCGTCGACTCGTTGCCCTGCTCCGTGAGCTGGTTCTCGTCACGGGTAGCCGTGTGATCTGGCTGAGTACACGGAAAGGCGGTGAACTGTTGGGGGTTTCGCGCGAGACGGTGAGCAAGTGGCTGAACATGCTCGTGGCGGATGAAGTCCTGGAGAAGGTGACGCCTGGGAACGCCTACCGATCCACCCGCTATCGCTGGTTACCCAAAATCGAGGGCCACTCATGATGTCGCCGCCGGCCGTCACCATCGCCGTGGACAGTCGCGAGCAGGCGCCGCTTCCAATCACGCGATTGCCTGCTGTCCGTGCGACACTCCAGACCGGCGACTACTCGGTTGCCGGTGCCGAGCACCTCTTCTCCGTCGGAGGGAGATTTGTTGAAGGGTGAGCCCGGTTCGCCGGGAAGCAACGAAACAGGCGGCAGCCATAGCCGCCGCAACGAAGGGAACAGGACATGCAAGTCAGAGAAGAGACCACGACACCGAAACGGAACACGCCGGCGCGGAGCAAGTATGCCAGACATTTGGCGCCGATGAAGAAGGCCCTTGATGAGCACGACCCGGACGGGAAACGTCGAGCCTTGGTCGGCTCCGAGAAGTGGTCCCATACGAAGCTGCGTGCCATCACGAAGGGGTTACGCTTCCACTACCATGCTCACCGCATCCCCGGTGTCCGCCTGTCCTTGGCTTCGTGCGCGGAGAACGGACTCGTCTTCGCGTGGCATCCCGTATCCGATGAGGCGGAGTGAGAATGGAGACCGGGGATTCTCCGCGTGTTGCATACGCGTGAGGGGCGGCTTGCGGCGCGAGGATTCGTTGGAAAGGTCCGGGCAGGCAGTTGGGAGCCCTTGAACGGCGTGCGGGATTCTGGTGGCGTTCTCGGCGACAGGGAGCGTAGGGAGAGAGGAACCCATGGCGAAGGAACATAGAGACCACGATGACGACGGCAACACTCCCCCGAACGTCAGTACTCGGATAGGCTCTTGGCCCAACTCCTCCGCGCTCATCGTCCAAAGTTCCGGGACGAGCGGCGGCCCGGGGGAAACGTGCAACCCGTTCGATTCAACTTCATCATGCCGGACGGAGAGGTGTAGATACGCGCAAAGCGGCTTTGCGGATACAGGTTGTATGATACCAATGCGAGGGAATTCTGGACACACCGAGGCACGCGCACGCGCGCGCGGAAACTGCGGATTGAGACGCAGAGGTGTTCAAAGGGCATGGAACGTGCGTGCGCTATCTGCCGTCGCCGTTTATCATAGTCGGCATCTCCATGCCTTTCACCGTGCTCAAGGTTGCGTCCGTGAGTATCATGGAGCGTTTGACGGCAAGGCCTGCGTTCGACATACTGCTCCGTGTTACGGTAGAAGCCTGCGGAAGGGGGAGGTAATGACTGACGCTGAGCGCATTGATGTGTTGGAGAAAAAGCTGAGGCAGGTCGGGCGAGACGCCCTCCTGTTTCAAGTTGTAGCGAGTATATGTCTCATACTGACACTGGCACTCGCCGCTGTTTGGTGGTTCGTGCCGCGCGACGCCGAGAAGCTCCGCGTGCGAGCCCTGACCGTTGTCGACTTGAAGGGAAACAAACGAGCGGAACTGCACGCACTCAACGATGTGCCCGGTTTGAGCCTATACAGCGAAAGCGGAGAGGGACAATTGAACATCTCCGTTTTGCCGTGCGGTCCCAACTTGACGATGCTCAACCGAGATAGGGAAGTCGGCCTCGTCGTCTGGAAGAGCGGTCCCAAGCTGTTCATGATAGGAAAAAATGGCGAAGTGGACATTGGCGGAGACGTGCCCGCCGTAGAACTTCACGACCGACAAGAGGCGCTCAGGGTCTCTCTGGACGTGGAGAACGATGAGGCGTGCCTTCGGTTGTACGACGCCCGACAAGCGTTGCGAGCGCATGTGAGCGTCACTGAGCATGGGCCGGCGTTCGGCATACGTGATGAGAAGGAACGACCACGCTCCGGGCTCTCCATGAGCGACGGTAGAACGGCACTGACTATGTTGGGCGAACGTGGTAGGCGAATCGAACTCTCTGCCGACATGTCCGGATCGCGACTTCTGATGTATGACAACAAGAACCGAACGCGAAATGCGTTGGGCGTGAATGACGACTCTGGTGCGCTGTTGGTTATGTCTGACGACAAGGAAGAACCCCGCGTCTTACTCAACGGATCGCCGATGCTGAAGATGTATGACGAAAGCCAGCGGCGAACCTTGCTGCAAGTGAGAGAGGACGGCCCGGGGTTGACGATGTCTGACAGTCAGGGAAACCTCCGCACGGTGCTCAACGTCGGCAAGGATGGACCAATGCTGAGGATGTACGACGATAGACGAAGACCGCGCACCGGGGTGTTGGTCACTGAAGACGGACCTAGCATCGTATTGTTGGATGACGCTGGCAAGGCCAGATGGTCGGCACCGTGACGAATGGATGCCACGCAACCGTTTTGCGGCGCAAGTTCATGGCGGCTCACCCCGCCTTTCTCGTTCGGAACTCGATAGCGCCATCCGTGCGCGCTTTCGGTTTGATGCTCCAGTACCGCTTGGCGTCACTCTGCTTCATCAGGGCTCGATAGTGTTGGTGCAAGACGGCCGTGTCTCCCGTGTGACCGAGCTCGGCGGCGGTCTTCGCGGCGTCCTGGTAGAGGGCGAAGTGTGCCGTTGCGAATGTGTGGCGGAGTCCGTCATGAATCCAGCGGTTGAGACGGGCACACTCGAGGATTCTCGCCCGGTCGCGGCGGAACTCCATCTTCGTCAACGCCAGTGGACCGGCGTCCTTCCTGTACGGACTGAGCCATGCCAGGAGGTTGTCGCTCATCGTGACGAAACGTTGGCGGCGCCGTTTGGCCGTCTCCGGTCGAACCTGGATGTGCTTATCGGCGAAATCAACGTCAGACCAGTCAAGGGCGGTCAGCTCGGCCGGGCGTAGGCCCGCGAAGAATCCCACGGCCAACATGGGGACGGCCCGCGGCGCTTCCTGCAACGTCGCGTTCAGGATCGTCTCGACCTGTCCTGCACTGTAGGCTTCGGGCAACTTCTCATCCAGCGCGCCGGCGTCAACGTACACCTTGGCCACCGGGTTCTCTTCGATGTACCCCTTGCGCACGGCAAAACCGAAGAAGGCATTGAGCAACGCAACGTACTTCCGGCGTGTCGTGATGGTGTCTGTGTTCGCGGTCACCCATGCGTCGATCGCGGCACTACCGACTTCGCAGACTTCAGACTCCCCGCAAGTCGCGACGAACCGGCCGACTTTGTTCTCGATCTCGTAGCGCGTGGCCGGCCGCCGGTGTTTCTTGGCTTCCTTGTATTCCTCCAGGAGCTCGGAGAGCGTCAAGGTCGCGCGGCCGTTGGGGTAGTGCTTGAGCCAGAACCGGACGGCCTCCGCAAGGGGACTGTGGTAGCGTTTCGCCGGCTCTTCCTGCCCCGACAGGAGGCGGATAGCCAGAGCGGCGTCCCGCTTCTGCTTCTCTGTCAGGCCGAGTGCGGCCGTGCCCTCGTTCTTGACGTCGACCGCCATTTGCTCGGCGTAGAGCTTTGCCTCTTCCAGGGTGTCGAACGTGCTGCGCGTCCTTCTTCGATTTCGGTTTGTTTCGACTTGAAACCTGCCCTTGCGCTCACGTATTATGCTTCCTTTGTGCTTGATGGTTTGGGCATATTCGGGCATCGGAACACCTCCATGTTTCGCATGTTGCCGTCATTCGCTTCTACCGGCAAATGTCCCAAATGCGTCCCGAGCCGTCAAGTGCAAAACCCAAGATAGCCGCAAGGCGTTGCAGCGCAAAGAGCGGGCCGTTAGCTCAGTTGGTCAGAGCACGTGACTTTTAATCACGGGGTCCCGGGTTCGACTCCCGGACGGCCTACCAGCCACGAAGTGCTGCGCTCCTGACGACACACCCCGCGGTTGCCACCAGCCCCCCCCCCCCCCCCCCGCCCCGCCCGCGGGGGGGGGGGGGGGGGGGGGGGGGGGGGCCGCGGGGGGGCGGGCGGGGGCGGGGGG
>CAZKRK010000176.1:0-4419 GCA_964555035.1 uncultured Victivallales bacterium | reverse complement strand
CCCCCCCCCCCCCCCCCGGGCCCCCCCCCCCCCCCCCCCCCCCCGGGCCCCCCCCCGGCCGCCGGGGGTGTGGGGGGGCTGGTGGCAACCGCAGGATAGCAGACACGTGTTGGGGTCCCAACCGCCCACCCGTCTTCACCGCTCCTCTTCCGAAAGCGGCAGGATGCCGACGGCCGAAGACCAGCTCGGTACGGGACGGAAGTTGGGATGTCCCTTGTCTTTCAGATTACGGCGCCCGTAGTACGACCCGTAGTACTGGGCGTTCGTGTCGACCCAGTTTGAGATCCTCAGCAGCTCCTCAGGCGTCAGTTTCAGCTTCTTGTGTTGCTCGGCCAACTTCGCGAGCCGTTGCAGTCGCGCCTTGTCCCCCGCCAGTCGGACCTTCTCCGGGGCGAGCATGGCAATCAACAGACTGTTGTGTGATCCCAGCGATTTCGCGGGCAGGTAGCGCACGTTGCCCGTCTTGGGGTGATTCTCGCCGATTGTCGGCACCAGTCCCGGTTCGCGACGGTCCTGGCGACCGTTCCGCCGCTCGGTGATCAGGTTCTCGTACGAGGCACAGAAAAAGGTCGTCATCCGGCCGGTCAGGTCCAGCCCCCCCTTCTTGTCCGTGGCATTGTGGCACTTGACGCAATGCCGATCCAGGACAGGCTGCACGTCGGTCGGGTAGTGGAGCGGCCGGCGCCCCGATGCCTCACCGGGCTGCGGGCCGGGAAGCGACGGCTTGCGGCCCAACGCAATCGGACTGACCGAATCCGACCTCGGGGGATCGTCGGGCGTTTCGTGACACCCGATGCAGGAGCGCGTCTCGCCCGGCATGTAGTTGACGAAAGTGCGCTCGGTCTGCACGGCGAGGTAGTTCTCGTCAAGGACCTGGAAGAAAATGTTGGCATTGGCCGGCACCAGGAAATGCGCGCTGCCGTCCGCTTCCACGGGCACGATCCCGTGCTGCACCTTGAGACCGAGCGCCGTGTCCTTTGACACCACGGCGTACTGCTGGTCGTAGGAATCCGCCTTGCCGCGCCCGTAACGACGCGCACTCCACGGCCGCGGGATCTGCTCCAGGACACGGATGTACTTGATCGATCCGCGCGCCACGTTCTCCAGGCCGTGATAGACGTCGGTTACCACGCACTTTGCCATCTCCCGCTCGGCAAGCCCGGCGTCGATCGACTTCGGAAACACCGGCGGCACCTTGCGCGCCTTGAGCGGAACCGGCTGCCAGCTCGACATCTCCGGATCATGGTAGAAAGGCGCGACCTTGCCCGAGGACTCCAGCAGATAGAGCCCATAGCCGCCGGGGGCATAACTGCTGCCGAAGCCGCGCGGCTTGTGCGCCACCAGGAAACGGTCTTCATCGATCGGCCAGGGGTCGCGGAACAGCGGGCCTCTGCCACCGCGGTCCATGACCATATCGCCCGTCGCCGCATCGGCGAAGTGCCACCCGCCCTCGGCCAGAACCTTGACCGCGGGCGTCAGGTAGGTCATCGGCTCGTCCGTGCGGATCGGCCTGGTCATGTCGAGACGAATGATGGTGCCGAGCGCGTTCTGTGGGAAGTGCGGACAGCCCAGGATCACGTACTTGTTGGGCGCTCCCGGAATCGCCCGGGCCTGGATCATCGTCGGGGGAAACGGGATGTCGTTGCCGTAGACCTCGGACGACGCCGTACCGTCGGGACGCATGGCCCAGATGCACTTGGCGGAGACGGCCCCCTTGTCCACGTACTCCCAGCGCGAATACATGATGCGGCCGTCAGGCAGCACCGCCGGCGTGAACTCACTCAGGGCGCCGAAGCTCAACTGCTTGAGATCGCTGCCGTCGCCTTCTGTCCGGTAGAGCACGGGGGTCGTGAACGCATCGCCGCCGTGACAAAGCGTGCTCGCCTGGCAGCGGGTAGAGACAAGGGCGATGCCGCCATCGGGCAGGTAGCAGGGGTGCATGTCGTCGGACCCGCTGTGGTACGTGGCCTTGTTGCGGTTGGTGGGGCGATACCTGGCAATGACCTCGGCCTCATTCGCGGGCGCCTGCAGTACCTGGCGCAGTCCCTTGCCGTCCACACCGACTTCGAAGATCCGGTACCCTTCATCGAGGGACCGCTTCCAGTCGAACAGGACTCTCTTTGCGTCGAACGACAGATCCAACCGGCCGAACACGCCGCCTTCCAACTCGGCGGCAACCCGGCGTGTCGAGCCGTCCGTGAGCGACAGAATGAAAATGCCGCCGCCCGGTGTCCACCTCGAGTTGAGGTACTCGGTGTAGTAGTGGTTCGCGGTATACGTGATTCGCTTGATGAAAACGATCTCGTCCGTTCCGGTCAGTTGGCGCAGCCTCGCTCGCGTCGCGGCCATAGCGGGCCCCATTTTCTCTACCTCGGCCTCAACCAGTTCCTCGCCGCGCTTGAACAGACCGCTGAAGACCTTCTTGTCCCGCTGCTTGCCGTTGGATGAGATCACCAGTCCGGCGAGATGCGGCATGTGGCCCGACGAGTTGATCTGCAGCGTGTTCTTGCCCTTGACGAAGTCGAACGGCCCGAGCGTTTCCCAGGCGAGGCCGTCCTTGCGAAAGCTGCCCGTATTACGGCCGAGAAACGAACCGCCCAGTTGCCGACCGTTGATCGACAACTTGACCGGGCGAGACATGGCCGATGCATAGTAGACGTGAACGTAGTACGGCCCGTCCGCGGACAGCTCAAACTGCCACTGCTGCATGCCGTTGACGCCGTGACAGACAACCAACCCGCTCCACTTGTCATCCACCGGCGTGATCTGCCTGCTGCGGGCAGAGTGGTTGCGGGCGGGTATGACGATGTCATCCCCGAGAGAGCGAAGCTGCACGCAGAGCAGCACCACGCTCGCCACCAACAGAGACCTGTTGCGAAAGAGCATACTCCCCATTCTGTATGTCCCGTTTCACTGTAGCCTGGAGCAGCCGAGCCCAGCCGTTGCTCCGGCAAGTGCGATTCCTGTCCTTCGGCAAAGGCGCCGCTCGGGGTGGCGCGGCAACGCCGAACCGGGCAACGGCCTGTTCTCCGAAAACCGTCTTCGGACACCACAACGGTCAGGCGACCGCGAGTTCCTTCGCATTCTGGATGACAATTCTCGGATCGCAACCGGGATCGGGAACCGGAAGGCCCTGCTCGCGAAGCAGTGCGACGTGTTCCTTCATCCCCCATTTGGCTTGGTAGAGACAGTCCTCCACCGAGTGTCCAATCCCTGTGAAGCCCTCCAGGTCGGGGGAGTAGAACCCGAAGTAGTCCGGCTCATCGGTTGCCTCGATCACCAAGGAGTATGGGATGTCAATCATGTCGTGATCTCGCTTGATTCACTTCAGCCCTGCTGCCTTGAGTATGCTGTGGCACGTGCCTGTAGGGACTTCCTTTGCCCCGTGGTAGTCCACGCGAATCAGTCGCGGCCAGCCCGGCTTGCCATAGTAGCGAACGGAGCCCTTCTCCTTGAGAACGCGGAAACCGTTGCTCTCCAGAAGCCGGACAACTTCACTGAACTTCATTCATTCCTCCACGCCCAACTAGGATACCGTCCGTCGCCCGGGGAAGCAACCCAAGATCCTTCTTCCGCAACATCGGAGTCGACACGCATTCCTGCAGGGCTTACTCTCCGGCTCATGGCAACTCGCTTGATTCGTTACGCACTCACCCTTCTCGCCGCGGTCGCCATGGTCCGGGGCGAACCGGCGGTTCCGGCCACTACGCCGGCGCATCGGCTCAACGAGAAGTGGTGGCTGGATCGCCACAAGGAGAAGCTGGCCGCGGCAGAGAAAGGCGGTTACGAGCTGGTCTTTGTCGGCGACTCGATAACGGAGTGGTGGGAGCACTTCGGAATCAAGTCCTGGGAGAAGTACTACGTCCCGCGCAAGGCCCTGAACCTGGGCTACAAAATGGACCGGACCGAACACGTGCTCTGGCGCATCGACCACGGCGAGCTGGACGGTCTCGATCCGAAAGTGGTCGTGGTCCTGATCGGCTCAAACAACACCGTCCATCGCAGAGATGGCCCAAAGGAAATCGCCGCCGGCGTGAAGGCAGTCGTCGACCGCGTGCGGACGAAACTCCCCAAGACAAAAGTCCTGCTCGTGGCAATCCTCCCGCGCGGCGAAAAGCGCACCAGCCCGACCCGCGTGAAGATCGCAAAAACCAACGAGCTCCTCGCCACGCTTGCCGACGGAGAGACGGTCTTCTTCCTGGATGTCAGCCGCAAGTTCGTCTGGTGGTGGGGCCACATCAACCGCCGCCTCCTCCCCGACGGCCTCCACCCCAACGGCAACGGCTACAAGGCCTGGGCCAAAGCCATGGAACCGACGCTCAAGAAGCTGATGGAATAGGCCTCTCCCTCCTCCCTGTAATCCTGAGGGCGCCAACGGCCGGCCCCTCACCCGCCTCCGCTGCGCTGCGGCGACCTCTC
>CAZKRK010000175.1:0-15369 GCA_964555035.1 uncultured Victivallales bacterium | reverse complement strand
CTAGGAGTAATTAACGCTGGGTATTGGAGGGAAACTCCTGTCTTGAACACGCTGACCGTAGAGTCGTTGCTTCACGAGATGTACCGTCGTGGGGCGTCGGACCTTCTGCTTACGGTGGGGGCTCCTCCTCAGTTCCGCGTCAACGGGCGGCTCGAGGCGTTGGATTGCGGGGCGCTCGATCCCCCCATGACGCGACGCCTCGCCAACGAGATCCTGAGCGGCGATCAGATGGAGGAACTCGAGCGGCGCAAGTCGATTGACTTTTCGAGGGGAATCGAAGGTCTGTCGCGCTTTCGCTTCAACGTCTACTTCCAGCGCGGTGCGGTGGCCATCGCGGTCAGGATGATATCCTTCGACATCCGACGCTTCGAGGAACTGGGGCTGCCGGATGTTGTGCGTGATTTTGCCTCGCACCCGCACGGCCTGGTGCTGGTCACGGGGCCCGCCGGCAGCGGCAAGTCGACGACGCTGGCCGCCATGATCGACCATATCAACAGTACCCGTCACGCTCACATCATCTGCATCGAGGATCCGATCGAGTATCTGCACTCGCACAAGCGCAGCGTTGTCGAGCAGCGGGAGGTACGTGATGACACGCACGGTTTCTCCGACGCGCTTCACACTCCGACGCGCTTCACAGCGTATTCCGCCAGTCCCCGGACGTCATCATGGTCGGCGAGATGCGCGATCTGGAGACGACGCAGCTCGCCTTGACTCTGGCCGAGACGGGGCATCTGATCCTGGCGACGCTTCACACGCAGGATACGACCCATGCCGTTAACCGTATCGCGGACATGTTTCCCATCGGGCAGCGCGAACAGGTTTACTCCCAGCTTTCACTCGTTCTGGTCGGTGTGGTCGCCCAGCAGCTCCTGCCGGTGAAGGACGGCAGCAGGCGCGTCCTGGCTTGCGAAATCATGAACCTCAACAACGCGATCAGGAACCTGATTCGCGAAGGGCAGGTACAGCAGATCTACTCCGCGATCCAGACGGGGCGTCGCGACAAGATGATCACGATGAACGACGCCTTGAGGGAGTTGCATGGGCAGGGGCTGATTGACGAGGCGACTGCTCGTCGGCGGTCCCCGCGTCCGAAAGAACTGGCGAGTTTACTTGGCGTATGAGCGAAGAGAAAACGGAGGATGCACAGTGAAGAAGACATCTAGGCGTAGGCGTGCGGTTCGTCTCACAATGCTTGTGGCGGTGGCGGTTTGTTTGGCGGTCGGTTTGACCTGGCGGCGGGTGCAGGCCGCGGGTGAAGCCTCCGCGTTGGCTCCGGACACAAACGTCTTCGCCGAGCTGGCGCCCGAATTCGAGGACACGAACGCCGTGCCCGAGCCCGTGCAGGAGATCGTTCAGGACGGCGCGGCGCCCGAGGTGGCGCCCGATGCGACGGACACCAACACGGCGGACCGTGTTCGAAGCGCCCGGCGTGACGGAGGCTTTGGCGGACGATATGAGGGCGCAATACGGCAGACTGGCGGACATTTCGCGCTCGACGGCGCCCGTAGACGTTTCGGACGAGGTCACGGTCTACGTTCAGAACGGTTCCATCGTGGACGTGCTGAACGCGTTTTCGATGCAGACCGGCAAGAACGTCGTCGTCGGTCCCGACGTATCGGAGAACGTCACGTTGCGTCTGAACCAGACCCCGTGGGAGGACGCTCTTGAGGTCATTCTCAAGCCGTATGGCTACGGCCACAAGATTGTGGGCGATACGATTGTCGTGAGCAAGCTCGAGAAGCTGATGGAGGTCGAGTCCATCGAACCCCTGGTATCGAAGGTGTTCCAGTTGAAGTACCTGGATGCCCTTGGCGTGAAGGAGATGATCGAAGCACAGCTTTCGACGCGCGGCAATGTGACCACGATTACGATTCGCGGGCAGCGGGGATGGGGGTTTGCGAAGACCCAAAAGGGCGGCGGCAGCGGTAGTCAGGCGGCCACGGATGGCGGCAAGCGCGAGCGAAGGGCCCTCGACGACCGTCAGGTCGAGGAAGAGAAACTCCGCAGCAAGACGATCGTCGTCACGGACATTCCTTCCGTGATCGACTCGGTCGAGCAGTTGCTGAAGGATGTCGACCGGATGCCGCGCCAGGTGCTGATCGAATCGCGTTTTTGCGAGGTGAGTTCGGACGATCTGAAAGACGTGGGCGTGCAGTTCAATACGGGGGCCAACAACGTAACCGCGGAACCGATCGCGTTCACCGGCGGCGGTTCGTCGTTTGGCCTGGGCGCGGCGCAATTGGGAGGCGACGTGGGTCCCGCGGCGTTCAAGACCGAGAGCAAGCACCTGAACGCGGCCGCGCCCTACAATGCGGCCGGGATGGGGATCCTGTTCCAGAAGCTCAATGACGTTCAGCTCGAGGTCTTTCTGCACATGTTGCAGGAGGTCGGATCGCTCAACGTGCTTTCGGCGCCCCGCATCATGACGCTGAACAACCAGGAAGCGTCAATCATCGTGGGCAAGAAGTTCCCGATCATCAAGTCCGACGTTTCCGGCATTTCCGGTACGGCGTCCACCAGCGTCGACTACTGGCAGGACATCGGCATTCAACTGAACGTTGTGCCGCAGATATGCGATGACGACTTCGTGCGGATGGTTATTCACCCCGCGGTTACGGAGCAGATCGGTGTGGCATCGGCCGAGACCGAGACAGGGGGATCGGCGCGCGGCACGGAGTATCCGATCCTGTCGACGCGCGAAACCGAGACGCAAATCGTGATCAAGAGCGGTGAGACGGTCGTCATCGGCGGACTGATGACGGACACCGAACAGACTACGCAGTTGAAAGTTCCGTATCTCGGGGACTTGCCCTACGTCGGCCGGTTTTTCCGGCGGGACACGGGGCGCAAAGAGAAGATGGACCTCCTGATCTTTCTGACCGGCACGATCATGTCGATCGAGAACGTGACGCAGGGAGTGATGCCGCCTACCGTAATGAAGTGGGCGCCGAGGATCGAAGAAGACGAGTGAGGAGGAGCGCGGAATATGTCCATGTCGCAGGAGTCACAGCGTCTCGGCAATATCCTTATAGCCAGCGGCAAGCTTACGGACCTGCAGCTGCAGGCCGCGATCGAGCGCCAGCGCGATACGGAGGCGATGCTGGGTGACGTGTTCGTGGAACTGGACTTTGTCACGCCCGAGGACATTGCCCTGGCGCTTTCCCAGCAACTCGGCATTCCCTACTACGAGCTGGGGGAGGACTTCCGGCTCGAACAGGAGGAGGTCCACCTGGTGCCGGAGTCGATGGTGCGCAAGTTCTGCCTGGTTCCCTTGAAGGCGAAGAGCAAGGAGTTGACCGTAACGCTGGTGATGAAGGACCCGCTTGACATCGAGGCGGCCGAAGCCGTCAGAGCGCTCACCAATCTGGAAATCCACAAGGCCGTCAGCACTGAACAGCGGATCACGGCGGTGATCGACAAGTTCTATCGCGCGGACGCCCACATCGAGCGGAACCTGCGTGCGATCATGGACCTGGAAGCCGATCCTTCCGACGAGGTCGAAACCGGCGGGGACGAGCTCAATATCGATGCGAACCAGTTGCGGGTACAAGCCAACGATGCGCCCGTGATTCGGTTCGTGAACCTGATCCTGATGGAAGCCATTCGAGACCGCGCCAGCGATATTCACTTCGAGCCCGGCGAGAAGACCGTGTCGGTGCGCTGCCGCGTGGATGGCGTGCTGCACGACGTCACGCCTCCGCCCAAACACCTCTACCAGGCGGTCGTGACGCGCATCAAGATTCTTTCCAGCATGGACATTGCGGAGCGGCGGCTGCCGCTCGACGGGCGTTTCAAGTTCAGCGTTGGGGAGCGCATGATCGATGTGCGCGTATCGTCCCTCCCGCAGGTGTTCGGCGAGAAGCTCGTTCTGCGAATCCTCGACCGCAGCTCGCTCCTGGTGGATATGCGCGATATCGGCTTCGATGACGAGATGCTGAACGATTTTCAGCGGATACTGCGCATGCCGCACGGCATCGTCCTGCTGACGGGGCCCACCGGCAGCGGCAAAACGACCACGCTCTACAGCGCCCTGCAGATGCTCAAGAGCCGCACCAAGAACATCCAGACGGTGGAAGATCCCGTGGAGTACATGATCGAGGGCATCAACCAGGTGCACGTTCGCGCCAACGTCGGGCTGACGTTCGCGGCGGCGCTGCGCGCCATCCTGCGCCAGGACCCCGACATCATTCTGCTGGGCGAGATTCGCGATCTGGAGACGGCGCAGATTGCCATGCAGGCTTCGCTCACCGGGCACATCGTGCTCAGCACGCTGCACACCAACGACGCGCCTTCGGCCTTTTCGCGCCTCACGGACATCGGCGTGCCGCCATACCTGTCCGCCAGTACGGTTCGCGTGGTCGTTGCCCAACGGCTGGTGCGACGGCTGTGTTCGATCTGCCGACAGGCCGTCGAGCCCGACCAGGAGATGCTCGGGATCACGAAGACGGTTTTCCCCGGTGCGGATACGTGGACATACTACAAGCCGGGCGGGTGCCGGGAGTGTAAAGAGTATGGTTACCGCGGTCGCATCGCGATAGCCGAGTACCTGCCGATGAGCGACGGTATCCGGCAGTTGCTTCTCGATCATGCCGGGGAGATTGTGATGAGGAAGCGGGCCATGGAACTGGGCATGGAGACCTTGCTGCAGAACGGGCTGCGCAAAGTCGGGCAGGGCATTTCGACGGTCGAGGAAGTGCTCAGCGCATGTCCCCTGGAACTGGAGGCACAGTTGATCGATGGGTGAGTATTCATACGTTGCCAAAGACCGGTCCGGAACAGCGCGCAAAGGCGTTATCGTTGCGGCGTCACGGTATGACGCGTTGTCCAGGCTGCGGTCGCAGGGCTTCACCGTTATGGAACTGCATTCCGATACGCCGGAGCCGGAGAAGCCTCCGCCCACCAAGCAGAGCGCGGCCAAGCGCCCCCCGAAGGTCCCGAAGCGGAAAGAGGCTCGCGCCAAGCGTCCCGCGCGCAAGCCGTTTTCCCGGGGTGGGAAACGTATCTCCCTTACGGAGAAGGCCGTCTTCTGTCGCCAACTCTCCGTTTCCGTGAGCTCGGGGGTGCCGTTGAGAGACGCCCTGGCGTCGATTGCCAATGACGTGGAGAACCCCAGTTTCCGGAGAGTGCTCGAGGGGGTGCTCGCGCGGCTGCTTGAGGGCGAGAGTCTGTCGGCGGCACTGGGCGCGTACGAGGAGGTCTTCGGCGGTCTTTTCGTGGCGCTGATGCGCTCCGCTGAAGAGGCCGGGAGCATGGCGGAGACGTTGGAGCATCTGTCGACCACGCTCGAGCGCAGCGGACGCCTGATGCGCAAGATCAGCAGCATCACGGCCTATCCCATCTTCATTTTGGGGTTCTTCTGCCTCATCTGCATCGTCATGACCGTGTTCATTCTGCCCAAATTCGAGGACGCACTTAGCAGCGTTGGGGGTAACCTGCCCGCCCTCACCAAGTTGGTTTTCGGTGCAAATCGCTTTGTTTTGGACAATAAGTGGGCTTTTTTGGCCGGCATTGTCTGTGTTGGCGCGCTCTTTGCTATATACAAACGCACGAAAGCAGGGAGACATCAACTAGACGCGCTGAAGCTCAAGATCCCGTTCTTTGGAACATGTATTCGACAGATAGCGATGGCGCGCATTTGCAGGAATCTGGCAATCATGATTCGGGGAGGTGTACCAATTACGGCGGCGGTGGAAATCTCTTCAGGTTTGAGCGGCAATGTGGTGCTCGAACAAGCCCTGTTGCGGGCTAGAGACAAGATCGTTGTCGGCAACGACATCGCCGGCAGCCTCGCACAGACCGGGGCTTTTCCGCGGCTCGTGATTCGGATGGTCAGCGTGGGCGAGTCTTCCGGGCGTTTGCCGGAGGTGCTCGACAAGGTGGCCGACACCTATGAGGACCAGGCCGAGGGGGCGATCATGCTGGCAACGGCCATGCTTGAACCGGTCATGCTCTGTCTGTTCGGTGCGATCGTACTGGTATTGGTATTGGCAATCTATCTCCCCGTGATGACACGGGCGACCAGCGTAGGAAGGTAGCGACGGTTTGCTGACAAAGGAACACACTCAATGACGAACGCGGTCTCATGTGAGGCATAGCTAGAAGGAGGTGGTTGTCTGACGTTGAGATAATTTGATCTGAGTGATGTGGAAAACGGGCAGGGAACGAAGAGAACCCGAAAGGTAACCAGGAGACACAAGGAATGAAGAAGAGGAAAGCAGGTTTCACACTGGTAGAACTGATGATCGTGGCCGTGATCGTCGCGATCCTGGCCGCCGTGGCGATTCCGCTGATGAGCGCCAACAAGCAGCGCGCGGTTGCGACGGAAGGCGAAGCCGGACTGGGAACGTTGCGCACGGCGCTGCGGGCGATGTATGCGCAGACAGAGGCTTACAATGCAGATCTCAACGGCGCCGCGATCGCCGCGGGCGATCCGGTGACGGACATCCCCGGCATTGGCGACGGAGACCTGAACGGCAAGTTCTTCGTGGAAGGCGACTACTCGATCGAGGCGATCGCCGCGGAGTCTTACACCTTGCAGGTAGAGGGCTCCACGGACGAGGCCGACGGCATCATAGTACAGTTGAACAGCGCGGGCGATTTCTCCCGCACGGGACTCTAGGGGCGGCGCTTCGGCGAGGCCGCCGTAGCCTGCCGGTGGCGGGTGGCAGGAATGGAATGCCACCTGCCGCCGGGGGGGCTGGAAAGGTTGGAGGGCGCTATGGGGCTCTCTTTGAACACACAAGAGGATATTGTGGGGGTCGATGTTCGCGACGGTTGCGTAACCGCCTCGCAGTTGTCCGTACGCGGCGGACGCGTGAGTGTCTCCCGGGTGGGCTGGGTCGAGTACGAGGAGGACGCGGACGATGCGGGGCTCGCGGTGGCGATGAAACGACTCTGGAAGCGCTTCGGTTTCGACACCTACACCGTATGTGCCTCTCTGCGCAACAACGCCCTGACCCTCAAACAGTTCCGTTTCCCTACGCTCGAGGCGAGCGAGGTTGAATCCGCCTTGCGGCTCGAAGCCGAGGAAGCGCTGCAAGTCCCCCAGAATGACTTGCTCGTCGACTGCCACGTCAATCGTGTTGTGCGCGGCAAGAACGGCAACGGCGACAGCGGGATCGAGGGCATTCTGGTTGCGGCGACGGCCAAGGCCGTAACACGGCAAGTCGGCATTCTGGAGGACGCCGGTCTCTACCCGGTGATAATGGACGTGAGCTGCATGGCCCTCGGCAATCTCTTTCATTTGCTTAAGCCGGACCGTCTCGGCGAGGTCGTCTGCCTGGTGAATCTCTCGGTGCACAGCGCCGATATCGTGGTGCTGGGCGACGACGGTACGATCTATCCCCGGACCGTGATCTCCCGGGCCTCGCAGTGGAAAGACGCGACCGACTATCTAGTGACGAACATCCAGGACAGCCTGAAGTACTACGAGTTCAAGTTGCGCCGCGTGCCGGTGCAACACCTGGTGTTTACCGGACACGTTCCCTCGAAAGACCAGGTGCTCTCCAGGGTGAGCAGTGCAATCAACCTGCCGGTGGAGTTCTGGTGTCCGCTTGAGGAACTGTCGAACCGGCCGCCGCGGGTGAACAGAATGCTGGCCGCAAACAAGGACGTGGGGCCTCTGCTCTCGACCAGCATGGGCCTGGCGTTGAGACGTTGAGTACCAAGAAGAGATGAGCGCAAACGTACGATACGAGATTAACTTGATCGAGGGGCGCGTGTTGACTCGCCGCAAACGCGCGGCCTTCTTCTGGGGCATGGTCGGCTACTTTCTGGCGTGCGGCGCCATCGTGGTTGTTGTCACCTATTGCGTCGTGCGCGACCTGACGGCATCGCGCAATACGCGGTTAGAGGTCGAGCGGCTGGAGAACGCCGTTCGCAAGGCATACCCCAAGCAGGAAGATGCCGTTGCCGGTCTGCGGATGTTTGCCGAAGAACTGACGCGAGAGGGAGGGCGCCTGTCGTCCTTGGAGCGCGCCCTCAAACGCCGGCGCCACGCCGGGCGTATTCTCGCGGGCCTGTGCCGGCAGCTTCCCCGCGGAGCCTACATTTTGAACTTCAGTTTGGATGCCGAGGAGGGTGGCGTCCGTTTCGATGTTGTACTTCCCCAGAGCGAGTCTGGCGGGACTCTGGACGCCACGGAGCTTCTCGCCGCGTGGCGGAGCGACGACGTTTTGGAGAGAGAGGTCTGCAACCTGATCTCGACTATCAGCAAGCGGCAGCAGGTGAACGGCAAAGCGTCATTCGTGTTGTCTTTCTCGTGCCAACTCGTTAAGCGAAAGGCCTGATTATGGATTTGGGCGTATTCAGACGCAGTCGCGTAGGCCTGTGGGCGTGGCTTGTGCTGCCCGCC
The DNA here is from genome assembly GCA_964555035.1 of uncultured Victivallales bacterium. Lineage (GTDB taxonomy): Bacteria > Verrucomicrobiota > Kiritimatiellia > UBA8416 > CAYOBW01 > CAZKRK01. The sequence goes on along the minus strand of CAZKRK010000175.1, from coordinate 7,013 downwards.
GTACTCGTGGCCGTGATGTTCGGCGTTACCACCCTCTATCTCAGCAGCATTTCGCGCAGACTTGACCGACGCAAGGAGTTCCTCGAGAACTTGCCCGAGATCCAGCGGGCTCTGGGCGTGACGCAGGAGGTCCTGTCGGGGTTCGACACGGCGTTGCGGGCTCCCGATGGAGCCGACCCCGAGCTGCGCGCGCTTCTGAACGCGACCGCGGTGGAAGTCGGTTTCACGATCAACTCGCTCAGTACCGAAGACCTCGCCACGGGGAACAGCATCGACAAGGGCGGCGTCAAGGCCAAGGTGCAGGGCGTCGCGAACATGGGCGCCATCGTGGCGCTGTTCAACGAGCTGCAGCAGCCGGCCAAAACGTTCGTGGTCGACTCCCTCTCCATCGGTACGCTCCGGATCGAGGAAGAGCCTTTGTACAAAGTGGATTTTGTGTTACACTGGTGTCATGGGAGGAAAGGGTGAGCCGTATGACGAAAAACAGTGCGTTTCGCAATAGAGCTTGCCGCGGGGCCGGCAACCTGGTTATCGGGCTTGTCGTGGTCATAGCCGTGCTGGTGACGGGAATCATCGTGGCCGCGCAGGTCGTTATCTCCGATACGGTGGAAGAGTTGGCGGTGCTCGGGCATGAAGAGACCATCGCGGAGATCGGCAGGGTGCGGGATGCCATCCAGACCGCGGTCGAGGCGGAGGAAGCCCTGTACGTGCCTTCGGACCAGTTGCTGGTTTCCATCGGCGAGACGCCGCGAAAGGCGCCGGGAGTTCTCAGCGGCGCCCCGGCGATGGTGAAGGCTGCCGACCTGGGGTTGCGCATTACGGGAGTATCGTGGCATCCGGCGCGGCCGCTGGTCTTTCTGAACAACGACGTGTACACGGTCGGGGATGTCGTTGCGGGAGTGACGATCGACAGTATATCCCAGAGCACGATTACGGTTTCGGACTCACAGGGCACTCAACGGACGTTCAGCCTCTACGATTGATGTGGGCGATGAACAGGACAGAACATCAGGGCAGGCAGGGTCGCCGCGCGCGGACAGCAGCCGGCACCACACTGATTGAAGTCATGGTCGCCAGCCTGGTGCTGGCCATAATGGTTGTCGGCAGTGCGGCCTACATGTACCAGTCGCGCGCGGGTGTCTATAACGAAGCCGACCGCCGCGTTGCCCTGGAAGTCGCCAACAGCCGCCTCGAGCTCATCCGCGTATCCGCGTACGCTGACATCCGTCCCGCAAGCGGCGGCCGCTGGTTCCTCTCTCGTAACGGAGCAAACTGGGAGCTGGACCGGACCGATCAGCACGAGATGGTTACCATCAACGGTCGCGAATACAGGATTTGCACCACCGTGCGGATCCGGAGCGGCAACAATCCCGATATGGAGTATCTCGCCATCATGGTGAGGGTAGGCTTTGGCGACAGCTTTGGCGGAGCGTTTGTCAGACTTGATACCAACGTGGCGGAGTGAGACGCGAAACGTCCCGAAAGACGATGAAGACGCAGAGAACACAGCACGGATTCACGATTGTGGAGCTGTTGGCCACGATGGCGGCGTCGTCGATCCTGTGTCTGACGGCGGGACTGATGCTGTACTACGGCTACCAGTGCTGGGCGCGTACGGGCGAGACCGTGGATGTTCATCGTGACGGCGCCGTTTCGATGAAGATGTTTGCCGCCAAGATCCGTCGCGCGACGGCCGTCGACGTGTGGGAAGAAGGCGCGAACACCGACGTCCTGAGAATCGTGTCGAGCGGCGTAACCAACGAGTTCTACCGCGCGGGGAACGACCTTGTGTATTGCCCTGACATCGGTGCGGCAGAGAACACGATGACGCTCGTTGGCGGCAGCGTCCAGGATTTCACTATTGACGTGTTCGCGTCCGGCGTGCGTGTGCAGCTCACTTTGCTGGCTGGTGACGGCCAGATGGCATTTGACACGATTACGGGGTATCGGAATTGAAGACACCAACCGACAACCGCAATTCGTTCGGCGTGGGCAAGCGCCGCGTTCGGCGGGAAGGGGCCGTGCTTGGTATGGTTCTCGTGGTCATGGTGATGTTGAGCATCCTGGGTACCGGCATGCTGAGCCTGCGCTCGGCGGGTTCGTACGAGGCCGCCAAGGATGTTGTTGCGGCGCAGGCCTTCTGGCTGGCGGAGGCCGGGTTGGAGCATGTGCACGGCATCGCCAATATGAACCGGGAACCGTTCGAGGATTTGGGGTTGCTGGGCGAGGGCGTCGTCCGTGGCGGTGGTGGTGGTGGTGGGCGCTATGTCGTGGACATAGAGGACGACCCGGACACCGAGATCATGGGGCGGTACGTCATCACTTCGACGGGAGTGGCGCCAAACGGCGACAGGCATGTTCTGCGTCAACGAGCCCGGATACAGACCTTCGCGAACTACATTCACGCCTCGCACCACGAACGACGCTGGAATCAGCGCATCTACTTCGGACCGCGGGACGTCATCGATGGAGAGGTCTACTCCAACGACGAGATCAACATATACGGTTCGCCCAGGTTGCTGCAGATGGTCCGTTCGGCGGCCCGGTCGGTGAACTACTATCCCGGTTCCGGGGCCGGTCCGCACGTCTTCGAGGGTGGACTCACGTTGGGAGCGCCCGAGCTGGATTTCGAGGGCGTCTACAGCCAGGACCACGTCGATCGCATTCGCGATCGGGCCGCGGCCGGCGGGCTCGTGCTGAACGGGAACTATGACCTCAGGTTTCAGAGGAACGGCACTGTTGTCGCCCGGCGCGGGTGGAGGCGCAGAACCTACGATCTCGGCACACTCAACGGGGCGATCTACGTGAACGGTTCCGCCACGGTGCGTGGCATCGTGGACGGAAACGTCACGGTGGCCACCGAACGCTCGATCGGCATCCCGGACGGCGGCATTCGGTACGAGTCCGCGTCCGGTTCCAATCCCTCCCCCTACCACAACACGTTCGATCCCGCCAGGGTGAACGATACGATGGGCCTGGTTGCGCGCAATTCCGTGTTGCTCCTGGGGAGGCGCACGACACCGATCCATGCCGCCATTCTTACTACCGGCGAGGGCTGGGGATTCAGTTGTGCCCGGTGGCGGCAGTTTCTCGGCGGTCCCGAGATTCGCTTGTATGGCAGCCTGAGTCAGTTCCGGCGCGGAGTCGTCGGGACAACCAGCGGACGCGGATTCGACAAGAATTACAAGTACGATACGAGGCTCCTCGCAACGCCGCCGCCTCACTATCCGTTCAGTGCTTACACGTACAGCGACTGGAGCAGGATTGAGTGAGACGAGAGGCGAGTCGGGACGGAAGGTGCTATTTATGCCGTCCCGGAGGAGTATGTGTTCCGCGATGCTTTCCGCCAGGGCGCCGGGAGTCCGGTTCGCCGCGGGGGGAGGGTTGATTGGTGTTCAAGTTTATGACCACAGTCGATGACGGCGGGTGGCCGTGTTTGCATGTGCGCCGCAAGCGCCGGGAAGGGACCGTGCTGGCTCTCGTCCTGGTGGTGATGGTGGTGCTGTGCATACTGGGGATGGGCATGCTTAGTCTGCGCTCGGCGAACTCGATCGAGTCCGCCAGGTGCGTGGCCGAGTCCCAGGCCTTCTGGATGGCGGAGGCCGGGCTCCAGCATGTCCGCGGCATCGCCAATATGAACCGGAAACCGTTCGAGGATCTCGGTTTGCTGGGACAAGCCGTTGTCGAGGCCGCAGACGGGAGGGGCAGCTATGTCGTAGACATCGAGGATGACCCGGATACCGAGATAGACGGACACTACGTCATAACGTCGACAGGTGTTGCGAGTGGCGGGCGCGTGTGCGTCGTGCGGCAGCGGGCGCAGATCCAGTCCTATGCGAGCTACATCCACGCCTCGCATTTCGAGTGGCGCGACGGACCCATCCACTTCGGTACGGGAGATGTCGTAGACGGAGAGATCTACTCCAACGACGAGATCAACATCTACGGCTCGCCCCGGCTGCTGCAGATGGTCCGTTCGGCGGCCCGGACCGTGAACTACGATCCCGGTTCCGGGGCCGGTCCGCACGTCTTCGAGGGTGGACTCACGTTGGGAGCGCCTCCGCTTGATTTTGCCGGAATCTACAGCCAGGACCACATCGAGGCCATTCAAGACCTTGCTCAAGACGGGGGGCTATCGATCGACGGGAATTCCACACTCGTGTTCCAGGATGACGGGAGTGTTGTCGTCCAGACGATGAGCGGGACCACGACATACGACCTCAGTTCCTACAACGGCGCGATCTACATCGACGGCAATGCCATGGTGAGCGGAGTCCTGGACGGGAACGTTACCGTCGCGGTTGACGAAGGGATCGGTATCCCGAGTGCCGGCATCCAGTATGAGTCGGCGTCCGGCGCCAACACGTCTCCCCATGAAGATGGATTCGACTCCGCCAACGTGAACGACGCGCTGGGGCTGATCGCACGCAACGCAGTGCTCCTGACCGGGCAGAGCACGACGCCGATCCATGCCGCCATTCTGATCACGAGCGAAGGCCAGGGGTTTAGCTGTTTGAATCCCTACGCGCATTTCGGCAGCCCGGAGGTGCGGTTGTACGGCAGCCTGAGCCAGTACCGGCGGGGAGTACTTGCAACGACCAGTGGTACCGGATTCCTCAAGAACTACAAGTACGACACGAGGTTCCGCATCGCACCTCCGCCTTACTATCCGTATAGCGCCTATGCCTACAGCGACTGGAGACGGATACGATGAGCGGGGCCGGGTCAGAGCGAAGGACTACCCTGGCCCTTTGGGCGGTCGTCGGGTTGTGCGCGGCCTTTGTCGTGTTGTATGTGCTCGGAGTCCGGTTTTTCGCCCATGAGCCTTCCCGTACGGACGAGGTAGTAGAGGAGGAATCCAAGGACTCAGGGTTGCGGCCACAGACAATAGATGATATGAAATACGCCGTGGATTTCGACCGCAACATCGCCCCGAGACGTAAGCAAGACAAGAAGGCGGTGGACGCGGACCTTCTCCAGCCTGATTCTCCGACGGGAAAAGTCGAGGTGATTCCGGCTGAGGAGATTAGACGCTGATTGTGTGCATAGAAGACAATAGGGAGTAGAACGTGAGAGTGAGACTGCTGCTTGGATTGGTGGTGCCGATGGCGTCGGCATGTGCGTTGATCGTGATTACGGGATGCGAAGAGGTTACGCGGAACAAGACGATCAACATCACTCCCGCGTCGCCGGAGATACGAAGGACTGAAGCGATCGTCCTGACGGCCAGTCTGGCCGTTTCGACCTCGACCAACGGTCTCTACCTGCCACTCGAGTGGAGCATGAGCGACCCGACGCTCGGCAACTTCGCCGGAGCGGCCGGCAATTCGGTCGTATACCAGGCCGGTGGCCGCGGCGGCAACAACACCATCAGGGTTCGCGACCAGGCCGACAACGAGGGCGTCACGAACATACGGCAGATCTAGCCGGAAACTCGAACTGTCTCGGCAGCGGGGCCAGCGACGAACTACCGCCACCACGTCCAGAACCGCCACCAGCTTCGGTCGGACTTCCGCCTGACAACGCGCGCCGGCGGGGGCTCCCGGGAGGGATAGGGTTCCCCGTTCGGCAGGTGGTACGTCTGGTCCACCAGGGAAACCTCGTCGCTGGTCGATCTGAACACCGTCCGCGTGAAGCAGTTGGGTGCACACTGGTGCACTATCGTCACGTTCCCGCCACGGTCGGCGCGCACCTTGGGCGTCACCGCCTGGATCATCTGGCCGAGGTCATATACGCCGTAGTTGTAGCCGCTCTTGGTCTCGTCAACCGCGAGAAACAGATGTGAGCCTTCGCCGCGCGTCCATTTGCGCAGGCTGAACGTCCTGAGCCGCCCCGGGTAGTTGGGAACGGAGCGAACCGCCTTGGCTACCTCGATTCCGCTCACAATATCCAGCAACCGCTGCTTGGACTGGAAGGATTCCCCATGATGGCCGGTTACCGCCGTTATCGTGTAGCGTCCCATCGCGGACATGGCGTAATGCTCGGTAAGGTCGAGCATGATGTCCTCGCGCTCGTCGGGCATCAGATACAAGTACTCTATCGGAGCGGACTTCCGCGCCACCAGGCTTCCGTCGGCCCCGCGGCGCACCTCGATCGCAAACCGGGAAGCGCGGGCGATATCCTTGTTGCTGACGATGTAGGCGTAGTCGCTGTCGTTGAAAAACGAGATGAAGGCGCGTACCGGCTCGAACTTGAGAGTCGTGCGATGTTCGAGACGAAGAGAGACGTGCACTTCGGCGTTGACGTTACCGGCGACAGTCAGGGCCGCGACGCAGAGGATGGCAACAGTCAGTCCGGGTTTCATTTTTCCGTCTCCGCAAACTCGCGTTCGACCGCGTCCAGGACGATGTGCAGCAACACCTGGTGCGCCTCCTGGATTCTCTCGGTGGCCTGTCCCCGCACGACGACCTCACAGTCGGCAAAACCTCTCAGCGCTCCCCCGTCGCGCCCGAGAAAGGCTATGACGGTCATGGCCCTGTCGCGGGCAGCCGTAGCGGCCCTGCTCAGGTTGGGCGCCTGACCGCTCGTGCTGAACAGGACCAGGACGTCCCCCGCCTGTCCCAATCCCTCGATCTGGCGGCTGAAAGCGGCATCGAAACCGTAGTCGTTGCCGATGCATGTCAGGGCCGTGGAATCGGCCACGAGGGCAATGCCGGGCAGCGAAGGTCGGTCGTTACGAAAGCGGCCGACAAGCTCCTCGGCCATATGCAGGGCTTCCGCCGCGCTGCCGCCGTTTCCCGCGGTCAGTATCTTGCCCCCGTTCCGCAACGCAGACACCACACGTCCGCAGGCGTCAATAATCGCATCCGCCTGCTCTTCCAACGCACGAATCGCTGCAGCGCTTTCCGTCAGCGCTTCTCTCAGCGTCTCTCTGTCCATGACACCTCTTCTGAAAGTGACAACGAAAACCAGGAAGCTAGCATTGTGAGAAGCAAATGTCCAGCGGCGGCTCAATGGGTCCAGCAATTCTCATTATGGCCACGCCCCCTGCGACCTTGTGTCGCAGGAGCGGG
>CAZKRK010000174.1:0-15435 GCA_964555035.1 uncultured Victivallales bacterium | reverse complement strand
CCTCCCCGCCTGCCGGACTGGCATCGCGCGACAGCGCGATGCAAGTCCGACAGGCTGCCAGTCTGAAACTTCACGCCCCGTGAGTATTCCACGGATGAATGAAAAACACGGATGGAGAATTGAAGTCCTTTCATCCGTGGGGCTCATCCCGAAGTTTCCACCCCCGCATTGTCCAAGCCCGGCGCCTTGGGGCGGGACTGGTCTGGAATTCCCAACTCCTGCCTGTTCCGCCCGAGCGCGGCGCAGCGGAGTCGAGGCATCTCGACACTTTGCGATAGGAATCGAACACTGAGCATTGGGAGTTCTTCCATCTCGAATTGCCTCGGAAGCGCAGCGCGTCGGGGGCTCCTGGCCGGGGGCTTCAATTCCGCGGCGAGGTATGCCATAGTGCACCGGCAGAGTGACGGTCGGCACTCCGCCCGCGAGGAGAACTCCGGCATGAGAATCGACAAGAACGAAAACGCCGTCGTGATGGAGTGTTCGTTGAAATGAGGCCTTCAGTTCTTGTCGTGGGAGCAACCGCGCTACTCGCACTAACCACGACCGATGTGGCATCGACCCCGTCGCGCCCGAATATCATCCTGATGATGGCGGACGATCTGGGCTGGGGCGACCCGAGCTACAACGGGGGGTGGATCAATACGCCGACACTCGACACCGTGGCCGCGAGCGGGTTGCGGTTCGACCGCTTCTACTCCGCCGGCGCGGTCTGCTCACCGACGCGCGCGAGCTGCCTGACCGGACGCAACCCGTTGCGGGTCGGGGTGCCGAACGCGAATTCAGGCCATCTCGGGCGCGACGAAACCCCGCTCTCCGAAGTGCTCGACAACGCCGGCTATACGTGCGGCCACTTCGGCAAGTGGCACCTGGGTACGCTGACGACGCTCAGGAATGACTCCAACCGCGGCGCACCCGGAGCAACGGCCCACTACTCTCCGCCGTGGCACCACCAGTACGACACCTGCTGCGCTACCGGACACTACGGGTGGAGTGGTTACGGCGTGGCTCACCGGGCTCGTGGCCGACACGGAGTACTGGTTCCGGTTCACGGCCACCAACGGTGTGGACGTGGCTGACACGTCGACGCCGGCGCGGGTGGTCAGCCATCTCTCGGCAGCACAGATCCCGACGATCAGCGGCATCGCGTCCAACGGCACGGACATCACGCTGGCGTGGGTCGATCGGGACGAGAACGGCACGGGTTTCGTGGTGGAATACTACGCCGAAGGGGCGGGCGCGACAGGGCGCCAGGAGGTCGCATCGACAAACTGGACTCACCGCACGCGTACGCCCAACACGCGGTACTTCTATCGCGTGGGCGCAACCAACACCCAATTCGGCGGCAGTTTCTCGGGCTATTCAACCTGGACCAACCAGGTGACGGGCGGGGCCGCGGTCTCGACAGGAACTACAACTGTTCTCACCTCCCCCGCGTTCAACACGGTCGACGCTCACGGCGACATCCCAGGCGACGACGACAACAACATCGACAAGTTCGACACGGGCGGCTCGCACAAGGCTGAATTCACAACAACGTTGTATGTGCGGTCGAGCAGCTCCGCGGACGACCGGAGAGTGAAAGCCTACGTGCGCTTCGACCTGTCGCCACTTGCAGGTGGATCCGTCACCGGGGCCACGCTCCGTTTTCGCGGATTCTCACTCAATGACAACGGGGGAAACCACGACACGTCCCTGCAGGTCTCCCGTCTGATCGAAGACTGGACGGCGGCGGCGACACCGTATACCCCGGCGACAACGGACATGGTCGCTGGCGGATCGATCACGACTCCGGGGGCGCCGACTACCGGCGCGGACTTCGCCGTGGACGTGACAGCCATTGTCGGCAACTGGGTCGAGGGCGCGGCGAATCACGGCTTCTTCCTTCAGACAGCCCACACGGACCGCAACAACGGTCTGGGGATCAAGACCGAGGGGGGGCAGGGGGCGATCGAGCTCGTCGTGCGGCAGGCCGGGACGCCGGTCGATCCGCACGATACCGACGGCGACGGCATCCTCGACGCGTGGGAACAACAGCACTGGGGCAGTCTGACCAACGCCAACGATACGACTGCTTCCGACGCGGACCCGTGCACGGACCTGCAGGAGTACATTGCCGACACGGACCCAACCAACCCCGCTTCGTACTTCCGCATCCTCGATCTCGACTCCGTGGGCGATATGCGCATTCGTTTTGACTCGAGCATCGGTCGCCTGTATTCCCTGCAGTTCACGGACAACCTGCCCGGATCGAGCTGGAGCAACGTGCCCGGACATCCGCCACGATCCGGCTTCGGAACGAACGACGTAATGACGGCCACCAACCCCGTCCCACGGCGCTACTACCGTCTCGGCGTGTCGGTCCCGTAGGCGCGGAATGCCGTAAGCGTTAAGACCAGCTTGGGGCTCCGGTTGCATCCCTGACGGGCAACCGGACGTTGCAGTCGCGCCGCGGGGAGAAGACGAAGTAGCACGATTAGGTAGCACGACGGAGTATGGGAGGGGAGACCTACTTTCGCGCAGTCCTGAAGGACCGATGGTGTCAAACTAGCTTCCGAGAGGTGAGGTGGTCCGAGCCTACCACACTTTCCACTTTTCGCGGTAAGGGCGGGAGAGCATCGCCGAGGCTTCGGCGTCGCCCACGATTTCCTCTCTCGCGGGGTCCCATTCGATCGCGCGTCCGGTTTGTGCCGCTGCATTCGCCAGGTGGCAAATGGTGTCGCAGCGGATTGCCATTTCAACCGGGCAGACGGTTTCTTCACGTGACTTGACACAATCGATGAAGTTGCGGTTGTGCTCGGGCGATACGTACAGGGCCTCATCGCCGGGCTTCACCGGAGTCTTCCAGATCCTTCTGTCGCTGGCGTAGAACGAACCCCAGCATTCGCCGATCCAACCGTTCGTGCCGTGAAAGACAACACCGTCGCCGTTGCGCCAGCCCTCGTTGTACTCCGACACTACCGCCTTGGCAGTGCGGTGGTTCATGAACCGAAGCTGCACGCCGTTCTCGTATTCGCACATGACGTCCCACTCGGCCAACGCGCGAAAGATGCCTTCGGCGGGCACCATGCCGGCGCCTTCATAGCGCACGGGACTGGTGTGGTCGCTCTTGTTGCCCCACTGCGCGATCCCCAGCGGATGAATGCCGCAGCCGGCAATGAAGCCCAGCGACGTCTCGGGACAGTGGTAGCCGCCCCAGTTGGTGCATCGATCGACGGTGTACGGCACCATCTCCGCCGGTCCCTGCCAGGCGTCATAGTCCAGGTCGGCCGGCACCGGCACTTCTTCGGTCGATCCATACGGTTTGGCATGGTAGCGATTCACATTGTACGACACGTCGCGGCACCACACGTCAATCCGCTTTAGCTCGCCAATGTAGCCGTTGCGCACCAACTCGACCATCTTGCGGTAGCGGCCCATGGAGCGGTACTGCGTTCCGAACTGGAAAACCCGTCTGTTGTCGTTGACGACCTTGCGCAGGATCCGCGTCCGCCGCAGGTCCAACGCAAGCGGTTTCTGGCAATAGACGTCTTTGCCGGCCCTGGCTGCCGCGATGGACATCGGCGTATGCCAGTTGTCGTGCGCTGAAACAATCACGGCATCGACATCTTCCCTGTCGAGGAGTTCACGGAAGTCCGCATGGACCGCGGTGGCGTGGCTCCCCCCGTAGCGCTTGTTGTACGCCGCCGCCTTTGCGTCACGGCGTCTCCTGTAGGCATCGCAAACGGCGACAACCCGTACGTCTTCCATCTGCATCAGGTACCGCGTGTGGTAGTTCGAAATGCCCCCGCAACCGATCTGGCCCACGTTGACGCGCTTGCTCGGCGCGTTGTCGCCGAAGACGGTGCTCGGAACGATGCTGGGGAACCCAAGCGCAGCCCCGGCCACCGTCGCGCCCTTCGCAAAATCTCTTCTGCCGATTGCCGCCCTTTTCATGTCGCGGGTGCTCCTTCTCGTGTCGCCTGTCACCCTGCGAATGTCTCAGAACAGACGGTCTGACGCAATAGCCGAAAACCGCCACGTCCCAAGCTGGATCACACTGGCCGGCGTGAAGGAGTCCAGCTTGCGGTAGCCGCCGTGTTTGTCGAACAGGTCCATGGTCGTTCCTTTCTCTTTGCGGTCGTTTCGACTTCGGTCGACGCCCTTCGACCGGCGTCGACGGAAGTCGATTGGAGTCGACTCACACTTTCCACCCCCCCTGCTTGACTGCACCCGCGAAGCATGATTGCATTCGTGAACTGACTTTCACCACCAACGTCCACGAGGAGACAGAACGATGACAGACATTCCCGATACCGCCAGCGCCGTGCAGCTCGTCGGCCCGAACGAACTGCTGCTCAATACGAACAAAACCGTCCCCGTCCCCGGTCCCCACCAGATCCTGTGTCGGGTCGAGGTCTGCGGGCTCTGCTTCTCCGATCTGAAGCTGCTCAAGCAGTTCACGAATCACGTGCGCAAGTCGGAAGTGGTCTCGGGCATCGGTCGCGATGTCCTCGCCGAGATTCCCAGCTACGTGCCGGGCGCCGCTCCCACTGTTCCGGGCCACGAAACGGTCGTTACGGTCGTGCGCACGGGCGAAGGCGTCGACCGCGTCAAGCCCGGCGACCGTTTTCTTGTCCAGACAGACTGGCGCTGGATTCGTACGGAACACTCCAACGGGGCTTTTGGCTACAACTTCGAAGGCGCCTTGCAGGAGTACGTTCTGCTGGACGAACGCATCTGCACGTCGCCCGAAGGCGAATCGATGCTGATCCCCGCCTCCAGTGCGCGCTCGGTCTCCGCCGTCGCCCTGGTGGAACCGTGGGCCTGCGTCGAGCAGTCCTACCAGTCCCGCGAGCGGCAAACGCTCAAGACCGGCGGCAAGGCGCTTGTTGTCGCCGACGGCGCCGCCGTTCCCGATGCGGCGAAAGCGCTTCTCGCCGAACGCACCGGCGATGGCCTGACCGTGACGGACGACGCCAACCTCGAAGCGCTTGACGACGAAGCTTACGACGACGTGCTCTACTTTGGCTCCAATCCGGACGCCGTCGAAACGCTCTTCGCGAAGACCGCACCCAACGGGCTGTTGCTGATCATGCAGTGCGGCGGCAAGTTCGCTCGACCCGTCACGGCGGCACTGGGGCGCTTTCACTACGGCGGCATCCGCCTGGCAGGCACCGTGGGCGACGATCCCGCCGCCGCGCTGAAGACGATTCCGGCCACGGCAGAGATTCGTGAGGGCGACGCCATTCACGTCGTCGGCGCCGGAGGTCCCATGGGCGTGATGCACGTCATGCGCAATATCTGCCAGGGCGTGCCGGGCATCAGCGTCGTTGCCGCCGACCTGAGCGACGAGCGCCTGGCGGCTCTCGATCGCATTGCGGCCGCGGCCGCGAAACAGAACGAGGTCGGGTACAGCTCCTACAACCCGGCCACGACACCCTCGTCCGATGCGTTCGGCTACGCAATCGTCATGGCGCCCGTGCCGAAGCTTGTCGCCGCGGCGGTCGCGCAGAGCGGCCCCGGCGGGGTGATCAACATCTTCGCCGGCATCCCCGCCAGCGTGTCGGGTGAAATCGACCTGGACGCCTATGTCGCTCGGGGGCTCTACATTATCGGCACCAGTGGTTCGACTATGGAAGACATGCGGATCGTCCTGCGAAAGGTGGAAGCCGGCTCGCTCGACACCAACGTTTCCGTCGCGGCCGTCTGCGGTCTGGACGGGGCCGTGGACGGCATCCGCATGGTCGAGAACCAGGAAGTCCCCGGCAAAATCATGGTCTACCCGGCCTGCAAGGGTCTTGAGGTTACGGCGCTCGACGAACTGTCGACCGTCATGCCCGAGGTGGCGGCGGAACTCAGAGACGGAATCTGGACGCAGGCAGCCGAACAAGCGCTGCTGGCACGGTACGACTGAGTCTGCCTGACTGGAAAGGAGCACCACGACTATGCTGACAAAGGGATGTGTCCCGCCAATCTCCTCTCTGATTGTTGTCGCGCTGCATGCCTCGTTCGCATTGGGCTCCGAGCCGTGGTGGGATGGCGCGTGGCGCGCCCGGCAGCGCGTCACCGTTGGCACGGCCGCGGAGCAAATGAGCAATTACCCGGTCCGCGTCACGCTGTCCCACCTGCCCGGCATGTCCGACTCCTTCGAAGACGTGCGCTTCGTCGACCCCGCCAACGGCAATACGCCGCTGTTCTGCTATCGTCACGAGTACGAACCGCGCAGCAACGCTTTGTTCTTCGTAAAGGTGCCGTGGGTGCGAACGGCGGAAACGGTCGACGTCGACGTCTACTTCGACAACCGGCACGCTGCGCTTCAATCAGACGGCACTGAGGTCTTCACCGCGTACGACGACTTCGGTTCCGAGGTATACACGCTCGCCCACTGGGACATCAATTGGGCGTCGGCGGGCTGGGCCGTGACGAACGGCTGCATAAGGTGGAGAGACATCGGGGGCAACGGCTCGACTTACCTCGGCAAGCTCTACACCGTGGGCGGCTTTGCCTGGGGTGAGAACATCAACCCCCACAATCACGAAATCCGCACGCGCATTCTCCAGGACGGCACCGGCAGAGATGTCCGCTATTTCGGTTTTCGCTTTGACTCCGAAACCAAGTCGGCGGAACTTGGCTTCAACGCAGGCGGTCGCCCCTTCTGCCTGGAGACCACCGTTACGCACAGCATGCCGGGGGGATTCGTCCGTATCAACGGATACGAAGGCGAGTACTCCCCAAACACGTACTACGATTTCCGGTTTGCCGAAAACAGCGCAACAAGCTGGCACCTGCTGGAAGGCGACACGGTCAAGATCGCCGTGACGAACAGCAATCTCACGCTCGGAGACGTCGCCCAGATGGGGTTCACCTGCTGGGGTGGAGACGACTGGTTTCAGACGGACTACATCTTTGCCTGCAAGACGCAGTATCCGCATCCCGAACCCGCCATCACGTTTGGCAGCCTGGAGCGTATCGCCGGGGAGTCCGAACTGGCGATTCAGAGCTTCGACAGTGAGGGCACGCTGTCCTTCAACGAGGTCTCCAACGCCGTGGTGTATCGCGTCGAATGGGCGCCGTCCGCCGCCGGCCCCTGGACCAACTTCGCGGCCGCCGCGGAATCCCTCGGCGCCATCGTGCCCACCGGCAGCGGCAGCATCACCTGCTCCGTTCCGATGTGCTACCGTGTCATCGCCACCGTGAACGAGTCGGCGCCATAGTTCAACAGGCCCTCAAGTTCGAGCACTTTTCTGAAATTTGTGCGCGACTTCGAGTGCGGAACCGTCCTAAACTGATGTCGTGTCGAGGTTGTCCCACTGCAGCGGCGGGGGAGTCAGTACGTTCGACTTGCACTCGGGCCATAATGCAGTTGGGACCTAACTAGTGAGAGGAAACCATGAGAGGGCATCGCAAGTGTCTGGGGATCGCTTCGATGGCGGCAGCCGGCGTCCTGCTCGGACTGGGGGCTACGGCGCCAACCGAATCGCCGCTGCGTGTGACCAACGTGCGTGTGGCGCAGGCGAACATCGTGATGACTGTGTCACTGCCGGAAGAAGTCCGCGACATATCGGTTGAGTCCGCGGCCGACCTGGTCGACGCCTCCTGGCGCCCCGTACCGTTCACACTGGCCGAAACAGCCGACGGGTTGGTGCGGCTCACAGTGCCGCAACCTGACTCCCGGCGGTACTTTCGCATCCGGACGATGCCAATTGCGACGCCCACGACGGAGCGTGTAGCGCGCTCCTCGACAGCGCTCGCCTATGTCGCCGCCAGGCCGGTCGAGGCTCGCAAGCTCAAGACGGGCGAGCTCGTTTTCGAACTCAACTTCGCACTCAGGCTGGACGGATCGGACCGCATCCGCATTACGCGTAAAGGTGTCGTGTGGGGCCACGTGAACTGGGACTGGCCGCACTCCGCCGTGCAGCTTAACGACCTGCACTGGCAACCGGCCGAGCAGAACGTCATGACCGTCCCCGAAGGCATGAGCCTGTTGCCTGACAAGTGTAACTTCTCGGCCGCGCGGGTCTCCGTAAAGCGCGGTCGCGATATGGTTGTGCTCGAACGTGGAGCGGACGCCATTGTCGTACACGTCAACGACACGCCCGTCGGCGCGGACGACTACGAGTTCACCATCACCATCCCGGCGACCATCCCGGCGCCACCCGCCAAGAAGAGCCACGTGAACGTTGTGCTGCCGATTGTCGCCCGGATCGATGGCAGCGATCGTCTGCTCATCACGCAGGAACGGGCCGAGTGGCAACACGGCAAATGGAAGTGGCCGACCAACGTCACAATCGGCGGCGTCGCCTGGCAGCCGGAGACGGCCCCGGTGCTCACCAACACTGCCGGCACCGCATTCCTCACAAACATCGTCGACTTCTCCAGTGTCCGGATTCTGAATCGCGAAGCCCGCGACACCTGCGTAGTAGAATCCACCCCCACCTCCACAACCATCTACTTCGCCGACAACCCCAACGGCGCCGACCGCTATGCGGTTGAGCTGGGATTCTCAGGAAAGTAGCGGGGAGGGGAACTAGCCGGGGACTTAAGCCCCCGCCTGTCATCCCGAGCGAAGCCCGGCGCGGAGCGACGGGCGGAGTCGAGGGATCTCGAGAACTGCCAAGCACGTCCGGCGTGGTTGCCAATTCCCGAGATCCCTCGACTCCGCTACGCTCCGCTCGGGATGACAGGGCGGGTTTGCACTTTTCCTGCCGAATTGTCCAAGCCGCCACGCGCCGTGGGGCGGAACGGACCAGAAACTTGAACCCCCGCCGCATTGTGTTTTGGAACAGGAAGGCAGCGGAGGAAGCGAAGGCTCAGACTCTGCTGCTCTCCGCTGTCTTCGCTCCCGTTCTTGATTGACGATTTTCGATTGATGACTGTTGATTTGCTGATCCTTGAACTTCAAGGATTGAACCTAAAAAGGAGCAGTTGCCCGCAGATGACGCAGATAGAGTCCCGAATCCGCGTTCATCTGCGTCATCCGCGGGCAACTTCTGCCTCATCCGGTCTTTCACCAAACGGAAATCAGGACGTGACAACGATTACCGATCACGGATTACCGGTAACTTGCTCCCTTCAGGTTCACCCGTGGAGCGGAAACGAGGCTCAAGTCAGTGCCATCGTATATGCCACGGCATAGGTCTACCGCGCAGGAGGTCGATCGTTTGTCTTCTCGCTTGGAACCACCGGGACAAAGGACAGGACAAGCCCGGTGGGGGCCACAGCAAGTGCAACGAATCGCAGGTGTACCCGTTCCGAAACTTGACGCGTCGCCTGCTATTGCGTAGCCTTTGGGCGTTGTCGGAGGATTGGTGGTGTAATTGTCGGGTAGTTGCGTGGCAGACCATGATCGGATCAGAGTGCTTACAACGATTGTTGAACCGGATTGCCTATAGTGCGCCGGGAGGCTATGAACTGCGGCCCTGGCTGCACAGGAAGCGCGGGGTCCGCGTTGGGAAGAATGTGTGGATAAGCCGGCTGGTATACATCGACGAGCTGCACCCGGAGGCCATCAGCATTGGCGACAACTCCACCATCGGCATTCGCACGTCGCTGATTGTCCACCTGTACTGGGGATCGCGTCGCCGCGGCGAGTACCGCCCGATTACAGTGGGCGAGGATGTCTACGTTGGTCCCCACTGCCTCATCCTGCCCGGCGTCACGATCGGCGCGGGGGCGGTGATCCGAGGTGGGTCGGTCGTGAGCCGGTCCGTTGCGCCGGGGATTCTCTGGGGGGGCGTGGACCGCGGGGCGATTGCGCGGGTCACGGTACCGTTGACTACGGAGCGTTCTTACGAGGAGTTTGCGCGGGGCCTGCGGCCGATACGGAAGCGTAAGAGATCGCAACCCCCGCAAGCGGAAGCGAGTACACGCGGAGAGAAGACGAATGAGTGACGCCGCCGGAATTCGTGGCTTTATTGTGGACCATTTCCTGTTTGGGGACGACCAGGGCGTCACCGAGGACACCAAGTTGTTCGAGGAGGGCATCGTCGATTCGACGGGCATCCTCGAGATCGTGACTTTCGTCGAGGAGCAGTACGCCGTGGGCGTTGCCGACGACGAGCTGGTCCCCGAGAATTTCGAAACCGTGCGCGCCATCGCACGCTATGTGACAACCAAGAACGGCACGGACACTGCTTAACGCCGGGCCCCTGTTTCCGAGACATCCATGTGTGGGATTGCCGGTATCTGTGCCCTGGCCGAACCGGGAAAGGTGTCGCTTGACCTCGTCAAGCGCATGACGGCTTCTCTCCGGCACCGCGGCCCCGACGAAGCGGGGGTCTATATCGACGCGCACGTTGCGCTGGGGCATGCCCGCCTGAAAATCATCGACCTGAAAAGCGGTATTCAGCCGATACACAACGAGAGCGAGTCGCTGTGGATCAGCTACAACGGCGAGGTGTTCAACTACCCCGAGTTGAGAGAAGAGCTGGCGGCGCGCGGACACGCGTTCTACACGACTTCGGATACCGAAGTTCTGCTTCACGCCTACGAGGAATACGGCACGTCCGTCCTGGAGCGGCTGAACGGACAGTTTGCGTTTGCCATCTGGGATCGCGCGAAACGAGAACTTCTCCTGGCCAGAGACCGCCTGGGAATCAGACCCCTTTACTATACGACCGTCGGTGACACGCTGTTCTTCGCCTCGGAGATCAAGGCCATCCTGCAGAATCCGGCCGTGCGCGCATCCCTCGATCCCGTGGCGCTTGACCAGGTGTTCACGCTCTGGGCGCCGCTGGGCGACCGCACTGCCTTCGATGGTATCCGCGAGCTCCTGCCCGGGCACTCGCTGCGCGTGCGCAACGGCTGCTGCACCTTGAACCGCTACGCGCCGCTTCCCTTTGTGCCCGACGGCGAGCAGACGCGGCGACCGTTTGAAGCCCTGCGCGACGAGGCGGCCAGTCTGCTGAAGGATGCCGTTCGCATACGCCTGCGGGCCGATGTGCCGGTTGGCGCCTACGTGAGCGGCGGACTGGATTCGTCAGGCGTGGCGGCACTGGCCAGGCGCCATTTCAAGCCGGACCTGAGGACCTTCGGGATCCGCTTCAGCGACGATCGCTTCGACGAAGGCCGATACCAGAGTGCCGTCGTCGCAGCGCTGCAGACGGAGCACGCCGAGATTCGGGCAACGGGCGACGCCGTAGGGACGACCTTTCCCGACGTGGTCCGGCATGCGGAGAAGCCCACGTTGAGGACCGCGCCCGCCCCCTTGTTCCTGCTTGCGCGCCGCGTGCGTGACAGCGGCATGAAGGTGGTCCTCACCGGCGAGGGCGCCGACGAGGTATTTGGGGGATACAACATCTTCCGGGAGGCCAAGGTGCGCGCGTTCTGGGCCCGCAATCCCTCCTCGAAGTGGCGCAGCTCACTACTTAGGAAGCTCTATCCCTACGTGTTCGACAGTCCGGCGGCGCGCATGGGACTCAAGTCGGTCTTCGGTTTCACGCAGGAAGACGTTGCCGATCCGCTCTTCTCGCACCTCGTGCGCTGGCGCAACACCAGCCGCACCAAACAGTTCTTCTCCGCGGAACTGAAACGCGCGCTCGAGGGATACTCGGCGCTGACCGAGATGCGCGACAGTCTGCCGCCGGAGTACGGCAACTGGGACTCGCTCTGCCGCGCGCAGTACCTGGAGATGACAGTGTTCCTGAGCAACTACCTGCTCTCTTCACAGGGCGACAGAATGGCCATGGCCCACGGGGTTGAGATACGGCTGCCCTATCTCGACCATCGGCTCGTCACCTTCATGGGCGGCGTACCCGCCAAGTGGAAGATCAGGGGACTCAATGAGAAGTACCTTCTGAAACGCGCCCTGGCCGAACAGTTGCCGCCCGAAATCTCCGAACGGCCCAAGCACCCCTATCGCGCCCCGATCGCCGGCGCGCTGCTGGGGGGGCAGTCCCGGGAATACGCCCTGGACATGCTGTCCGAGTCCAGCGTCGGGGACGTGGGCCTCTTCGATGCGGGCAAGGTGCAGAAACTGATCGCGCGCCTGGACGGGACGGGGGCTCGCAACGAGGTGGCCGGCATGGCGCTCGCCGGGATTCTGTCCACGCAGATACTTCATAGGCAGTTTGTGGACGAGAAACGAACCGGAACAACCGGCGACTATGACGTGGACCTGGTCGTCGACCGGACCGGAGTTGACCGGTAGGCAACGATACGAGGCAAGGAGGGACGGCTGAAATGGAGTTTGACCCCGTTCTGGTACACGAATGGCTGAGACGAGCGGCGCGACGCTATCCGGAGAAAGAGGCGGTGATCGGCGGAACGGACCGCCTGACGTACGCGGAGCTCGACGCCCGAAGCGATCGCCTGGCAACGGCGCTGCGCGACATGGGATTGGAACGGCACGGTCGGGCGGCGATCTTCCTGGACAACTCCGCGGAAACGGTCGTAGCACTGTATGCGATTCTCAAGGCGGGCGGCGCCTTCATCGTCCTCAACGGTTCCGTCAAGGCCCCCAAGCTGCGCTACGTCCTTTCGGACTCCGGGGCGAGGGTGCTGATCACGCACGGAATCAAGCGGGGCGTGGTCGCTGAAGCGCTGTCCGACGGTGCGGTACAACCCGAAATAGTGTGGGTGGGCTGCGATGCGCAGCGACCGCTTCCCGACCTGCCGCGGTCATCGTGCTGGGCGGACCTGCTGGGCAGCGCGCCGGAGAGCGATGCGGACGCGGCGGCTTCGCTGTCGTCCCTGCCGCGCTGCATCGACGTGGACCTGGCGACACTGATCTACACGTCGGGGTCCACGGGCGAACCGAAGGGAGTCATGTCGACGCACCACAACATGGTGTCGGCCGCGCGCAGCATCATTCAGTACACGGGCAATGATGTGGACGACATCATCCTGGGCATCCTGCCCCTGTCGTTCGACTACGGTCTCTACCAGGTCATCATGTCCGTCATGTGCGGAAGCACAGTTGTGCTCGAACGGTCTTTCGCCTTCCTGCACAAGATCCTGCTGCGGATCGCCGAGGAGAAGGTCAGCGGCCTGCCGGTGGTGCCGACCATGGTGGCCATGATGCTGAACATGAAGGACCTGAGCGGCTATGACCTCAGTTCCGTGCGCTACGTGACGAACACGGCCGCCGCGTTGCCGGTTCAGCACATCGTGGCGCTCAGGCAGCTCCTGCCGGACGTGCGCATCATCTCGATGTATGGCTTGACGGAGTGCAAGCGTGTCAGCTACCTGCCGCCCGAGGAGCTGGATCGGCGCGCCGGTTCGGTGGGGAAGGCCATGCCCAACTGCGAGACCGTTGTTGTCGATGAAGAGGGGAAGGTATGTCCTCCCGGAGAAATCGGCGAGCTGGTGATTCGCGGGTCCAATGTGATGCAGGGCTATTGGCGCGCGCCCGAGATAACGGCCCGGGCGTACAGGGACGGCAGTTACCCGGCGAACCGCAATCTGTATTCCGGCGACCTGTTCCGGACGGACGAGGAGGGGTTCCTCTACTTCGTCGGCCGGCGGGATGCCATGATCAAGAGCAAGGGGGAGCGCATCAGTCCCAAAGAGGTCGAGTGTGCGATCTGCAACCTGGCCGGGGTGGCCGAAGCTGCCGTGGCGGGCGTTCCCGACGACGTGATGGGCCAGGCCATCAAGGCCGTGGTCGTGGCCGAGACCGGCGCTGCGTTGACGGCGAATGACGTGCTGAAACATTGCAGCAAGAACATGGAGCTGTTCATGGTTCCGAAGTACGTGGACATCGTCGAAGAGCTGCCGAGAACGCCGAATGGCAAGATCGACCGGAAGGCGCTGAGCCGGTCCCACAAGGATGGAGGATCTGGAGATGCCTCTTGATAGAGACGCACTGACATTGGATTGTGCCGCCGAAACCGCGCGCATTGCCGGGGCGCTTCGCAAGCAACTGCGCAGCGATCTGAAGCGCCGGGGCTACGTGGTCGCACTGTCGGGCGGTATCGACAGCAGCGTGGTCGGCAAACTCTGCGTGGAGGCCGTGGGACGCGAACGCGTGTTCGGGCTGCTGTTGCCGGAAAAGGACTCGGCGCCGGAAACGCTTGAGTTGTCGCGGCTGGTGGCCGAGGACCTGGGCATTGAGTACGAGACGCGGGACATCACGGACATGCTCGCGGCGGCGGGATGTTACCGTCTGCGTGACGAGGCCATTCGAAAGGTGGTGCCGGAATACGGCCCCGGGTACAAGTGCAAGATCGTCCTGCCGGGTGCGTCCGACGGCAAGACTCTCAACGTGTTCTCGGTCGTGACGCAATCCCCCGACGGTCGACAGAAAAAGACGCGCCTCTCACTCGACAGCTATCTCGGGATCGTGGCCGCCAGCAACTTCAAGCAGCGCACCAGGAAAATGCTGGAGTACTACCACGCCGACCGGCGCCACTACGCCGTCGCCGGGACGCCGAATCTGCAGGAGATCGACCAGGGGTTCTTCGTCAAGCTCGGCGACGGGGCCGCCGACGTCAAGCCGATCGCGCATCTCTACAAGACACAGGTGTACCAAATGGCGGAGCACCTGGGAGTGCCGGCCGAGATCTGCTCGCGCCCTCCCACGACCGACACGTATCCTCTCGCCCAGACCCAGGAGGAGTTCTTCTTTGTCCTGCCCTACGACAAAATGGACTGGTGCCTCTACGGAAAAAACCACGACGCCCCGCCTGCCGAAGTCGCTGCCCTGACCGGCCTGACCGAGGACCAGGTCCGCCGCGTCTACGACGACATCACCACGCGCCGCCAAACTACCCGCTATCTCCACCTGCCGCCGCTCACCCTCGCGCCCGAGCCGTAGCGAGAGTGCCTGGGTAGCAGGTAGATGGTCGTTTCCGCGTACCGCTCGCCAACGGCGATGTACGTCGCAGCCCGGCGAGAATCGCCGGAGGGGCTTCGACTGCTTCCTATGTGCGTAGGGCGGGGCATCGATTGATGATTCCCGCTTAGAGATCCTTGATTGCTGAACTTCGAAAATCACAAATCAGGAATCGCTAATCGTCAATCAACCTGTATTCGGCAGTTGAACCGCCGATTCCTACGCAAACGTCTGCAAACATTGACGATGGCGACGTCACACGACGCACCCATTTGGTGAAAAGCCGGATGGGGCAGAAGTTGCCCGCGGATGACGCAGATGAACGCAGATTCGGGACTTTATCTGCGTCAATCTGCGTCATCTGCGGGCAACTGCTCTTTTTAGGATCAATTGTCCATGCCGAGACACCTGCTCGACAAAGGGTTCCGGGCTCGCGTTGTCCCCGAAAACACTGAACGAAAAGCAGGTTGGAGTGCCCAAACCAGGGTTTAGGGGGGATTCTTGGTAAGCGTTAAGCTCGGCAACCTGCTGCATGGTACGGATCCCCCGGACGCGACTCTCGCGCCGGGGGAGATGAGAGATTAAGTAGATAGATTAAGAGACCGATGTTGTACTTAATCTATCTACCTAATCTATCTAGAGGGTGTCCGAAAAGCCCCTGGAGACGGCGGTCCTCCGCCGTT
>CAZKRK010000173.1:0-15487 GCA_964555035.1 uncultured Victivallales bacterium | reverse complement strand
CGGAGGACCGCCGTCTCCAGGGGCTTTTCGGACACCCTCTATTTACGCCCGGGAGCACTAATCTCGCCCCCAGTCTCCTCCGTAGTCCCGGGAATCACGACCTCCCATTTACGCTTCTCCGTTTGCGTTCGGAATTGAGGCACGAGTAGAGCTAGACTTGACCTCTCCTCTCAACCGGAGTATGGGATACCGTCAAAGAGGAGAGCCACCAATGTCATCGGTTGTTGAGAAACTCGTATCGAAGGGGACGCTGGTATCGGATGGGGCCTGGGGCACGTTTCTCCAAAAGAACGGCCTGACTCCCGGAGACTGTCCGGAGGAGTGGTGCGTCTCCCACCGGGATATTGTCCTGGGCATCGCGCGCAGCTATGTCGAGGCCGGAGCCGACCTGATCCAGACCAACAGCTTCGGAGGCACCCGCCTCAAGCTCGAACACTACGGCCTGGCCGATCGGACGGCGGAGTTGAACCGGGCCGCGGCCACAATCTCACGAGAAGCGGCAGGCGACCGCGCGCTCGTTATCGCTTCAGTCGGCCCCACAGGCAAGATGCTGCTCATGGACGACGCCACGCCCGACGAGATGCTCGCGGCCTTTGCCGAACAGGCTGTCGCCCTCGAGGAGGGCGGCGCCGACGCCCTGTGCATCGAAACCATGGCCGCCCTCGACGAAGCCGAGCTGGCCGTGCGTGCCGCAACCGAGAACACGAAACTGACCGTGATCTGCACCTTTACGTTCGAGCGCACAACCCAGGGCGAATACCGCACCATGATGGGCGTGTCACCCACGGAAATGGCGGAACGGATGCTCGCCGCCGGTGCGGATATCGTCGGAACGAACTGCGGCAACGGCATTGCTCAGATGGAACCGATCGTAGCAGAAATCCGTCGCGCGTCGTCGGACGTGCCGATTCTGATTCACGCCAACGCGGGTATGCCCGAAACCGTGGACGGCGCCGTCGTCTTCCCGGAGACTCCGAAAGTCATGGCGCAGCACGTTCCCGCCGTCGTGCGGGCCGGCGCGAACATCATCGGCGGATGCTGCGGGACGACACCTGACCATATCCGTGCCGTCCGCGCGGCCGTGGATACCATTCAGAGCGAGGCATGACCACAAGAAAAGGGAACTGAAGGAGAATAACCATGGATACACCCATCTTCATCGCCGTAGGCGAGAACATTCATTGCACACGCATCTACAAGGTCGGCGGTAAGTTCTGCAAAGAGGTCGGAGACGGCGCGTTTGCGATTCAGTACAAGGCCAACGGACAAGACTTCAGCCTGCCGGTTCCCGAGGGATTCATCGGCAACGCCGACTGGGAGTCGGGCAAGGTCAAGCACTGTGCCGTAGCCATCTGGCAGGGCAACTACGGCGATGAACCGGGCCGCGCCGCCGGCAAACACTACATTCAGACTCTTGCGGCAAAGCAGGAAGCGGCCGGCGCCGCGTACCTGGATATCAACGTTGACGAATTCAGCACCGACGATGAGGAGCGCGCGCGCCTCATGCAATGGACTATCGCCATCGCCCAGGAGGTCACGACCATCCCCGTGAGCGTGGATTCCTCCAACATGTACATCCTCGAAGCCGGCCTCGAAGCCGCCGACGCCTCGCGCGCCAGGCCGATGGTCAACTCCGTTTCCCTGGAACGGGAATCGGCTGTAGACGTATCCGCCCGGCACAACGCGGTCGTGATCGCATCCGCCGCCGGCGAAACGGGCCTGCCCAATGCCGCGGATGAGCGCATCGCAAACCTCGACGCCATCGTCAACCGTCTCAAGCAGGCCGGTTTTGCCCTGCGCGACATCCATGCCGATCCCCTCGTATTCCCGATTGCGGTCGACGGCGAGAACGGCAACCGCTTTCTCGAAACCGTACGCGCCGTGCGGGAGGCGTACGGGCCCGAAATTCACATCGTGGCGGGACTGAGCAACGTGTCGTTCGGCATGCCCAGGCGCAAACTGATCAACCAGGTGTTCTCACATCTGGCCGTGGAGGCCGGCGCTGACGGCGGCATTGTCGACCCCCTGCAAATCAACGCCGACGTCCTGCGCAACATGGACCAGGCAAGCGAAGACTACAAACTCGCCGAGGCACTGTTGAACGGTCAGGATGAGTTCGGCATGAACTTCATCACCGCCTGCCAGAGTCGCTGAGCGCGGAGTTCCTCGATGCATGTCGCCGTTGTCGGCCCGGGATCGCTGGGATCGCTGCTGGCCGCCCTTTTCCGGGAAGCGGGCGACGATGTCCGGCTCGTGGCCCGCACCCCGCAACAGGCGCGGGCAATCGAGGAGCGCGGTCTGCACTTATGCGAAGAGGGGCGCACACGCGTTGTTCGCATACCATGCGCGGCAGAGCTTGCGCCCCATCCCGCCCCCGACTGGATCCTGGTTTGCGTCAAGGCCTACGACACGCGCGAAGCCGCGCGCCGGCTCTCGGGTTCCCGCGGCCCCGGGACTGTCGTCGTCACGATCCAGAATGGCCTGGGCAATCGCGAAGCCCTGGAACGACATGTCCCCACCGGGCAGATCCTGATCGCCAGCACGGCGCTGGCGGCCAACCGCCGCGCGGACGGCACCGTCGTCCACGCCGGCTCGGGTATCACCCGGGTGGCGCCTGCGCACGCCCACGGGGACTCCGTCGCCGTCGCGCGCTTTGTGCAACTGCTCAAGGATCGCCGCATCCCGGCCGAACCGGCGCCGGATCCCGACGCGCTGCTGTGGTCCAAGCTTGCCGTCAGTGCGGCGATCAACCCACTGACCGCCATTCACGACCTGCCCAACGGAGCGCTTCCGAATGACGAGAACCTGCTGTTGACGGCCCTGGAGGCAGGCCGGGAGACGCTGGCCGTTGCCGCGGCAAAAGGCATCGCCGTCGATCGTGACGGCCTGGAATCCCGCCTCAGGGGTGTCTGCGAGCACACCGCCGCGAACATTTCCTCCATGCTCCAGGACGTGCGCGCCGGCAGACGTACCGAGATCGACCAGATCAGCGGCGCCGTCTGCCGCGAAGGTCGCAGACTGGGTGTCCCCACCCCGACCAACGCCGAACTGCTCGCGCGGGTCTCTGCATTGGGCACGCCCGCGTCGAAGGACGATTAGCCGGAAACTTGCCCTCAAACCACAACATGTTGTGCCGGTGAGCCGTGGGTACCACAAGAGGGGAGCGGCCCGCAGATGACGCAGATGAGCGCAGATGGGGAGTCTCCTATCAGCGTCAATCAGCGTCATCCGCGGGCCGCTCCCAAGTTTCCACCTAGTACACCGTCAGCCCAAGAACGATCAGCACGGCCGAGATACCGGCGCCTATGGCGCCCAGGATGCGACACCTGGACTTGTCGGGCAGGAAACGCAGCAGCCACTTCCTGAACAGGAAAGGGCTGAGAACAAGCGTGATGCCTTTGACCACCATTATGTACGCGATAATGGAGACGATGTGCCGCAGGGGCGAATCGTTCAGACGGGCCGCGCTCAGAATCGGGGCCGGAATGAGCAGCAGGACGCCGCCAAGCGCACGCGGGGCGAGAAGCTCGTCCATGAAAAACACGATCAGCACGTACCCGACCACGGCAATAATCGGCAGCCACCTCTTTACAGATTCCAGGCGCCCCAGGTGGATATCGTCTACCAGGCACCACGACCAGAAGAGCGCTACCGCTGCCAGGATCCAGGCCGCCGGCTTGTTCCGGGGAAATGCCAGCATCAGCTCGCGCGTCTTACCGGGCTTGACGATCAACGGAACGTAGAGGAGCAACAGCGCCCCACCAAGCATACACGCCACGCGTGCCAACTCACTCATGATTGCATATCTCCCCGTAGAGCGTCTGCGCCATGGCCCGATCGATGTGCACCTCTCTCAAGTCACCCGCCACCAATCCGGCGGCCCGCGCAAACACGACTATCTTGTTGCCGGAGTTCCGTCCCGTCCACCGCTCCGCGTTGCGCAGGCTGACTCCCTCCACGAGGACCTCCTGCCGCGTACCGACCAACCTCGAATTCAGCGCCAGTCCCCGTGCATTCTGCTCCGCCAGCAGCACCTGGTTGCGTCTCATCTTCTCGTCGGGGGGTACGTCGTCACACATCCCGGCGGCTTCGGTACCGGGCCGAGGAGAGTACTTGAAGACGAATGCGTTGTCGAACCCTATCTCATCCATGAATACGCGCGTCATCTCGAACTCCGAGACCGTCTCGCCCGGGAACCCCACGATCACGTCCGTGGTCACCGCCACCCCGGGCACGGCCTCCCGCAGCCGGCCTACTGCCGCGCGATAGTCGTCCGCCGCATAGCCGCGCCGCATCAGTTTCAGAATGCGGTCCGACCCCGACTGCACCGGCAAGTGCAGGTGTGCGCACACTTCGGGAAGATCGCGCATGGCGGAAACAAGCTCGGGCGTCACTCCCGAAGGGTGACCGGACGTAAAGCGCACACGGGCAATACCGTCCACCGCGCCGACCGCCTCCAGCAGGCGCGGCAGCGGTTCACGATAGCCGCGCGGGGACCGGTAGTCACCGGGCCACACGGCATTACGCCGTCCGTACGACATCACGCTCTGTCCCAGCAGCGTCACCTCCTTCACCGTTCCCTGCGCGACCGTCGCGCGCACTTCCTCCACGACGTCCGCACCCCGTCGACTCCATTCACTCCCCCGGACATGTGGAACAACGCAATACGTACACCGCCTGTCACAACCGAAGAGAACATTCACGAACATGGAAACACCCAGCGCCGTATGCCCGCTCAGCGCCTCAATGTCGTCTTCCGTGTCGCCGACGTCCAGCACCGGACCGCGACCGCTCAATACCGCGTCAAGAACGCCCGGCAAACGTGAAATGGCATGCGTCCCGACCGCAAAGTCCAACCCGGCAACCTTCTTGAACACCTCTTCCCCAAGCCGCTCGACCATGCAGCCCATGGCGCCGATCACACGCCGCGGACGCTGCCGCTTGGTGGCGCACAGCAAGCCCAGCTTGCCGATCGCCTTGTCCTCTGCCTTGCCGCGAACACTGCACGTGTTGACGATAACGACATCCGCCTCTTCCTCGCTGCCCGTAACGGCAAACCCGTGGCGCGTCAGCAGCGCCGCAACCGACTCCGCATCGCGCACATTCATCTGGCAGCCATAGGCCTTGATGTAGACCTGCATGCGCTTCCTCAGTTTTCCTTGTTCTTCAACCCAAGCTTCTCCAGCACATCGCGGGAAAAGTTTATCAAGTACCAGTCCGGAGCATCCATTGTCCCCCTGAGACGGAATTCAAACAGCTTGCTGAGCGGATAGAACAGCGGTCGCAGGATACGTCCCCCGATCGTGTGCGACTTCAACAGGCGGATCTGCACCTCGAACTCAAGCTCTCTGTCGAAGCGATACGCCCCCTTGCCCCCGAGACTCAGCACATCACCCTTGATATTGATCTCCTCGCTCCGCACCCGTCCGCCCGCGATAGTGAATTCCGTCGATGCGTCCGTCTGCTTCAACACGAAATCCAGCCCGGGGATAATCTTGGTCATGTACTTCGAGAGCCCTCCGAAAACCGGCAACATGAACACGCGGCCATCGTCAACGCCCAACCTCCCCGAACCGACCATGACCTCCGCGTAGTCCTCCCCCATGTGTCCCGACGCATTCAGCAGCATCGTGAACCGCCCCTGGTACTCGTCCTCCTGTTCGCCGGCCAGCAGACGCGCCACCTGCTCGAAATCGGCCCGGTACAGCGATGCCTTGTAACTGTACAGCGTGTTGGTAGCATCGCCGACCGGCGCCACGAAGCGCGCCTCTCCTTCAAGTTCGCCATCGAACAGGACACCCTTGACGTCCGAAACCGTGATCGTCGGACCATTGAACACCGCTTCGCAGGAACACGACTCGGCTACGAGGTTCGAATAACCCCACTTCCGCCCCGCCACCTCCATCGTGAAGTCCATTCGCTCCCACCCCGTCAGGTCGGCGGCGCCCTCGGCACTCATCGATACGGGACCGTCGAACGTCCATTCCGCAACCTCGTTCGTGGCAACGCCGATCAGCCGGCTCAGCGCTGCCGGATGAAGCGCGCTGCGTGCGTGAAACTCGACCATGTCGCGGTCGTAGTCGAGCGTGAATCCGCCCCGGGCCATGCCCTCGGGCCTTACCAGGAACAACGGGTCCACAACGACAACGCAGCTCGGGCCCGCCATGGTCACGTGCAGGCTCCCATCCCCCCGCAGAAGCTCGACTCCCTCGTAGGACGTATCCCTGAACCAGAACGATCCGTCCAGGGCCGTCGACGACGAATCCCCGAACTCGGAATGGATGTTGAATTCGCAACGGGGCGGTGTCGAACCGAAGTCAAAACGCCTGATCAGCCTGGCGGTAACCGGCAATTCGAAATACTCGAAAACGGGCAGCACCAGATGAGGGTCGAACTGGGTCTCGAAGTGCGCATCAAGCACACACGTTGCCATGTTGCACGACAGCGAACCGCTCACGTCGCCCGCCATATCGCCGCGCCGCAGTCTCCCGGTCACCTCGCGGCACGCCAGCGTATTCCCGCGATCCTCAAGCAGAAATGTCAAGCGTTCGACGCCGATCCCCAGGACTTCGCTCCGCTCCAGGGTCACCCGCACTTTCGCCGGCACCCCGCCCCTGCCGACGCGCCTGGACTCGGCCTGCTCCGGCTCGCGTTCGCACAGCATTGACGGGCGCAGGCAGCCGTCACTGATCATGACGCTGCTCAACGCCGACTCCTGACGGAGAAACGAGAAGACGTCCAGACCGAGCACGATGTTCCTGGCCTCGGCGGCGGGCGGACCGATGACCCCCACTCGGAACAGCCGCGCATCGGCCAACACGACTCCCCGCCGCACGTCCAGCCGGACGGTTGACGCCTCGAAAGCCAGCCCTGCCTCGGCCAATTCCTCGCGCATGAGTCGTACGACCCACCGCGGAATCCCCACCGCATGCGTGTACACCAACGCACCGCACACCAGCAGCAACACCGTACTCGCAAACCGTCTCGGAAAACTGGGACGGCCGGACGAGCGGTACGCGTATCTTTCGCCTGCGTCGCTGTCCGGCCTCACGGGGAAGCCTCTTGCTTGCCGGACTCAACCGGCCGAATCAGATCCCGCGTCGCCACCTCGACCAGGGAGCGGTCCAGGACAAAGACCACGTCCTGGCCCTGCACCATGGCAAAGATCCCGGTCGTGCGCGCGCGGTGTCCGAACAACAGCGTCTTGCGGATGCCGGCTTCGCCGGTCAGCCCGAAGGTAAGGCTCACCTCGGGAGCATCCAGGCCGTATGGGACCAGCGTCCGCGGGTTCAGGGCTTCCACTCGCACCGCGCGCAGGTTCGACGCGAAATACAACAGATTGCCCAGCCCCTCGCGGTCAACGCTGTTGGTGGGGCTCGCCGCCTCCCACTCACCCGTCTCCCCGCGCTGCGCAGTCTGCGTCCGGCCTTTCCGCGTCAACGTAACCCGGCGCACGGTGTCGATCGGCAGGGCAAGCATCGTGCGGTCACGGTACTGCAACGGATTGCACGGCTCCTCCAGCGGGACAAAGGACCTGACGTCCCCGGCGGCCACCTCGAAAACGCTGCTGTCGACGCTGCCGGCGCCACTCCTGAACCTGACAAAGCAGGACTTCTGTTCGTCGGTCACATTGCCGATTTCGAGCGGAGCGGGGTGCAACCGGTCACCCTGCATCGCCGGTCGCTCAGGCCGTGCTTCGCCCGGGGCACTCGATTCCGGCGCCGGATTGAGCGTGATGGTGCACGCGGGCGGGACCAGGCCCATATCCGCCAGCTTGTCCGGCGTCACGTCGGCCACAAACGACTTGATCTCGAGCCCTACCAGCCGCTTCACGATCGTCGCAACCAACTCCCCGTCGGCCCGCCACTGCACAGGATCGCGAATCATCCATCCCGCGGCAGGATCGCTTGCCAGCTGCAGACGCTCGTCACCGCAAGTCAACGCCAACCCCTGTACCTCGCCGGCCTCGAGTGCAAAAACCCGCCGATCACGCAATTGATTCAGATCCACCGTCAGCAGGTCGACAACGCGCTTGTCCAGCGTGAAGACAGAGTCTACCCCCTCAATCCGCGCGAACACTTCGTGGCGCCCCTCGGCCTCGACCGCTTTGCCGATAAGGAGCTCGCGCCCGACCTCTTCACTTTCGAGCCAGAGCGTGACGGATGCCACGGCTTCGTCCTCTGCCAGGCGGTAAGTCTCGACCTTGGCCTGCCCCCCCAGATCCTCGGCCGCCGTACTCGCCCCCCGCCCGTCGTCGACCGGAGGGTCCCACACAAACTGCTTCACGCGCAACGCGAACAGCCCCCCCAGCAGCGCCATGACCTGGCCCTCATCGGCGCGTGCCGGAGAGGGCAAAGGCTGCTGCACAACCCACCCGGTCGGCGTGTGGGCCACCTGCACGAAGCCGTGCTGACGCCGTTTAATGCCAAAGCGCACAGTCTCGCCCGGCTGGCCGAAAAAGACGCGCCGGTCACGCAGCTGTTGCGCCTTGTCCATCAGCACGCTGCGAATCGAACGCCCCGTGGCAATCACCGCCTTCTCATCCGCAACCTTGACATAGACCCGCCGATCCAGAGGCGCATCGTGCCCTACCCATATCTCCTCGCTCCCCAGCGGTCCCGCCAGCACTATCTTCACGCGCGGCGCATCCAACCCGTAGTCCGCCAGGGTCAGCCCGCGGTTGACACGCTCGGACTCACTCACGATTTCCTCGCGCCTGAGTCCCCCCAGCACGGCCAGAATGCGGTCCATCTCCACGGCATAGGCCCGTGCGGCAACGGGATACGCCAGCCGCCAGTCACCCTTGACCCTCTCGCAGGTTATTCTCCCCTCCGGCCGTACGAGACTGAGACGCTCCACCCGGTCCGCCGTTCTCGTCAGCAGAGGGCCGCCAGCCGGCGCCGGTCGTCTGCGCGGCGCATGATCCACGTACCAGATCACGGCCGCCATTGCCGCCACGGCCACTAAAAGCCAGAATGTCGTCCTCAATCGCATATCGACGGTCACCGCCTCCGGCTCAACCACACCAGGATGCCCAGAACCGCGGCTACGCCGGGGGAGGCGAAAACAACGGTCAGAAAGGCGCGGCTCACCTGCCTGCGATCCATGTCCAGCCGCAACTCGTCAGGCGGCTTGGGAGCAATCGCCATCATCGCCTCCCGCTCCACCAACCAGTTCAGCGCGCACATGAAGAAGTCCCTGTTGCCGCCCATCCCCTTCGTCAAGGCCAGGTTTGACACAAACTCCGCATCGCCAATCACCACCAGCTTTGTCGGTTTGATCTCCTCCTCGATCCCTTTCACGGCCCCCCTCTCCACGGCAACCGCAACCGACGCCTGACCGGGACGGTCCACGTCCTTGTCGAAACGCGGCGGATTCTCGTCGGGATCCGCATTGAGAAAGCCGCTCTCGGCGTTCGCCGCCAGAAGGGTCACACGCGGCCGGTCGGGCGCATCGGGAGACGTGCCCGCCGCGTCACTCGTCTCCACCGAACACGGCTGGTACAGCACAATACCGAGACCGCGCATGTTCTCCGTGATCGAATGCTTGCCGTAGTGCCGCACCACCAGCGAACCGGGCGCGTCTTTCAGCGTCATGCCGCAAACCATGTCGCGACCGATCTTCACGCCCCACTTCTCCGCCAGGGCGTCGAGTCCCGTATCGCTGCACCCGTCCAGCAGAAACATCAGGCGTCCACCGCCCTCGAGGTACCTCGCAATCATGACGCTCTCCGCTTCCGAAACACGCCGTCGCGGGCCCGCAATCACAAGGGCGGAGCAGTCGTCCGGCACCCTCCCGGACTCCGCCAGAAACAGGGAATGCGCAACCATGTTGTCGCGAAGCAACATGCCCGCCAGACGCGAGTATCCACCCGACGTGTTGCCGTACTCCTCGATCGCCCGCTCCCCATGCCCCGTCAGGAAATACACCGTCGGTCGTGTGGCCTGCGTCACGTTCTGGATAGCCGAGCTGAAAACCAGCTCACCCCGAAAAGCGACGATCTTACGAACCGCCCGCCCCTCGCCTACCATCTGCAACTGCTGGTCGATAATGTCCGCCGCGCGCACGTGCTTGCGCCGTCCCTCGCATTCGAACACCACCACCGAAGACTCCGCCAGGCCGTACTCCTCGGCCAGCTCGCGCGTACGCACCACGTCTCTCTCGGGATCGATGAACTCGATGCCCAGCGTGAACTCGGGATTGCGGTCGGCGGCGTACTCATACTCCTTCAGCAATCGGCGCACGTCATTGTAAAGCGCGTCACCCCGCCGGAAGAAAACCAGGACGCTCACGTCGCCCTCAAGACTCTCGATCAACTTCGTCGTGCGGTCCGACAAGCGGTAGTAGCTCTCCCAGCTGAAATCCCACCGCGTATGGTAACGGAACGACAGGTAGTTCACCATCAGCAGCACGCACAGCGCGAGAACAACCGAGACCAGAACATTCAGCCCGGTCGCCATGCGAACCCCGCGCGCTCGCCACAACCCCAACCTTGCGCCTTTGCCGTCTTTGCCCGTCATCGCTCTTGCCGCCTCTACTTCCAGCGTCGTGACTCCAACCTCTTCACCGCAACGAACAGCATGAACGCCGTCGTCGACACGTACAGCACCACCGGACGAGAATCGACCGAACCTCGCGCAGAGTCCTCGATCTGGGTCATCGTTCCCACGTACTCGATAATCCGGTCGGGCAGCAGGGACAGGGATGAGGCCATCCACCCGAACAGCAGTACCACCCAGATCGCACAGAAAGTCCCGATCGCCGCCACGATCTGGTTCGACGTCATCAAGGACACAAGCAGACCGATCGCCATGCACAGTCCGGACACCAGGATCAGAACGGCGGCACCGCCGAACACCGCGCCCGAGTCAACGCTTTCCAGTCCCGGACTCATACGCGCCAGCAGGTAGGCATTCCCCACCGCCGGAGCCAGGACCACCACCAGAAAAGACATCGCGCCCGCATACTTGCCCAGCACGACCTCGACTTCCGTAACCGGCGCCGTCATCAGCGTCTCAAGCGTGCCCGACCGGTTCTCTTCCGCAAATAGACGCATCGCGATCACGGTAATCAGCACCGTCACCCAGATTATGACCGACGCAAACAGGATAATCGAAAGCGACTCGCCCTCACCCTCGCTTCGCAGAATCTCCGTCATGAACGTCGCCCCCGAAACCGCCAGGAAAATCACCATCGTCACGTACGCGACGGGCGAATAGAAACACGCCGTGACCTCGCGCTTCCAGACTGTCAGGAAGTTGCTCATGCGCCGACTCCGACCTTCTCACCGACATCTTCGCCGCTCGTGGAGTCGCTCGTGGAGTCGCTCGTACCGCCCCCGGACGCAGCGCCCTCCCCGTTTTCGACGGGTTCGGATGCCTCCAGGCCCTCCTCCATCGCGCCGTCCTCCGCCGTCACCGCCACAAAGACGTCCTCCAGGTTCCGCCGCTCGGAACGCAGCTCGCGCAGGGGCCAGTGATGCTCCGCGAACAACGCAAACACCTCTTCGCGCGGATCGCTGCCCGGCTTGCAGGTACACGTGAAACAACACCACTCCCCCTCGGGCACACACACTACCTTCTCGACCGCCCCCACGCACTCCAGGCAGAGCCCGATCGCGGCCGCGTCACCCCGAGCTTCGACCGTAACCTGCATCCCGCCGCGCAGCACACGCGATAGCTCCTCCGGCGATCCCGTCGCCACGATCCGCCCCTCCTTGATGATCAGGACGCGCTCGCAGATCATGTCCACTTCCGACAGAATGTGACTCGACAGCAGAACCGTGTGCGTCTCGGCCAGGTTCTTGATCAGCGAACGGATGTGACGAATCTGGTTCGGGTCGAGTCCGATCGTCGGCTCGTCCAGGATCAACAGGCGCGGGTTGTGCACCAGCGCATCCGCCAGTCCGACCCGCTGGCGATAGCCTTTCGACAACCGCGAGATCATCGCCCGGCGCGCATCTCTCAACCCGCAATCCTCGATGACCCGATCGACACACAGCGAGAGCTGGTCACCCGACAAGCCTTTCAGGCAAGCCCGATACTTCAGGTACTCGCGCACACGCATATCACCGTAGAGTGGCACGTTCTCGGGCAGGTAACCCAGGCGGCGCCTGACCTCCAGCGACTCGGAGAATACGTCGTACCCCGCCACCGACGCCCGCCCGCCGCTCGCCGGGAGGTAACACGACAGAATCCTCATCGTCGTCGTCTTGCCCGCCCCGTTCGGACCCAGAAAACCCACGATTTCCCCCGGTTCGACCTCGAAGGACAGGTTGTCGACAGCCGTTTTACCGCCGTAGCGTTTGGTCAGGTTCTGGACGCGAATCATGCCGGCCCCGCAAAAGTTGACTGATAGGAACAACCGCGTATTATGAACCCTGTCGCCGGCCAGTCAAGCGCGGGCGTTCGATCTCAGGGGAGTTTCACCGAATGTGTATCGGGACGATAGCCGAACAGCCGGATTTGAACCGGTTTTTCCCCCGCGCCGGCGCCTACGACGCCCTGACCCGCGCCGCGCCCGGGCGTATCTGTGAATCGCGCCCCCGCCCAAGGAGCTTCAGCTACAGCGAACGCCACCTTCAATGCGTCTGGTTCGACAACCGCCTGCGTCCGCGTGAACTCGTCACCGGCGAAGGCGAACTGCTTGCCGTGGAGTCACCGGGACGCTGGAACCTGGAAGCAGGACCGGACTTCCTCAACGCCGTCCTGCTCGTCGGCCCCCACCGCCGCCGCCTCGAGGGCGATATCGAAATCCACGTTCGATCCGACGACTGGAAACAGCACGGCCACGCTGACGACCCGCGTTACTCGCGCGTAATCGCGCACGTGACCTTCTTCGCAGGATCGATCCCCGAAGACGAGCTTCCCGCCGGCGCCATCCAATGCGCACTGAGTACGCCGCTGAAACGCAATCCTGCCTTCAGCTTCGAAGACATCGACGTAACCGCCTATCCATACGCCGCGCGCGGCGGCGCCCCCCACCGCTGCGGCCGGCTCATGGCTGCGCGCACTCCGGACGAACGCCTGGCCATCCTCGATGCAGCCGGCGAGGCCCGCATGCGCGCCAAGGCCGAACGCCTCGCACTGGCCGTCGATACTCTTGCACTGCCCGCCGAAGAGGTATTCTACACGGAGTTCATGTGCGCGCTAGGCTACAAGCACAATCGCGCACCGTTTCGCCGCCTGGCGTCAATCGTACCGCTGCGGCAGCTGCGCCGGACCGCAACGAACGACCCGCACGCCGCGTACGCCATGCTGCTCGGAGTGGCCGGCCTGCTGCCGAACACAACAAGCCGGTCATGGAACAACGACACCAACACCTTCGTGCGCGCACTCTGGGACCACTGGTGGAAAATGTGCGACCGCTGGGAGCATCGCTCCATGGACGTTTCCGACTGGACCCTCGCCAACCAACGACCTCACAACCACCCTCTGCGCCGATTGGCCGGGGCCGCATCCCTCTTCGCATCACGTGAATCTCTGTACGAGACAATCCTCTCCCTCCCAACCAATGCGCCTCGCCGATGGTTCCAGGCCGTCAAGCGGCACGTCGACGCGCACAGCCGCGAAATCGAATTCTGGAACCGGCATCTCGCTCTCGGCGGCAAACCCGCGCCCCGCCCCGTGGCGATAATCGGTCGCGGCCGAATCGCATCCGTCGTAACCAACCTGGTCGTGCCCCTCCTCGCAGCCGAGGGACGCGATGCAGCCCCCCTCGTCAAAGCCCTGCCGGCCGCCGAAGACAACGCCATCGTCCGCCAGACGGCGCACTCGCTCTTCGGGCCCGACCACAACCCCGCCCTCTACCGCACCGGACTCCGCCAGCAGGGCCTCATCCAGATATTTCACGACTTCTGCCTGGACAGCACCACCGACTGCAGCGACTGCGCCCTGGCAGAGGCGCTGGAGAGATCCTCCTAGTGCGATGTCCCGGAAGTTCGTTCACAAAGTCTCGGGGCCGGCTCGCGAGGACGCTCGCCCTCCATCTCGTTGTGAAGTAGATGTGTAGCTTCGCATTGCCGGAATTCTGAGGCATCGTGGCCTAAATCGACTATGTCACGGATCCGACAACACGTTTTCCGCGGGCCCCACTTCAGAAATCAACAATCACAAATCGAGAATCGTCAATCGACATCCGGCCCAAGATGTTGGGGGTACCTGAGTCAATCAGCCACCCACGTTGAGCATTGAACACTTCTGCCGTTTCCACCCCCGAATTGTCCAAGATCCCGCCGCCTACAGCTTCTCCATCTCGAACAGCGTCAGGTTCTGTTCGTTGACGACGCCATAGGTCACCATCACGTTGCCGCTGCCGCCCATCGCCTTGGAGACTCCCATGAGCGCCTCGCCGACTTCACGTGAGTGGGGAATGAACTCCAACGCCCGACCCAGGTCGGTCGACGCGGCCGGAGCAATCAACACGCGCCGGAATGAGGCCTGGTGCAGGTAACCGCGGGATTTGAAGAGCCGGCCCTTGTAGCGCAGCCTGTCGTCCGCCACGCGCTTCATATCGGTTCGGACCGCCATCTTGAGGTTGTGCTGACGAGCCAGGTCCTTGATTGTCCGCATGTACTCGTCCATCTCGGCTTTGGCCGCCGCATTGTCGATCGGTGGCCCCGTGTACGGCGTCGGTTCGGGAGTCGGGCGGGATACGGTGCGCGTGCGCGTCCGGGTCGACGCCGACTTGAGACCGGCCTGGTCTTTCTTCAGCATGGCAACGTAGATCCGCTTGATCTTCTCGGGCGAATCGGCGCCACCCGAACCACGACAGCGCCCACAGACACCGGTCAAACGGCCATTCCCGGCGCAATCGCCGCAACGACCGCTGCGGCGGCACTTCCCGCAGGGAAAGAGTTTCCGCCGCCCGTTCAGCCCGCTGATTGTCTTGCCGCCCGAGCCACCGCAGGTCGGACACTTGCCGCCGCCGCCACATGTCGCACAAGCGCTGCCGGCCTTTCCACTCCCGCGGCAGGCCGTGCAATTATCGGTGGTGTACTTGCTGCCGAGATACTTCAGATACTCGCAGTCGGGGTAGCGCCGCACGGCAAACCCCTGCAGCGATGCGGCGGCCGCCGAATCGCCCAGAAAACGCAATCCGAGACAGTAGATCACCGTCAAACGTGCCTGTTCCGCCGGCGAAGCGCTCGGGATTGTCGCCTTCAACATGTCAAGGAGATCGCGATCCCGCGGTGACTCCGCGAGCTGCCTGCAGATGCGGTCCGAGGTCTCGTCACCGCGTACGCCATGCGCACCGGCGAGCAACAACACCGCGGCAAAAAGCAGCCAAACAACGCGCCGACCCGCCAAAACTGGGTGGTTACAAGTCATGGCAACGTACCTATCACAATGCCTGGGTGCGAGCAACCCATCTTTCCCGACTGCGGGCGCACCTGCGATCTGTTGCACCTGCAGAGTGGCCCCCGCCGGGCTCGCTCACTCTCCGCCCGCCCTTGCCCTTCCGCTCCGCTCCAGGGCTTGCGGGCGCA
>CAZKRK010000172.1:13845-15608 GCA_964555035.1 uncultured Victivallales bacterium | reverse complement strand
CCTCAATCGTCCTGCCCCTCAATCGTCCTGCCCCTCAATCGTCCTGCCCCTCAATCGTCCTAGCGGGAATGCCGACGGCCGTAGCGCCGCTCGGGATATCGTCGACAACCACCGCGTTCGCGCCTATGCGCGCACCATCGCCGACGCAAACCCCCCCCACGATTCTGGCGCCGGCCCCGACAAATACCTCGTCGCCAAGCGTGGGCGACTCTCCCTTTTCCGCACCAATCGTCACCTGGTGCTCAAGTTTGACGTTGCGTCCACCGCGCGCACTGGCATTGATCACAATCCCCTGGCTATGGATAAGGACAAAACCCGAACCGAATTCCGCACCCCGTCCGATGATGCACTGTCCACAGACGACATTCAGCTTGTTGAACAGCATCGCAACCGGCGTAAGCCTCAGCCGGTGGCAAGCCTGCATCAACCGGTAAACGATCATCGCAAAGGTCCCGTCGGTACAGAACGCTTTCAGGATGTTCCTCGGTTCAGTCCCGCCATACAGCCAATCCGCCTTTGCCCGTATGTCGGACCTAATCAACCCAAACGAAGTCATGGCACACTCTCCAGCACGGCAAGGATCTGCGCGACCTTGGCCTCCCACGTTTCGTCTCTCATTCTCTCGCTCAGCCTGCGGCGTTCGGTAACATCCGGCGCTTGGGCCAGGCGCGCTTTCACGGCATCGACAAACTCATCCCGATCACGGGCAACGACCACTGTCTGCCGCACGAGATCGGCGTACTTGGCCACTTCGGGCATGGCCGAAGACACGACGGGACACCCCGCCGCCATCATCTCCCGCAGTTTGATGGGATTCACCGCCACCGTCAACTCGTTCACGACAAAGGGAATGATGCCGACAGCAAAACGGGCGACATACCGGGGCAACTCGCTGAACGGTCTCGGTCCGAGCAAGTGGATGTTCTCGCGAGTCTCGAGACGGCTGACATCCACGTCGGCCGTCCCGATCAGCGCGAGCTGAGCGTCGGGCAGCTCGTCGGCAAGGCGCAGGACGAGCTCCTGGTCCAGCCATTCCGAAAGCAAACCGAAGAAGCCCACCACCGGTCCCGCAGGCAAATCGTCGGGTCGCGCCGGCGCATCGAGCGCCGTTGCGAAATGATCGTAGTCCACGCCGTGCATGACAAGGTGTGCGCTGGGACTGTGACGCCGGCAGCGTTCCAGCAGCGTCTGCGACGATGCGATGACAATGTCCGCCCGCTCACAGCACTGTCGATCCACCTCTGCCATCATGGCCGAGTCATACATATCGAACGCATCCCAGCGGTCGACGCAGTGGTAGACGACCCGCCCGCCGCGCCATCTCTTCATGGCGTCAGCCAGAACAGGCACGTAGTTGATCAGCACGGGTGAAGCAAACGCCAGGCGGCGACAAGTAGCCTGCATTGCCGCGCGATAGATCCAACCGTTCAGCAACCGCACTGCTGCTCTTGAGGGGATGGGTACCAGCAGAGGCGTCACAACCCAGATTCTCTCGTGGACCTCGCGCGGACCGCGACTCGCGGCGCGCAGCTTGCGAGCGATCCGACCGCGATCATGGCCAGACCCCAGGCTCGGACGGCGCATCCCCGCCCCTTCCACCCACAGCACGCGGTGTCCCTTCCGCGCCAGCTCAAGCGCAATTCGATGCTTGCTGGTCGGATTGTCTTCACCCGCCGCCCAGGCGTTGGCGATCATTACAAAGTCACTCACGGAGCTTCCCCGTTTCTCAGCATTTCAGCATTTCAGCGTTTCAGCTTTTCAGC
>CAZKRK010000172.1:0-13745 GCA_964555035.1 uncultured Victivallales bacterium | reverse complement strand
TTTCAGCTACCACATCCCCGGCGTCACCTTCCTGCGCAGCCGGTGGCACAGCATGTTGACGTGCCGCAGGCGCCAGAACCAGCGCTCCGGGACGGCCTGCTTCGCTCGGATATCGAGACAGGCGTCTACGACGTAGTTGAAGTACCGGTCTTCGGCAAAGTGTGCCTCATGCGCTTCGCGCGCACGGCGCCCGAGGGCTTGGTATTCCCCCTCGTGCGTCGCGACTATTTCCTCGATGCGATCGACATCCCTCTCCCGAACCCGCAGGGCAACACTGTCCCAGTCGACACCCGGCGGCGGGAACCATCCGTCCGAGATGATCACCGGGCACACGCCCAGCTCCAACGCCTCGAAAAGGCGCACACTCGATACGCCGCGCCCCCGGGGACAAAGCGTGAACTTCGATTCGAGGAGAACGCGCGCGAAGTGCTTCTGTCGCTCCACATGCTCGTTGCTGTAGTAGTCGTAGTTATCGAACACCTGTCCACTGTCTTCAACCAGCACATCGTCCCTGGAGAAGTCCAACCGACAGAGCCGTTCCCGCATGGCATGCGTTTCCGCCCGGCCGATAAACGAGAAGAGATAGCGTTTCTCCGCCTGCTCCCGCCGTTCGGCGAATTCCCTGACGAAGGGATTGAGGTAGCCACGTTGGTACAGGTCGTAGGACCCCGTCCGCACGCGTCCGAAATTGAAGATGTTTCGCTCTGCGCCGGAATAAACGCCCCGGATGAGGACGGCGGGCTGGTCGATGTCGTCGATGCCGAAGCACTTGTCCGGGTATCGGTTCAGCACGCGGTCATCCCGAACGACGCGGTACCAGTCGTCGTCCCAGAGATTACCGACCAGGATCAGGTCGGCCACGGCGGGATCTTCGACAAGCTCGTGCCGCGGAACGGCGGCCACACTGTGGAGATGACGTAGCCGCAGTTCCTTTTCGCGGTAGGTCTTCTCCCCCATGTCGCAGGATGTGATGTGGATCTTCATGCCTGACCGGAGACTACACGCCTGCCCCGTCATCCCGAGCGCAGCGGAGCGGAGTCGAGGGATCTCAAGACATGCGATAACGTCCGGAGTGGTTTCCTATGCCCGAGATCCCTCGACTCCGCTCCGCTTCGCTCGGGATGACGGGGCGGTTTGCAGTCTCCCTGCCGAGTTGTCCAAGGCACCACACGCCTTGGGGCGTTGCTTGGCCGGAAGTTCACTTGAGCATTGAACATTGAGTATTGAGCATTGGACATTTCAGCTTCCCATCAATCCAAGGACCTCCTCCGCCACAGCACCCCATGTCCGTCCGCGGTGTCTTGCCGCCATGGCCGCGCGGTCCTGGGGGGAGTGGAGGACATCGTACAGAGCGCTTCCAAGTTCGTGCGGGTCGTACGCATCGACAAGGCGCGCACACGGCTCGCCGGACAGCATCTCTGCGCACGCGCCGACCGGTGCCGCCACAACGGGAGTTCCGCTTGCAAGCGCTTCCAGGATGACGTTCGGCATCCCTTCCGTACGGCTCACCAGGCATAGACAGTCGCACGCATTGAGCCAGAATGGAATCTCGGCGTGGGGACGACTGCCTACGAAGCGAACGCTGTGCGCCACTCCCGAGACCTCCGCCTGCGTCTGCAGCTCCCCGCGCATCGGCCCGTCACCAATAATGTACAAGCGGTATCGCCCCGGCGATTGCACCCGCTTGACAAATCGCGCCCACCCGGCGATCAGCAGGTCCGCGCCCTTCTCGGGCACCAGGTTCCCGACAAACAGCGCCCTTCGCGTTTCGGCGCCCCAGGTCTCACCGGCCGTACGGATACTTCCCTGTGCTTCCCCGCGGGAACGAAAACGAAAACGCTCGGTGTCCACGCCATTCGAAACGACGTGGACCTTTCCGGCCTCGATTCCATTGCGCACCAGCCGCTCGGCCAGGTGTCGCGCGACGCACACGATCCCGCGCGCATCGCGACAGGCGGCGCGAATGGCGCGTCTTCGCGAAACGACGTCAAGGTGATACGTATCGCTGCCCAGGACCATCAGCCAGCACGCGACTCCGAGTTCCCGGGCGACGTGGGCGGCAAGCACCCCATCCGGATAGAGCCAGGACGCATAGATTGCATCGCAACCCTTGGCTGCCTCGGCCAATGCTGCCGCGGCAGACCGGTAGCTGCGATGCGAAGTGTTGCGCCCGAAAACCGGAACGTAGAACGCCGGTTCGTAGCGCGTCGGAAAAGGCTCTGCCTCGGGACACTGCCAGGCGCGAATCGCCGCCCAGCGCCAGCAACGCCATTCCGCGACAAGGCAAATGTTGCACAATTCCGACCGCACAGCCATCTCCCGAAAGAGCTGCGCATTGAACAGGCCGGCCTGCACGCGGTCAGGACGCGGAAACAGATTCGAAACCGTCAGCACCTTCATCGCTGACTTGCCCAGTTGCGAAATGTCACGGCCGGAAGAATATACACCACGCTGTGCTGCACCCGGTACTGATCGAGCTCCCCGTGGCAGACAAACTCCTCGTGCGGGAACGTCCGCGTTGTGACCAGCCGGTTCAGAACCGGATAGCCGGACGCCAGGAACATCGGGTCGACAGCGACGACCGCCACCGCTCCGTCCGCGGCAAGCGCCGTGAGCAGTTCGGAGAGCTCGGCGTCCGTGTGGAACGATTCCAGATACGACGTGAAGCCGAGACCGGGATAACGCTGCTTGCTCGCACCCGGCACATACACGGGAACTCCCCCGTGTTCCTCGGCCAGGTGGCGTGCGATGCCCTTGAACGTCGCCTTGGGTCGCGAATAGTAGTCCCTCAAACTCACGCCGTAGCCAAGGGCGCCCAGCGCCGCAAGAAACACACACAGCGCGGTCAACCCCTCACGCGGAAACGCAACACGTACTCTGCGAATCAGGCCGAACGCCGCGACTATCCCCGCGCCGACAAGCAGCACAAGCCCCGGCAGGAAGAACATCTGGTAACGTGAATACGAGAACAGACCGGCCGTCTTGACAAGCGTCAGGCTCAGCGCCAGCGGGACAACCGCGTTCAGCAGGAGCAATCGGTTGCCCCGCCACAGCGTCGCCACCCCGAACGGGAGAAAGGGCGCCAGCGCCAAGGCGTACCCGGCACTGACGTTCAACGCGGTAAAATCCCGCCAGACCGAAGCAATGACGGACGGGAGGCTCGCCGCTCCCTCGATGGCGGACATCGTCTCGCCCCGTCCCGTAAGGAACGGGACGATCGGAGCATAGAGCACGGCGACAAGGTAAACGGCCGGCAGATGAAGCGCGGCGATTCTAAGACACTGCCGTCTCGTGTCGCCGCGCGCCAATGCCGCGCACAAGAGCGCCGCCAGGAGCTGACCGAACACAACCAGCATGCCCGACAGGTGCGCCATGCCGGACAGGAACAGACACAGAACGTAACCTGTCGCCGCGCGCCAACGCCAGCGGTGCCGCAGCGAGCACAGGCAGAGCCACGACAGAATCACAACCAGCACCAGCGGGGCGTTGCCTTTGGCCTCCTGGGAATACCACACGTGGCAGGGAGTGAGCGCGAGAATGGCTCCGGCCTTTACCCCGATCAACCGCGATCCGCAACGAGCGACGGCGTACAGTACGGCCGGGGCGAGCGTGCCGGCGAGCAGGGCCGGCAGTCTAACGGCAGTCTCGGAGAGTCCGAACAAGCCGACCAGCATATTCGCGAATACCGTGTGCAGCGCGTGTGAACTGCCCGTCGGATGGAAGAAGATGCGAATGGGGTTCTTTGTGATCAGCGCACTCACCAGGAACGACTCGTCAAACGTGAAGCTCTGGTCGATTCCGGGACAACGCAGGACAAATGCGACCACGACAAGCCCCGCGGCAATTGCCGTGTCGACCCTCGACCACGAGCGACCGGCGCACGTATCCGACTCCCCGCCGGCGCCACTGACCAGCATCAGCACACCGCGCGGCCACGCCGCCAGCAGAGCCCCGCCCGCACCAACAAGAACGCGCAGGATCCACAGCCCCCGCACGAAACCGTCGCGCAGCTCCTCCTGCCCCTCCGGCAACGCACGCCCGACGACAAACCCCGGCAGCAATGCCAACGCGGCGGCAAACATCGCCGCACCCGCGATGCGCAGACAGAGAAGCGTCTTTTTGTCTCGCTGTTTGTTCACGAATCTATGCTATAGGAACCGCCCTCATCCGGCCCGCCCCGCCGCGGCTCGACTCCATCCGAAGAGGGTTCGCGTTCTCAAAGCGCCTGTCAATTGAACCTGGAGACGGCGGTCCTCCGCCGTTACGAGCAAGA
This sequence comes from uncultured Victivallales bacterium, assembly GCA_964555035.1. GTDB lineage: Bacteria > Verrucomicrobiota > Kiritimatiellia > UBA8416 > CAYOBW01 > CAZKRK01. The sequence goes on along the minus strand of CAZKRK010000172.1, from coordinate 9,472 downwards.
GGTGGGCACGTACGGAAACAGAAACAGACGAAGTTCCTCCTTTGTTTCACCACGTGCACTCACATTTGCTTGTAACGGCGGAGGACCGCCGTCTCCAGGGGCTTTTCGGACACCGTCTAGCTCGGCGAAGGCGGGACAGGATTTCCGCGCTACGGATGCCGCCTCCGCCATTTGCCCCACAGCCCGACAGCCGCCACGCCGCACAGCGGCAACAGGAACGGCTCGACCGCAAAGGCGAACCGCGCACAACCCCAGAACACGAGCACGGTTACGGCACTTGTGAGCACCATCGCGGCAAGACAGCGCCCGTAGACCGCCGACAACTTCTTTCCCGCAACGACAAAGCCAATCACGGCAGAGAGGTACAGTACCCACCGGAAAGCACTGACAACAAGCGTGCCGATACTGCGAGTCCACGGCACAGGCACGTAAGCGCGTATGAGCTTCCCCAGCCAGAGTTTCGGCATCGCCGCAAGATTCGCGCGAATAAAGGCCTTGCCCTTCTTCATGTAGTAAGCATCGACTTCGCATTCCGACATGTTCTTGGCCAGTCCCCCCATCGGGTGCTCGTCGGGAATCTCGTTTGGAAAGACCCAGTAACCCCAGAATTGCGCCTGTGTCGCCACGACCTCGTTGTTGCCGCCGTAGAAGGTCTGTCCCTTGATGGTGCTCATGACGGGGAAATGCCCGCTGACCGCGCGGTTGCGCAGCATCCACATCGACGACGGCAACACAAAAAGCGCAATCGCCAGGGCGACGACAGCGATCTGCCTGCCGCCGGCGTCCCGAAGCAGACTGCCGCGTTTGGCGAGAACCAGCAACACTGCGTACCACGGGAGCCACAGCACGTAGTTCGCGCGCACGAGACAGGCCAATCCAAACAACAGAGTGCCGGCGGCGCTGCGCCAGCCCACACCCCGCCGTCCATCCTCCGAATCGGCGATCAAGAACAAGACCCCGCCCACAGCCAGCAACAGGAAAAGCGGCTCCGAAAAGCCGGTGGAAGTCAGCCTCAGGGCCGTCGGGTGCACGGTGTAGCCCAAGCCGGCAAGCGCGGCCGCGGTGCAGTTGTGGCCCCGGGCACGCCCCCTGCGACCTTGCGTCGCAGGGTCGCAGGGGGCGTGGCACTTGAACAGACGCAGAGTCAGGCAGAACAGCAACAACGCCACAAGCGCATTGATAACGGCATTGAGCCCGCGCATCACGCCATCCGACGTCCCGAACAGCCGAAAGACGAGCGAAGTCACAAACGGCCAGCCCGGCAACCGACGCAGCGTCGGCTCACCCGGCCAGAAGGTCAGTCCCTCCCCCAGAACGTACCCTTTTCCAGCCGCCAGGTTCGCCGCCAACCCGCGGAAATACTCCGCGTCGCTTTCCATCGGCGCCCCCATCCCGCTCTTCACACAAACCGCCAGGTTGACCGCCAACGCCACAGCAAAAACCGCCGCCCCAGCCACCAGAACCAAACGCTTGTTCTTCATTCCACTCTCCTACCCGCTTCACATCGCGAAATACGTCAGATGGCGGGCGCCAGACCGCAGGAACTTGAAGTAGGCCTTCACTGCCGTTCGCTTCGCCCACATTGAAACGTAGTCCGATTCCGCCATGTCGTCATCCGGCGTCATCTCCAGCACGCAGCGGTAGAACGCCCTGCGAAACCCCGCGCCACGCAAGGCGAGACGCAGCGAGCGCGGCGTGAAGAACTGGACATGCTCTGCCGCCGCATAGGCGCCAAGCCGCATCGGGTCTGCTGGGTCCAGGCGGTAATCGCCCGCCGGTGTCGTCAGGAACGCCTTGCCGCCGCGTTTCAGTCTGTGACGAATCTCTCGCAGCACACCGACGGGATCGTCGAGGTGCTCGATCACTTCAATCATCGTGCACGCGTCGAACTCAACGTCTTTCGGAATCTCTTCCAGCGATCTATGAACTTTGCATCCCAACTGCCGCAGCCCATCGTGATAGCTCTCGCTGGCCTCGACAGCGTAGACATCGACGCCGTCAACCAGTCGCTTGACCGCCGCCAGGATGTGCCCGGACCCGGAACCCACGTCCAGGAGCCTGCAACCTTTGCGGAGAAACCTCTTTCTAAGCCAGTATTTGACGAGAACACTGTCCCGTTTCTCGTAGACACCATAGTCGCGTCCACAAGAGCCCTCGTGCATGACCCCCTGGTCGGGATTCGCGTCAACGGCAAGCAGATGCCCGCAGCTATGACGCCGGCACCGCGCAACCCTGTGGTGCGGAGTCTCAAACGCGGCGGCAGCCACCGAACCGCATACGGGACATTCAAAAAGCGACTCGCTCATGGTTCAGAAGCTCCCTGGGCATAGCAACGCTCGTACTCGCCAAGCGTAGTCGAAGACGAGTAACGGTCAGCGACCCGCTCGGCGGCCGGAACTGCCATTGCTGCCAGCCTTGACATGCCCGCTCGAGAGAGCGCCTGCCGCAGCGCATCCGGCCATTCCTGTTCGTCGTCAGGCAAGAGCGTGCCGCAGCGCCCGCCATCCAACACCAGCCGGTTCTCCCCCACGTCGGTCACCAGCACGGGCACGGACGCGGCCATTGCTTCGAGCAACGCGATCGAAAGACCCTCGCTGCGCGACGGCAGAACGAAGAGATCGAAGGCCTTCATCAGCTCGCGGGCATCCGGGCGGGCGCCGGCAAGAATAACGCGGTCCTCGCACCCGCGGGATCGTGTCAGCGCCTCGAGCTCGGGTCGCGCCGGACCGTCACCGACGAGCACCAGCACCCAGGGGTATTCCAACCGCGCCGTCACTTCCGCAAACACGGGGAGCAGGCGGTCGTAGCCCTTAACCTCCGCCAGACGCCCGACCGAACCCAGAACATTCGCGTCCCCGGCGAGACCCAGTCGCTCCCGGGCTTCGTCACGCGCCAGCGGCGGCACGGGATCGATGCCATTTGGAACGACGGCGATTCGCTCGCGAGCGATGCCGAACGACGCCGCAATGGCGTGCGCGGTGTCTTCGGACACGGCGACCAGGCAATCGGTCCGAGCCAACAGGAACCGGTTGCGCAGCCGATTGCGCCATCCGGTCGCGTAGACGTTCGTGCCGTGCTCGGTGTGCACATGTCTGACACGCAGGCCCGCCGTAGCGAGTGACACGTACTGCCACGCCGCAACGTTGTGCGAGTGCACGACAACGTCCCCGGCATCCCTGAGCAGGCGGCGCAGCCGCTTGACCGCGCCCAGGTCAAAAGGCCGCCGCGAGCGTTCGGCTTTCAAGCACAGGACTCGCCCCTCAACCGAAGGTGCCAGCTCGCCTTCTTCGTCCAGACAGCAGACGCTCGTCGACCCCGCACAGCGCCGGTTGCGGGCACTCGTCCAGTCTACCACCAACCGCTCCAATCCGCCGGCGGCAAGGGATATCACGACGTGAACTACGTGAAGGGGAGCGCTTGCTGTTGTAGTCATCCGGCCGGTAGCTTCAAACCCCGCCCTGTCATCCCGAGCGCAGCGGAGCGGAGTCGAGGGATCTCGAGAACTGCCAAGCACGTCCGGCGTGGTTGCCAATTCCCGAGATCCCTCGACTCCGCTCCGCTGCGCTCGGGATGACAAACGGGAACCGCCGGCGAGTCCCCGGTACATCTCGTAGTACTTCTTCGCGGCCAGCTCCACGCGATAGCGCGCTGACCAGCGCTCCCGGGCAGCACGACCGAACGCCGCTCGCCGCTCGCCGTCCCCAAGCAACTCAGCCACGCGCGCCACGAACCCGTCGCGGTCCTCCGGATCGAGCACGTAGCCCGACACTCCGTCTTCGATCTGCTCGCGCGCAGCGCCCGCAAAGGTGACGACCGACGGAACGCTTGCACACATCGCTTCGGTAATGACGAAGGTGCACGTCTCCGCCCGCGACGCGTGCAAGAGCAGGTCGCAATCGGCGACGATGTCACGTACGTCGTTGCGCAATCCCATGAAGTTGACGCGGGACGCGATGCCCGCGGCTTCGGCCGATCGTCGCAGACTCTCCCGTTCCGGACCGTCGCCTACCACCAGCAGGTGAATGGCGGGACCGGGCTGCAGCGCTTCACTCGCCGCGCGAAACGCGTCCATGACGAAGTCCATTCGCTTCCGTTTGACCAGCCACGCCACGCTCACAACCAACAGACTGTTCGGCTCCACTCCCAGCTCCTCCCGCAACCAGCCGGGCGTTCGTGTCGGTGTGTGATCGGGGATGGAGTTGGAGATAGCCGTAATGCGCTCGGCCGGCACACCGCGTTTCGCCATTGATACCTTGCCGCCGTCGTACACGGCCAGGAAGTGATCGAACCGCCAGGAGAGCACACGCAACCGGTTGACACGCGACGTCACGGGAGAGGGGTCGCACACCTGCTGATCCTGGGCCCACAACCACTTGACCGACCTCGGCCCGCTGATGTCGCCAAGCAGGCTGAGGGCGAGCGCAGGCAGCTCATTGCCGAACTGCACCACGGCAATGTCAGGCCTCTCCCTTTTCAACAGACGCAACGCCGGCACTACGAAACGCCACGGGTGCTCCCGCCCGCCGCCCTCGCTCCACTCCGGAATCGTCTCCAAAACCGCCCCGGACGCCTTCAGCCGCTGCCGAACGGGCTCGATCGGCATCCGCGCGAAGACAGCGACGTACCTGTCCCCGTGCGCCGCAAACTCCTCGGCATTGCAGCACAGCAAGTGCTCAAACGCCCCTTCCTTGTCGGGGATCAAATTGCAGAAGTGAAGAACTGTCATGGCAACCGCAATTGAATCGCAGCAAGAAATCGCGGGAACGCACAAAGAGGCCAGGAAACACACGCAGTCATCAGACTCATCCCCTCCCTCTTCGTGCCTCTTCGCGCCTTTTTGCGGCTATCACTGCCCACACCTTTCGGCCTCCCGCACCGGACTTCCCACAGCAACCGTCTCTCCCAGGTTACACATGCCAATGATCGCCACAAAAAGGCACGAAAAGGCACAAAGAGGAGAGTAGCGTCGAGATCAGGATGTCGAAGAGGGAGCGCGCTCTGACACGGACAGAACGTACTTCTTGATGTACAGACGCGGTGCACCAAAGTTGATTAGCAGCCCGCTTTCAATGCGAGAAGCACGAAGATAGCCGAGTAGCTGGGCGACGTGTTCATTGATGATTCCCTTGCACGCTTTCAGTTCAACGATTAACCGCCTTTGTACAAACAGGTCTGCATAGTAGTCGCCAAGCACGGTCCCGTCTTCGTCACGGACGGAGAGAGCAAACTGCTGTTCAACTTCGAGCCCCCTCTTTCGCAACCGATTCGCGAGACCATTCTCATAGACCTTTTCCAAGTGGCCCGAGCGCAGATACTTGTGCAGTCCGAAGCTGCACTCCCTCACGGCATCACACAGTTCATTGACGCTCCCACCCGTCATCCTTCTTCCCTCCCTTTTTGTGCTTCTTCGTGCCTTTTCGCGGCTATTCCCAGAGTCTTCACTGCCTTTGCCGGATTCCCGGCGACGACCGTGTTGGGGGCAACGTCGGCGGCGACCACGGCACCGGTGCCTACGACGGCATTCTCGCCAATCGTTACCCCCTTCAGGACAGTCGCCCCGGCACCGACCCACACGTTGTCCTCAATGACAACCGGAGCGGCTTCGTCCGGGCCGATCGGTTCGCCCGCGCGACGGCGTTCGGAGTCCAGCGGATGCCCGTCGTTGTCGTGGATCCGAACGCAGGCCGAAATAAGACAATGCGACCCGACGCGAATGCTGTCGGCGGCCGAAAAGGTGCAACCGTTCCCAACAAATGTGTCATCCCCGATCTCGATTGACGGGGAGACATCCATGCCGTGCATGAAGTAGAAGCAACTGCGCCCCGACAGGTTCACGCGGTTTCCGAGTCGTATACGCCCGCGGCCGCGCATGTACGGCAACCGTTCGGCGCGCAGACCGGTGCCCACGGATTCGCACACCGAACGCAGCACGGGCTCGACCCAGAAGAGCTTCCCGGCAAAGGCAAGTGACTCAACACAGAACACACCGGCACGGTATGCCCGCGCGATAACCCAGCGGCAAACGCCGGGCACGGGCAATCCGGAGTACAGAATACGCTTAAGTAGTGCTTTCACAATTCAGTCTCTCCTTCCATCGGAGCTTCTCGACTGCGCGGGGTGGAAGTGTCGCGGGGCGCCGCGTCTTCTCAGAACACTCACAACCCGCAAGTTGTCCCCAGGCAGAGCTACGAACACATGCGGGGCTTTCAGTGGGCCGGATTTGCAATCCGGCCGAGAAAGTGGCGAACATGACAAGGGAATGTCCTGACCGTAGGCGGTCTATTCTCGACGTCATGCTCGACTCTCTCTCGGCCGGATTGCAAATCCGGCCCACCGACATCGCTTTCCAGCAACCAATTACCAATCAACCAATTACCAATTACCCCATAGCGGCGCTGCCGCGGCTGCAAACTCGCGCGTGAAACGCTCGCTGCCGTAACCGCTCATGTGGAAGTGATCGAAATCGTAGCAGTCATCTCCGTAAGCCGTCGCATCGCCACGGGTAACGTCAATGAAATCCGCACCCAGCTCACCGGCCAGCTTGCGCATGTCCGCGAGGTAGGCGGCGTAGAGCTCCGGGCCTTCCGGCGCACTGAAGCGGTCCCGGTGCTCAGGGATATTCACCAAAACGTACGCGATACCGCGTTGACGGCACCAGGCCGCGGTCCGCCGCAGGGCGTCCTGCCCCTTTTCCAGGCGCGCGCCCCCGCGGTTGCCTTCATACCTGAGCGTATACCACCCCAACCTGGCCAAATCTTCTTCCGTCGGCAACCCCTCGATATCCCCCGCCTCCACCGGTCTAACTGAATGTGCCACCTGGCCGCGAGCCGTCAACTCCGCTCCGCGAATGCGATGCGGCGGCCAGCGGAAATCGCGCAGGTACTCCGGCAGGAACGACCTGTAGTGGTAGAGCCGTACATGATCCAGAGCCCAGAGCTTCGCCCGGCTCACGGCAGTCGGCGCTTCATTCATCCAGAGCTTCTCGTAGCGTCCCCGCCGGAAAGCCTTGTATTCCGGCGGCAAAGCGTCCGCGTCCATCGTGACCAGCCGCACGCCCTGGAAGATGACGCGCGGAGCGACTCTCGGCCCCCAGAAGCGGTCCAGGTAGAACGCCACACAGCTGGGCTTGAGCCCGGACATCCATCCGTTGAAACTGACCACATCAACCCCGGCCAACCGCATGAGCTCCGCGTCGAACAGACATGCGTCAAATCCCCGCCCCACAACCGAGCTCCCGATGAACAGCGCATCGACCCGGTTGTGTTCGCGCAACGTTGCCTCCATGAGACGCGCCTTCCCTTCCACATCCCCAATGTAGTACGGATTGGGCATGGGCAGGCTGTCGCGAACCCACCGGATCCGGAGCAACCCTTCCACCCCGGCAACCAGAAGACAAACCCCCAGCAGGAAACCGGTGAAAGGTCTGAAACAGAACTGTTTTGTGCCGTCACTCACGCCATTCAGAACAACGAAATAGCCGCGATACGCATCCTAGAACTGGAAATAGATGAACGGCGCGTTGTTCTCCCCGCCGCTGAAGATGAGCAACAGGACGACACCCGCCGTGATCGCGACCCGCCAGGGACGCCGCAACCGCAGGAAGCAGAACTCGTCCTTCAGCGCTGCCTGCGGGATGTCAATCAGAAGCGTCAGTCCCACCAGCCAGGCGAAAGGGATCAGGTCCACTGCGTGCGACAGGTCCAGGTCCACGATGCGTCTGAAGAGGCGTCCCATGTCCGGCAGGTTGTTGACCCGGAACACGACCCAGGTCAGCATGACAACCAGGTACGTTATCAGCCGTCCCAGCCACACCGGCAATCCCTTGCGCCGCCCGTGCCGGTCCCAGGCGCAGAGCAGCCTGTACCCCACGAGGTACAGCCCGTGCAGCGTGCCCCAAGCGACAAACGTCCAGTGGGCGCCGTGCCACAGCCCGCCGAGCAGCATCGTGATCATCAGGTTCAAGTACATCCGCGACGTCCCGCGACGATTGCCTCCCAGGGGAATGTACAGATAGTCACGCAGCCACGTGGAGAGCGAGATGTGCCACCGGTGCCAGAATTCCGCAATGCTCTTTGCGAAATAGGGATGCTCGAAGTTGCGCATCAGGTCGAACCCCAGGATCGTCGCGGAACCGCGCGCGATGTTGCTGTAGCCGCCGAAGTCCCCGTAGATCTGGATCGAGTACAGGAAGAGAGCCAGGACGACCTGCAGCGAAGAACGCGAAGACGGATCGCCGAAGGTCAAGTCCGCAATCACGCCGGCCGTGTCGGCGATCACCACCTTCCGCACCAGCCCGGTCAGGATGAGGTAGAACCCTTTGACGAAGCGCTCGCGCGAAACGACGCGATGACTCTGCACCTGCGGAATCAGGTTGTGGGCGCGTTCGATCGGCCCGGCCACGAGCTGAGGGAAGAACGCCACGAACAGGGCAAAATCGACCGGTTTGTGGATCGGGTGCATCTTGCCGCGATAGATGTCGATCGTATAAGACAGCGTCTGGAACGTGTAGAACGAGATCCCCACGGGCAGAATCATGTTGAGCGTCGGATGGGACGCTTCCAGCCCGACACTGCCGAGCATGCGCGCCAACCCCCAGGCGAAGAAGTTGAAGTACTTGAAGAAACCCAGCAGCCCCAGGTTCGTGACCAGGCTTGCGATCAGGAAAAGGCGCGCGACGTTTCTGCGATCGGCGTTCCGCCACCGCTCGATCTGAATTCCCGCCACGTAGTCGACCGCCGTGGAAATGAAGATGAGCGCCAGAAAGCGATAGTCCCAGCACGCGTAGAAGAAGTAGCTGGCCAACAACAGAAAGACGTTCTGTGCGCGGTGTCTCAGCCGGTAGTACACCAGGACTACAACCGGAAGGAATATGGCGTATTGGAGTGAGTTGAAAAACATCTCAGTCGCGCCTCTCCATAACGACAAGCAAACGCGTGGCGAAGAGCGTCGGCATCAAGTCGCAGATTCTGTCTATTCTCCACATCGCGGGCAAGGCCCAATCCGGATACAGCTGCCGCTTCGCGTAGCCTCCCGACGCCACATAGGATATTGCCGACAGCTTCCTTGTGAAGACAAGTGCCCAGGAATCGAGTCTTTCGCGAAACCGGCGGCCCAGAAACACGCGGGCAGCATTGCCCTGCGCCGCGTAGTAATCCCCGTTGGCGGGATTCCATTCGGCCGGCGCCAGCCAGTCGATGGGCCGCGACAATTGCAGGGGTTCGTCATGAAACACCCCGTAGACAATCAAACCCAGCAGACTGACGCAGGGCTCGAGAACGATGGCCCGGCCGCCGGGCGCGAGCACACGCCGAAGCTCCGAGAGGGCCGTGCCCGGATAGCGAAAGTGGTGGAATACGTCGAACAGCAGGAGATTGGAAACCGATGCGTCCGCGAAAGAGAGACTGTATGCGTTCTCGACACGGTCGACCCACGGGTGCTCGAAAAGATCGGTACACAGACACTCCGGAATCAC
>CAZKRK010000171.1:0-15625 GCA_964555035.1 uncultured Victivallales bacterium | reverse complement strand
GTCGCAGGGGGCGTGGCCATAATGAGAATTGCTGTTGCATGCGCGCGTGGATCGGTTTGAGCCTGGAAGCGTTTCACGGTTACTTGCGTCGTCGACTGACAGCTAATTGACCGTGGAACGTATGCAAGCTCCTCTCACACGAAGTCAGGATAGTGTTGCCGAGCGCACTCCAGGCAAAGGCCGTGACTGAGGTTTGCTTCCGAACACAGTTTCACGTAGTCTTCGACCTGTTCCCAATGTCCTTCATCGTTGCGGGTTCTTCCACAAAACGAACAGATTGGAACGATTACGTTGGGTCTTTTGAGTTCTGTATCCAAAAGCAGACCGCTGACATACGCAACTCCCGTCGCGGTATCCGGAATTGTTGAGTTCATTTCAAATTCCATCCCTTTTGCGTTCTATCCGTGACTCGCAATGTGCGTGCCAAAATGTGGGTGGTTCGTTGTCACTTATTGACGATCAATGGGTTGAGAATTCTCCCGTGTCAAGAAGAAGGGCGGCTAACGGATGCGTGGGTGGGCAATATTCCCCAACGGAACTTGAGAATTTGGGAATATTCCCCACAGGTGTTTTTCTCGTCCATCACCTCAGAGCGGCACTTCGGTTGCTCTGGGCTGCTATGAACCGCGCCTTCGGCGCTGAGCTTAACGGCTACGGAATCGGAGACACAACCCCCAACCCAGCGTAGCCGGACCCAAACAAGAGTAACGCGGGCATTGCCCGCAACCCAGTTGAGGTGCAGGTAAAAAATGATGGGTGAGAAATGGGGAGGATGAGAAGAGCAGGTGAAAAATGGGCATGTTGCATGCGGCATTTTTTACCCCCCATTTCTCACCTGCACTCTTTTCGCCCATTTTTTACCCCCCATTTCTCACCTACACTCTTCTCTCCCATTCTTCACCTCTCGTCCTCAGCCCGGCATGGTTGTTTGATCGCGACGGATTTCTTGTTCTTCTTGGCAGCAACGCGGGATTAAGCGGCCTAACCACCCATTCCGGGAGGGAAGCAGAGCGAGAGATCTTCTCCCTGACTCCGTGCCTCCAGCGAAGCGGGTGGTTGGGTTCCTGAAATGCCGCGCAAACATGATGAGATTTCAGAAGAGAGGTACTAATCTCGTCGAGGATTAAGGGATAGATTAAGGGGGGAGTTTGACTCCTCGATGGCGCGCATTTCTGCGCGGTGTACGGAATTTGCGCAGCGCGTACGCTCAGCGAACAGAGCCTTTTCGCGCCATTCTCCTCCTTTTCTCGATTGGCACGCTCACTGCTAAGTGCTTCCGCATCTCGTACACGGTTCTCGAAGAATCGACAAACAAAAGGAGGAACGGGATGAGAGGACGTACAGGCAGGATCATTGGAATGGCGGCATTGAGTGGGTTGTTGACGATCGGGATCGTGTTGGCCCATGACGGCAACGGCAAAGGCAAAGGACAAGGGCGCGGCAAGGGGCACGGGAGTAATGTGGCTTCCAAACAGGGCCACTCCGGGTGCTGTCAGCAGCATGCCTCCGCGCGACAGGGCGGTTGCGACCACCGCGGGCATGGGTCGGCAAATCTCACTTGCCCCAGGGGTAATGGCAGGGGTTGCGGCAAGTTCCGCAACAATGGGACTTGTGAACATGTCCGGAACGTGCGGCACCAGGGCGGCCATGGGCGTGGCCAGGGATGCGGCAAGTCCGGCGGACGCCAGGGCGGGCACGGGCGCGGCCAGGGATGCGCCAAGTGCGGCGGAAACCAGGGTGGCCACGGGCGCGGCCAGGGATGCGTCAAGTCCGGGGGCCAGCAGGGCAGTCACGGGCGTGGCCAGGGATGCGGTGGCGGTTGCAGCCATCGGTAGCGCGCCGCGAGAAACAGAAATGGCTTCTGAATAATGGCACGGCGGCGCTCTGGCGCCGCCGTGTTCGTTTTGGAGACGGTGCGTGAATCATGAGTGACAAGTCGGCAACCACCGGAACCGGGAACCGCTCTCCGAGCTATGGGCAAATGACGCTGCGGCAATTCTGCGAATCGAACGCCCTCAATCTATCCGACACCGTGCGTCGACTGACGGAAGACGGTTTCCGCGCCGACGGAAAGGCAACCCTGCGAGAAGTGGCCGGTAGCCGCGACATGCATCCTCGCGATCTGTCGCGCCGTTTGCTACAAAATGGAGAGTGACCCAGTCTCCGACTCAGGGAATTGACGAAACATGCGCCGCGCATACGCAGCACCGCTCATTGCCGGTTTCTTTCTGTTCGCGCTACTTGTTGGCTGGAGCGTGCAGGAACGGAAACGGATACAAGAACAGGCCCGGTCCGAGCTGAGGGCATATGCGCGCGCGGTCGCGGGTGCTCTCCAGGGAAGCGTTCAGACCGATGTGCGCGGTGGCGGCCTGCGCCGTGGCCGTGTGTCACACATTCTGTCCCGCGTCGTCGACGCTACGGATGTGACGTTTCTTCGGATCAGGCAGGGCGAAAGACTTCTGTTACAGGCCGGTCGTCTTCCTGCCGGTTTGTCCATACAGAGCGCATCCGGCGAGGAATTGCGGGAGGATGTGTTTGTCTACTGGCATACCATTCGCCTGCAGGATTGTCCACGCGGGGGCGGTCATGGGGATGGGCGTGGCTTCCGGGGGGGTGCACCCGGAGAAAACGATGTGGATCTCGGCTCTGAGAGTCAACTCCTCGTACTTGCCGTCGACGCCACGCGTTTCGCCGCCGATGCGCATCGTGCGCTTCAGCGCTTGGTTCTCACGGTTGGCGTTGCTGCCGTAGCGCTGGTCGTTCTGGCTCTTGCCTGGGGGGGTTCCGTACGAGCGGGGCGGTTGCATGAACAGCTTCAGGCCGCCCGTGCTCATGCCGACCATCTCGAAGAGTTGAACCTTTCGGCAACGGGGCTGGCCCACGAAACTCGAAACCCACTCGGCGCCATCCGAGGCATGGCCCAGAGACTCGCTGCCGATGCGCTGAACGACGAACAACGCCGGAAAGCTCTGGCCATCGTGGAAGAGGCGGATGTTGCCTCTACCCGGCTAAGCGATTTCCTCCGCTTCGCCAAGTCGCGAACTCCCGAGATCCATTCCGTCAATGCGCGTGCGGCCTGCCAGAGGGTTGTCGACCTTTTGGTCGTCGAATCCGAAGCGCAGAATGTCACATTGACGGTTGACTGCGGTGATGTGGCGATTCTTGCCGACCCGACGATGCTCGACCAGGTGTTGATGAATCTCCTCCTCAACAGCCTGCAAGCTTCCACTACCGGCGGCGACGTGACGGTGCGATGCACATCGGAAGAGGAACAAGCGACTCTCTTGGTGCAGGATTCCGGATGTGGTATCGAAGAGACGTTGATGCCGGAGATTTTCAAGCCGTACGTCAGCGGTCGTGAAGAGGGCCACGGGATCGGTCTCGCAGTCGTCAAGCGAATTGCCGATGCCCACGGCTGGCAGATCTCGGCGGAATCAGCCCCGGCAACGAGGACCACTGTGACGATAAGTGGAATAGGTGTGGCGTGAGACCTTCAGTACTGGTCGTGGACGACGAGCCCCGCTTCAGAGAACTCTACGTGGAGACTCTCGACGCCGCCGGGCTCGAGACTGTTGCCGCGGCGACTGGAAGAGATGCGGCGCGTATTCTGTCGGAGACAGAGGTCGCCATGGTCGTGAGCGACGTCAGAATGCCGGGGCAGAGCGGCTTGGAGCTACTCCGCCAGGTGCGTGGGTGCGGGAATGACGTACCGTTTCTTCTTGTCACCGCCCATGCCGATATTCGCGATGCGGTTGCCGCTCTGAAACTCGGCGCCGTCGACTATCTCCAGAAGCCCGTCGACCTGGATGAGCTGGTAGCCGTTGTGGAAGATACGCTCGGGATGCGTCACTCAACCTGCTGTGGATCGATACCCCCGGATGCCCTGCGCGGCATAGTTGCCGAATCTGAGACCATGCGGGCGTTGTTGCGTGATGCTCATCGTGTTGCCGCCAGTGATGCCACAGTGCTGCTGCACGGCGAAAGCGGCACAGGCAAAGAGGTCTTCGCCGCGTTCATTCACGCCGCCAGCAGACGAGCCGGCCGCCCCCTGGTCGTAGTCAATGCGGCGGCAATCCCGCCTACCTTGCTGGCCAGTGAGTTGTTCGGCCACGAGAAGGGCGCCTTCACCGGAGCAACCAACACCCGCAAGGGACGGTTCAAGGAAGCAGATGGCGGCACGCTCTTCCTGGACGAGATCGGTGACATGCCGCTGGACCTGCAGCCGGCCCTCCTGCGGGCCCTGGAGCAGGGAGAGATTCTCGCCGTGGGGAGCGACCGGAAGGAATTGGTCGATTTCAGGTTGATTGCGGCAACCAATCGTGATCTGCGGCAGCTCGTCAGGGAGAAACGATTTCGTGAAGACCTCTACTACAGGCTGAACGTCATCGCGTTTAGAATCCCGTCACTGCGGGAGCGTCCCGAAGATATTCTGCCGCTTGCACGACATTTTCTCGCAGCCGAAGAGCATGCTCAAAAGCACCTTTCACCGGCGGCGACTCGCGTGCTCCAGAAGCATGACTGGCCGGGCAATGTACGTGAGCTCTCCAACGCCATCGAACGGGCGCGCATCCTGGCGCCCGGCGAGGTCATCCTTCCCGAGCACCTGCCGCCAACGGTGACACACGGTCCTGGAAATGTCACGCCGCCTTGCCCGGCATCCGCGGAATCGATTCGCACACTGGAGCAGGCGGAACGCGCGGAAGTCGTGAAAGCGCTTGAAGCCACGGAAGGGAATCGCACGCGCGCAGCCGAACTCCTGGGCATCAGCCGCCGCGCCCTGGTCTACAAAATCAAGAAACACGGGATTTGAGCGTGAAGTCCGCAAAGCGGTTGCCGCGGCCACGGGATTGGCGCTGCTGCAAAGCCAGATCGAAAGCAGCGAAGCCAAGATCCGGCTGCTGGAACTGCGGTTTGATACGGGTCAGGCCACGCCTCCGAGGCTGCCGAAGCGCCTCAGGATAATAGCGAGTGACAAGGGCAACGCTGCACCCGGTAGGTTGAGTGTGTCCCTGAGCGCCCCAATCGTGTATGTTCTCGTCGCCGAAGGAACCCGAACCCATGAGCCCGATCGGCATCATCGGCCATTCTGGATCGGCGGTGGAGAGCTTTCGCGGCGCAGCCGGTGTATTGGAGGAGTGAGGGAATATGGATTTTGTGACCAATCTCGAAACGAATCTCACGGCGGAGAGCATCCGCAACATACTGAAGCATCTTGGAGAGAAGCGAAACCCAACTCGCAAAGGCGAGATGGCGCGGCGGCTGAACGAAATCTGGCGGCGGGAACCGCGCCGCCTGATAGATGCCTTGTCGGACCCGGAACGCATGTTGCTGGCCGAATGCGCGCATGAGGACACGGTATTCCCCGATGTGGCCCAACTGAATGCAAAGCATGGTTTCTCGTATAGCATCCCCTACCACAGCGGTTATCGAGACGCCCACGTCGTTCTGTGTTTCCTTGCTCGCGACGGACGCTGGGGGCACGAACTGGTCGACGGGATCATGGACGATCTCAAACGGCTGCTCCCCGCCCCGCCGGCACTGCAGATCGCCTCCGAGCAGGATCTGCCTGCCGAGGGGACGTGGACGTTTCCGCGCTGGGACGGCGAGAAGGACGTCAGGACACGCGCATTGCAGGCGTACGAGTCGGAACGCACGGCACCGGCGGAGGCGAGGCGCGTGCTGCAACTGGCGGGCGCCGGAAGACTGCGCGTCAGCGACAAGACGGGGTTCCCGACGCCGGCAACCCAGAAGGCGGTGGGCGCAGCGCTCTGCGCACCGGAACTGGACCTTGTGTTGCCGGAGGGCGAACAGAAGCCGTGGCGAGAGACCGATATCGACCCCGGTCCCGTGCGCGCCTTTGCCTGGCCGATGTTGCTCCAGCAATGCGGCTGGGCCAAGTCCAAAGCCGGAAAACTGGCGCTGACCCGAAAGGGCAAAGCCTTGCTGGATGACTTCACTTTCGAGCGTTACAAGGACGGCGTCCAGAACCTGCTGAGCGATTCGACATTCGACGAGCTGCGCCGCGTGAGCGTGCTCAAGGGGCAGCGGGGAAGACGAGCCGGCCGCGGCAGGATTCCGGTTGAAGGGCGACGAAACGCCATATTCATTTGCCTGCGTGCTCTCCCGCGGGACGAGTGGGTCATGATCGAGGAAGCCAACCGTACACTCTATGCGCTCGGAGAAGACGGGCGCGCGTATGGCGACGGGATGTGTCTCTACATCGGCGAGCTCCAATACGGACACCTGTCGGGACGGGAGGCGGACATCGGACGTATCTACTTCCGCCAGTTCGTCAGCGAGTCCCTCGCGACACTCGGGCTGGTTGACCTGGGCTATGCCTACCCGCACTACCTGCATCCTGAACTGAATGGATCGTGGGGGTTGGACGACGAGGTCTACGTGACGCGATTCGATGGTGTCAAGTATCTGCGCATGACTCCGCTGGGCCGCTTCTGTTTGGGCGTAGACCGCGCCTATGATCCACCCGCAGTGGAGCAACGCGAGCTATTCAAGGTTCTGCCCAACCTGGAGATTGTGGTGACGGATACCGTTGCATTCTCGACCGCCGACGAAGCCATGGTCGAACGCTTCGCACGGCGGAAATCGGATGCTGTCTGGAAGATGGATCGCAAGACGATCCTGGCGGCGATGGAGGCCGGTGATGCCCCCGAGGATATCCTCAAGACTCTGAAAAGCGGGACGGATGTCGATATCCCGGCCACGGTCAGCGGCCTGCTGGAAGATACCGCCACCCGCGCCGGGGCGGCAACAGGGCGGAAGGACGCCCTCATCGTGGAATTTCGTGATGAAGAAACCGCCGCATTGGTGGCGCACGATACCGCGGCAGCCAAGGCGATTCTGTGCCGGGAGGGCAAGTCGATCGTGGTCTATCGCAAGAAACTGAAGGCGTTTCAGTCGGCGCTTCGAAAGCTGGGAATTCTCTTGCCGTGACAACAGCGTTTCAACCAGACAATCCGCTGATCATTCAGGGCGACCGCGCCATCCTGCTGGAGGTCGACAATCCGCGCTACGAGCAGGCGCGCGACGTGCTGGTCGCGTTTGCCGAGCTGGAGAAGTCGCCGGAACATATTCATACCTATCGTGTGACGCCGCTCTCGATCTGGAATGCCTGTGCGGCGGGCCATTCCGGCGCGGCGATCATCAAGGCCATGCGCGGGCTCTCGAAGTATCCGCCCCCCGAACATATTCTGACCGAGATACACGATTTCGCCTCGCGCTATGGCCGCTTGCGTATTTCGCGCGATGACGACGGGTTGTTGCTGTCGTCCGAAGACCGTCCTCTGTGCGAAGAACTCGCGCGCCACGAGAAGCTGCGCAGCATACTCAAGGAGCGAACCGGGTCGACCACATTTCGCGTTGCGCCGATCGATCGTGGCCGCTTGAAGCAAACCTTGATCAAGATCGGCTATCCCGCCGACGACCTGGCCGGCTATCGCGATGGCGAGGCGCTCCCACTGGCGCTGCGCGAGACCGTGCGTTCGGGGGCGCCCTTTGCCCTCCGCCATTACCAGCAAGACGCGGCGGCGGCCTTTCATGCCGGCGGCTCGCTGCGCGGCGGCTCGGGCGTAATCGTCCTCCCTTGCGGCGCCGGTAAGACCATCGTTGGCATGAGTTGCATGGACAAATTGCAGACATCAACGCTGATTCTGGCCACCAACGTGACGGCCGTGCGGCAGTGGATCGGCGAGATTCTGGACAAAACCACGCTGCATGAGGACCAGATCGGCGAGTACACCGGAAAGAAGAAAGATATTCGCCCCGTAACAGTGACAACCTACCAGATCATGACCTACCGCAAGAACCGCGAGGCGCCTTTCGACCATCTCGCACTCTTCGACGAGCGCGATTGGGGACTCATCGTCTATGACGAGGTGCACCTCCTGCCCGCGCCGATCTTCCAGATTACCGCCACGATCCAGGCGCGCCGCCGTCTCGGCCTGACGGCGACGCTCGTGCGTGAAGACGGACGCGAAGACGACGTTTTCGCACTGATCGGACCGAAACGCTATGACGTGCCGTGGAAAATCCTGGAAGAGCAGGGCTGGATTGCCAAAGCCCGTTGCGAGGAGATTCGTATCGGGATGGATGACGACCTTCGCATGCGTTACGCGATGGCCGACCGACGCAACAAGTTCCGTATCGCCTCCGAGAATCCGCGTAAACACGCCATCGTGCGCGCGCTCATGCGGCAACACCGCGGCGACAAGATCCTCATTCTGGGCATGTATGTGGATCAGCTCAAAGCGTTGGCGGCGGAATTCGATATCCCGTTGCTGACCGGCTCGACGGGCCAGGCGAAGCGTGAAAAATTGTTCGGCGAATTCCGCGAAGGCGGCCTCTCCGTCCTGGCCTGCTCCAAGATCGCCAATTTCTCCGTGGATCTCCCCGATGCCGCCGTCGCCATTCAGATTTCCGGCACGTTCGGCTCGCGCCAGGAGGAAGCGCAACGCCTCGGTCGTATCCTGCGGCCCAAGCCGGGCGAGAACCAAGCGCACTTCTACTCGCTCGTCAGCCACGAAAGCGTCGAGCAGGACTTTGCCATGAACCGACAGCTCTTTCTTTGCGAGCAGGGCTACGAGTATCACATTCGCTATGACGAGGAACGGACATGAAGGTATTCACCGAGCCCTGGAGCGTAGTCTTTGACCGGTTGCCTGCCTGGACGCGCCTGTCCCGCGATACCCGCGAGTTCTTCGCCGTGAAGATTCCCAACGACCTGCGCGTGCCGAAACAGCTTCTTGATCCGACCTGTGTCGCTAACCTGCGGGATGCGGGATTTTTCAAAGCGGATGTGCCGCGCCTGCCGCCGGAAGCGCGTCCATTCCGGCGCGCCATACGTGCCATGCACCGGAATCGCATTTTCGATGGTGAGAATCACGGAATGCGGGCTTTCGTCGAAGATCATCTCACCCAGAACGAAGCCGTTTCGCTATTGGACTATCGCTCATACCATGGCAACCACTGGCGGAACGCGGAGTTGCTCGCCTCCGATGAAAGCTGGGTGCGCGGCTTTCTCGATTCGCGCCTGGGCGCGGAATGGGAGCAGCAACATACGAACCAGGTCCGCGATACCTGGTTGTCCAAGGTCGCGGCGGTCGACCTGCTGAAGAAGTGGATCCGGCAGTGCCTGGATGGGGATAACCCGATCCCCCTCGCGGACCTTATGGCCGACCACGAGCAAGACCCCGAAATCGTCTCGGATGCGCTGACCGCCGGCGTGCGCTATCTGCTGCTCTTCCCGGCGCTCCGTTCGGACACACTCGATCCCGTCATCGGTGTCTGGCCGGAAGTTCACAAACGCATGAACCACCAGCCGCCCGCGCCGCCGGAGGCCATGGAATCGTCGCCGGATGGCGCCGATGTGTTCGCGACACCCTTCCTGCTGCACGACATGACCACCGCGCTCGTCAACTCCGCGCCCGACGGCCTGCGCCTGCGTCGTAGCGGCGGCGGGCTCTTCAAGCGCGAAGTAGATAAGCTGAGTGCGTTGCTTTCGCCAATTCGAGGCGATCTGAACCTGAATACAAGCGTAGAGAGCCGGGTCTATGAAGCCTGCGCCTGGCTCGATGCGATGGGGTTGTTTCGGGTGAAAGGCGAGCGGGGGAAGCAACCGGCGTTGGTTGCAACGGATGCGGGCAAAGAATGGCTGGCCAAGCCGATTGGGAACCGTTTGCAGGACATGCTCGACACGATGCGCAGGGCCTACAAGAAACGCGCGGATCGCTACATGAGCTTTGCGGGTGCGCAGCTACGATTCGTTTCGCACGAAATCAACACCGGCGGTTGGGGTTACGACGAGGAACTTGATCCGCAACGCCACCTGGTTGGCGTGTTCGACGGATGCGAGATCGGGCAGTGGACAAACCTGAACGCCTTCGTCGATTGGGCCGCCGAGGCGGCCAACCCGCCTCTGAGGAATGTTGGGGGCAATCGCTCCCACTATGGACGTTTCATTCGTCAGACAGCCGCGCAGAAAGAGGAGACATGGCGACGATACGTGTGGCATTTCGTTACCGACCGCCTCCTGCCGTTGGGTGGGGTCCAGGCGTGCGTGGATGCATCCGGCGTGCTGCATATCTCCCTCACAGCCGCCGGGGCCTATATGCTGGGCCGGACGGATACGTTCGAGTACGCCGTTGAGGAATCCGCCGGCCAAGTGCTCGTTCAGCCCAACTTCGAGATTGTCTTCACCAGCCCCGCGCCGGCGGTGGAGAGCGAGCTGGCACAGTGCACTGAACGCATTGGGCACGGCATAGGAACGCTTTTTCGTATTACCCGGCAGTCCGTTCACGCCGCCTTCGACTACGGCATGGAGGGAGCGGACATTCTCGATCGGCTGCGTCAACACACGCACAAAGCGCTGCCGGCCAATGTCGTTGCCCAGATCACCGATTGGGCCAACGCCTATCGTCGCGTCTCCTTTAAACGCATGCTCACCATCCGCTGCCCTGACCCGGAAACGGCCAAGCATGTCCAATCGATCTTCCCCCGGTTGACTCGTCCCGTTACCGAAACGCTTCTGGAAGTTACCAACCAGAAGTCGCTCAAGGACATCAAGAAGAAGCTCAAGAAGAACGGCATCGGAGTGGAATGAGCGCGCTTGCGTCAACCAATACGGGCATCGCCTACCCCTGGTGGGTGAAAGAGCGGATGTCTCGGGCATTTCTCCCGTGCAACTCATGCCGCGGTTGATTATTCTGCCGGGAAATCAAGACGAGGGGAAGCATGACGGCGCTTGAGAAGTTCCAGGGGTTGCTGCGCGAGCTGTTCCAGTTCGATTGCGCGGATCTCGATTTCGGCATTTACCGTATCACGAACCGGAAGCGCGACGTGGTGGAGCGCTTCATCACGAAGGACCTGCCGAAGACGGTCCGGCAACAGCTCAACCAGGGGGCGCTCAAGGAGCAGTCGGGCCTGGCCCAACACCTCGCCGAGCTGGCCGACCAGATCCGCGGGGACCATGGAAACCCGGCGACATGTCGGCGAGAAATCCGTATTCGGACGGGATATATCCAATCACCTGCCCCTCTGGACGGGTGCTCGACGGTCCGCCTTCTGGAAGATATTGGGTGATATCAAAGGCACGTTTTCAAGAACTAGCTTCGGACAACCGAATCTGGTGGGGCGAAGACGGCAACAACGTACCGGCCATCAAACGCTTTCTCTCTGAGGTGCTTCAGGGGCGCGTTCCGCAAACGATCTGGCCTTACAAAGAGGTCGGGCACACCCAGGAGGCGAAGAAAGAAGTCGTCTCGCTCATCCCCCTCGACCGTCCCGACGAAGTGTTTCAGACGCCGAAACCCACACGCCTCATTCAACGTGTCGCCACCATCGGGGCTGACGAGGACTCGCTCATCCTCGATTACTTCGCCGGTTCCGGCACCACGGGTCACGCGGTGATCAATCTGAACCGCGAGGACGGCGGGACGCGGAAGTATGTTCTGGTGGAGATGGGGGATTATTTCGACACGGTGCTGAAGCCGCGCGTCGAGAAGGTGATTTACTCGAAGGACTGGAAGGACGGGAAGCCGGTTTCGCGGGAGGGGAGCAGTCACTGTTTCAAGGTGATCCGGCTGGAGTCGTATGACGATACGCTGGGCAACATCAGCTTCGACTCCGAGACCGCGCAGGGCATGCTCAAGCTGATGGAGGGCGACGAGTATCTGCTGAACTACATGCTCGAGTTCGAGACGCGCGGGAGCGAGACGCTGCTGAATACCGCCCGGCTCGCCACGCCCTTCTCGTACCGGCTGGAAGTGCTGGACGGCCGGGAGCGGCGGCTCAAGCCTGTGGATCTGCCCGAGACGTTCAACTACCTGCTCGGCCTGCGCGTGCGCACACGGCGGGTGCTGCACCGGACGAAAGGCAAGAAGAAGCTGCGCTACCTGGTCGTCACCGGCGCCACCAACCCCAACAGCGTGGATGGCGAGCGTGAGGTGGCGGTGATCTGGCGCGAGACGGCGGGCTGGAAGAAGGTCGACCTCGAGGCCGACCGCGAATTCGTCCTCAAACACAAGCTGACCGACGGCGCAAAGGACATCTACGTCAACGGCGACAGCCTGATCCCCGGCGCCACCTGCCTCGACGGCCTGTTCAAGCAGCGCATGTTCGCGGGGGTAGAATAGCCACTTACATCAATATTGATGTTGCCATGACATGCAATTCGCCGTAGAATTCTATGAGACTGAGGCAGGGAGTTGCCCTGTTCGCGAGTTTCTCCTGGATCTGAAGGAGAGCGATCCAGGCGACTTCGCGGCGGTCGTCGTCGGCTTGGACAAGCTCCGTCACCGCGAGTGCCACGGGGAACCGCTGACGAAGGCGGTGGGGGATGGGCTGTTCGAGTTGCGGCATGTCGGCAAGCTGAATACCCGCGTGCTGTGGTTCTTTATGAAAGGGCGGCGCATTGTGGCGGTACACGGCATTCGAAATAAGGGCCGTGCCATTCCGGCGCGAGACGTAGAAACAGCACGAACACGAATGCGGGACTGGCTGGGGAGGCAAGGAACATGACGAAGACGAATTTTGACATTTTCCTCGAAGAGCAGCTCCAGGACCCGGACTTCGCAGAGCGATTCCGTCAGGCGGGCGAGGCGTGGGATGTTGCGATCCGGCTTGCCGCATTGCGTAGGGAGGCCGGACTCTCGCAGAGGGAACTCGCGCGGCAAGTCGGTACGACCCAGCAGCAGATCAGCCGCATGGAGTCGCCGTCGTACGAGGGACATTCCCTTTCGCTCCTCCGTCGCGTTGCCGAAGCGCTGGGCACGACCGTACATGTATCGTTCGAGCGCCCCGCACGCGCGCGCATGGCCGTTGCTGAGGCACGGGACCGATATGGAAGTCGGCAATGATGAATAAACCGGCCAAGAAGAAGCCATGCGGAACTCCGGCTCTGCGCGGATACACTCCCCTGCGGGACGGAATCGCCGGACTGCTCGCGGACGCGCGGCGGCAGGCGGCGCGGTCGGTGAACGCGTTGCTGACGGCCACCTACTGGGAAATCGGACGGCGAATCGTTGAGTTCGAGCAGGGGGGAAAGTCGCATGCCGAATACGGCGATGAATTGCTCAGGCGGCTTGCCGGAGACCTGACCGCAAGATTCGGCAGGGGATTCGCCAAGAGTAATCTCTATCTCATGCGTGCGTTCTTTATCGCGTACGCCGACATTTTCCAGACACTGTCTGGAAAATCGGCGACAGTGTCGCGTATTTCCGACTTGTCTCTCAGCATCGAGAAATTCCAGACGGTGTCTGGCGAATTCAATCTGTCGACGCTGGCCGCCGCCTTCCCGCTCCCGTGGTCGGCCTATGTGCGGCTGCTTTCGGTGAAGAAAAAGCAGGCGCGGGCTTTCTACGAAACGGAGGCCTTGCGCGGCGGATGGTCGGTACGGCAGCTCGACCGGCAGATCAACTCGCAGTTCTATGAGCGGACGGCGCTTTCGCGCAACAAGGCCGCGATGCTGACACGGGGACGGAAACCGAAGCCCGAGGATCTCGTCACACCGGAGGAAGCCCTCAAGGATCCCTACGTATTGGAGTTCCTCGATCTGAAAGACGAGTATTCGGAGTCGGACATCGAGGAGGCCCTGGTCCGTCATCTGGAGAGCTTCCTGCTGGAGCTTGGCGGCGATTTCGCCTTTATGGGACGTCAGCGCCGGTTACGTGTCGGCGACGAGTGGTACCGGGTCGACCTTGTGTTCTTCCACCGGCGGCTGCGCTGCCTGGTGCTGATCGATCTCAAGCTGGGGCGTTTCACGCATGCCGATGCGGGGATGTACTGCTGAACGCGATGCGTGAAGTGGAAGACGCCCTCATCAACGAAAGCAAGCAGAGCGAACTTATTGAGCGTCATACCGAGCAGTACGAAGTGGTCAGGCAAACCCTTCAACAGGCCCGTTCCCGTTACCACCGGGGTCTGAGTGATTACCTGCCGGTCTTGAATGCGCTGATCAAGGAGCAGGCCGTGGCCCGGGAATTGGTTGACGCGCGGCACGAACGCTTGAGTTACCGCATCCAACTCTACCGGGCGCTAGGGGGGCAGTGGATGCAATCCGACGTCGGCAACGCGGCTCAGATGGATGGAGAGAAGAACCATGAGTAAGAAACGCATATTTGCGCGGATCGGGCAGGTGTTGTTACCGCTTGTTGTCCTGGGATCCGCGGCAGCATTAGCGGCCTGGTTCATCAAGACCAAGCCTGCACCTAAGAAGCAGAAGCACCAGGAGTCGGCCTCGGTTGTGGAGACTCTCGTAGCCACTGCCGGATCCCACAATGTGAGCATCTCGGCTATGGGGGTCGTGTCGCCGGTAGAAGATATCGTTCTGCAGTCGGAGGTGACGGGCTTGATCGTCTGGAAGCATCCCAATCTCGTTCCCGGCGGGATGGTGAATAAGGGCGAAACGCTGCTACGTGTGGACGCGCGAAACTACGAGGTCGCCGTCAAACAGCAACAAGCGGCGCTTGAGAAGGCGAAGGTGGAGTACGAGCTTGAGTTGTCGCGTACGGAAGTAGCCGCGGAAGAGTGGGGCATGATGAGGGCAGGAGTCAGGGACAACGAAGGAGTGCCCGTGCGATCCAACGCGCTGGCGCTTCGCGAACCCCAATTGCGGGCGGCCAAAGCCGCAGTCCAGGCCGCCAGTAATGCACTCTTCAGGGCTCACCTCGATGTCGAGCGTACCCAGATCGTATCCCCCTTCGACGCCGTGGTTCTCGCAGAGTTCGTGGATCGCGGGCAACTGGTATCTCCTCAAACCCGGTTGGCGGAGCTGGCAGGAACCGACGCGTTCCGGGTCGAAGCGTTCCTGCCGGTCCAAGACCTTCAGTGGATGAAGCGGCCGGATGATCATGGTGCCGGTGGTCCGGCCGCCACGGTGCTGCACGACGTCGGGACCATGGAGCCGCTCCGTTTTGAAGGTGTGGTCACGCGCGTGCTCGGCAATCTGGATCCCGCGGCCCGCATGGCACAGATCCTGGTGCGGGTTGAGGATCCGTTACGGCTCGCCGCCGCCGGATCAGACAAACGCACGGCGCCGCTGCTGTCCGGCGCCTATGTTCAGGTTGTCATCGAAGGCGTGCGCGTTGACGAGGTGGTTGATCTGCCCGGGTCCGTGATCCGCGAAGGCAACCGGGTATGGGTGATGAACGCGGAATCCCGTCTGGAAATTCGCGATGTAGAGGTGATCCGGCGACAGGGCGGCAGGGCGCTCGTGAAGCACGGAATCGCCGATAACGAACGCATCGTGAGCAGCCACATCTCCTCGCCAATCCCGGGCATGAAACTTCGCGCCAAGGGGCAGGGACCGGGAGTCGGGGGAGGCGGTCCCGTCCTGAAATAGGTCGTCACATGGCTGTAGGAGAGTCACGTCATGAGAAGAACAACGGATTCGTCTGGCCGGCGCGACGCGCCGGGCAGAGAATGGAAGGTAAAAAATGGTGGGTAAGAAAATGCTACATACAATGTCCCCATTTTTCACCCTCCCATTTTTCACCTTTATCGCACTTGGGTTGCGGGCGACGCCCGCGTTGGGTAGGAGAGGCGGGCTCTTGATCTTTCTACTTAGTGACTCACCCTCCCAAAGCTGTCGAAAAAAACAAGAAAAACCGGCGCT
>CAZKRK010000170.1:0-15664 GCA_964555035.1 uncultured Victivallales bacterium | reverse complement strand
AATGCGTTGCGATTCATGAAGGCAACTGCGGAGCAGTTGAACTACCGGACATAGGTTCACCTCTCCCCTCGGGGGAGAGGTCGCCGCAGCGCAGCGGAGGCGGGTGAGGGGCAGGCCGTGGTGGCCCTCGGGATGACAGCGCGGGGGTTGAAGTCTCCGGTCAGCGGTAGCGCGGTCTCAGGCGGCGTTCGCCTTTCGGGGTGACGTACGCGGCGTTTTTCGGGGGCAGTTTATAGCGTACGGAACGGTAGCCGCCTTTCAGGAGGGACACGCGGACGCGCGCATAGAGGCGCTCGCCGTCTCTGGGCAGCATGATTTCGAGACGGTCGTGCTTGGCGATTCCCAGTTTGCGCAGTAGAAGATGGAGCTCATCGATACGCGTGGAGCGTCCCTCGACCGTGGCGATGCCGGGCATCGCCACCGCGACCGTCACCAGGCGGCTTCTGACTGCTCGCGGCTGCCCGCATCCGCAGATTGCGACCACAGACGCGATCGCGAGAAAACGAGCGATCATTCCCCACTGCACAGTTCTTCGTCCGATCATCCTGCCCATTCCCCGGTAACCAACCGACCACCTCGCCAAATAACCAATCAACCAATTCACCAATTCACCAATCAACTGATTAACCAATCCTACGTGCCCGGCGCCTTGAATTCCGCGCGGCGAGTCACGCGCATGACTTCCTCGACGGTTGTCAGGCCGTCCAGGACGCGGCTCCAGCCGTCGTTGCGCAGGGTGGTCATGCCGGCTTTGAGGGCGGCCATTTTGACTTCGTTCGAGGGGCGCTGGTGAACGACCAGCGAGCGGGTTTCGTCGTTCATGATCAGGATTTCGAACAGCGCAACCCGGCCGTTGTAGCCGGTGAAGCTGCATCCGGGGCAGCCGTGTCCCTTGTAGTAGCTTGCACCGCGCACGCGGTCGGGGTAGGCGTGGGCGATCTCTTCGAGAACAATGTCTTCGGGGTCCGTTTCGCTGCGGCAATCAGCGCAGATGCGGCGCACCAGGCGTTGCGCGATCACTCCTTCCAGGCAGGAGGAGATCAGGTAGGGTTCGATGCCCATGTCGGCCAGGCGCGTCATGGCGCTGGGGGCGTCGTTGGTGTGAAGCGTACTGAACACGAGGTGGCCGGTCAGCGAGGCGCGCACGGCGATGTCGGCGGTTTCGGTGTCGCGGATCTCGCCGATGAGCACGATGTCCGGGTCGTGGCGCAGGATCGAGCGCAGGATGTTGGCGAAGGTCAGCCCGATGGGGGCGTTGACCTGGACCTGGCTGATGCCCTCGATCTGGTATTCGACGGGGTCTTCGACCGTGATGATCTTGACCTCCTTGGAGCTGATTCTGTGCAGCAGGGCGTAGAGGGTGGTGGTCTTGCCGCTGCCGGTGGGGCCGGTCAGCAGGATGACGCCGTGCGGCAGCGTGGAGAGGTATTGGATTGGGGGCGCCTGGCGTTCCGTGAGTCCAAGGTGCTCGAGGTCGATGAACGTTGACTTGCGGTTGAGGATACGCATGTTCACGGTCTCGCCGTAGTGCGTGGGGAGCACGGAGACACGCAGGTCGAATTCGTCCTCGCCGCAGCGGACCTTGATGCGGCCGTCGTGCGGTTTGCGGCGTTCGGCGATATTCATGTCCGCCATGATCTTGACGCATGAAGAGATCGCGCGACTCAGTTGGGCCACACCGCGGGGGATGGGGACGTCCTGGCAGATTCCGTCGATGCGGTAGCGCAGGGAGAGGTAGCTCTCGAAGGGCTCGATGTGGATGTCGGTGGCGTTCAGCCGGATGGCCTCGGTGATGATCTGGTTGACAAACTTCACGACGCCTTCGTCGGCGTCCTCGGCCGCGATATCCACGCCTTCGATTTCGATATCATCCGTGCCGGAAGTGTCCACGAGGGTGTCGATCGTTTCGGCGCCGAGGCCATAGAAGTGTTTCAGCGTTTTGGATATGTCGTTTTCGGTGCAGAGCACCCATTCGATAGCCATATTGAGCAGCATGCGGATGCTGTCGACGGTCCCGATCGCGGGAACCTGGCTTGTCGCCAGGCGTATCGTCTCCCCCTTGACTTCCAGGGGCATGATGTTATAGCGCAGGGCAACGCGCGGTTGGACTTTGCTGACGACCTCAGGCCCGATCTTGAAGTCGGCGATGTGGCGAAAGGGGATGTTGGTCAGCTTGGAGATCTCGCCGAGCACGTGCTCTTCGGTCACGAGTCCCTCTTTGACGAGCAGCCGGTCGAGTGACTCGCCGGTGATCGCCCGTCGCGAATTGAGCTCGTCGACGTGCTGGCGGGTGACGACGCCCTGGTCGGAGAGCGCGTAGCCCAGCTCGAGCATGATCTGCTCCGAGAAGTAGCGAACTTCGGCCTGTACCGGTAGAGCGGTCATTGCAGGGGGATCTTGATGACGAGGGGATCTTTGATCTTGGCGGTGATGGTTTCGCCGTCCAGGCCGATGATATCCACGGAGTCCTTGCCGATGGACTGCACCTTGAGACCGTAGAGGGATGGGCCCTCGTGGTAGAAGCGCGTTGCGTTGGCCTTTGTATCCTCGATCAGGGCCAGCGTGGTGCCGTCCGTGCGTCTGAGGATGCCCTTGTAGGTCAGGGTGATATTCTCGAACATCGGCGGTCTCGCGGGCACCGCTCCCGGTTGGGCTGCCGCTCCGGGCCGGGCTCCGGGAGCGGGTCTGGCGGCGACCGCGGGTCTGCGCATTCCCGGTGCGGGTCTGACGGGCACTCCCGGCACGCGCCTGACGGGTTTAACGGGCGTGCGCGGTACGGCCCTGGGTGTCGCCACAACGGGCGGTGCACCTTCCGGGGGCGGCATGCCGGGCCTGGGTCTCGGCACGTACGGTCGGCTGGGCATGTTCCAGGCCACCACAAACGGGTTCAAGGGCAGGAAGATGGCGTTCGTATTCCCGTAGTAGTCGGCAAGACCGAGGCCGGTACGCGTCTTGTCAGGGGGCGGTCCGGCAGCCACGCCTCCGCCGCGGTCGGCCGGGGAGAGCTCCTTCCAGGTCCACCACCCTGTCATCAGCACCAGGGCCAGGATGGAACAGGTCAGCACGCCGCGCGCGTTGGCCTTGAGCAACCATTTCCAGAAGTTGTCCATCCTAGTATCCCAGCGGTTTAGACAGTTTCACGGGTTTCTTGGGTATCGTATCCACGAGCTCGTCCGGATCCCTCAGAAAGACCAGCGCGCTCATCACGACGTTGACTTTAAGGAGGTCGGGACGCGCGGGTTCGCTCTCGATGCGGGAGCGGCGCATGACAAACGAGTTCTCGGGGTATGAGGCCGCCTCGAACAGTTCAAACAGTGTTTGCAGGTTGCCGTAGAACTCGATGCTGACGGGGTACTCCTCAATATGGGGGTCCTGGTCGGGTTGCAGCCGGTGATAGATGGGGGGCAGCGGGTCGATTTCGCGCAGGAGGTCAATCTGCAGGTTGAGGGCGAAGTCGACCAGCTTTTCCACGGTGCGCAGCTGCAGCATGAGGGTGCGCGCGTCTTCATCGCTGCGGACGGCCTCGTCCATGCCGAGGTCCTTGTGGCGCAGTCCGATCTTCATCTCCTGGGACTTC
This sequence comes from uncultured Victivallales bacterium, assembly GCA_964555035.1. Lineage (GTDB taxonomy): Bacteria > Verrucomicrobiota > Kiritimatiellia > UBA8416 > CAYOBW01 > CAZKRK01. The sequence goes on along the minus strand of CAZKRK010000170.1, from coordinate 12,087 downwards.
TTCAGCAGGCGCTGGCGTACGTCGAAGAGGGCGACCTTGTAGTCGATATGCCCGACGTCATCCCTGAGCAGGTGCTGGTGTTGTGGGAATGCCGTCATGTGCGCGACGGTATTGGTCCATTCGTCGTGCAGGTGGCGGTTGTAGGTCACCTCGTCGTCGCGTTCTCTGCGAAGGGCTCTCTCTCCGCGCAGGTAGTCCTTGCTGGCGAGCTGCTGTTCCTTCTGCGAGATACGGCGCTCCAGGAGCTTGCGGCCGCGGTTCTGGGGCAGGAGCAGGAAGAACCACAGGGCGGTCATGACGAGTCCGGCCATGACGATAACGGCCAGCACCTGCTGCCGTTCGGACCAGGCCTTGATGGACAGTGCCGACATCATTTCACGATCCTCACATCGATGACGAACAGCCTGCCCTTGCTGACGCGGCGGCCGGGGGTTTCGACGAGTCTGTCGTCGCCGAGGAGGTCGGCGCCGGCAACGTAATCCGCCTCGTTCAGGGCTGCGATCAGGGCCTTTACGGTAGTCATGTCACGCTGCAGCGTGATGCCTTCGATCATGATTCGTTCGAAAACGGCCAGTTTGCGCGCTTCGGCCTCCGGGTTGTCTTTGTTGCTGCTGCCGCCGCGGCGTGAATAGGCCGGTTCTCCTTCCTCGGGCGGTCGCAGCGGGGCGTTTCCGAAGTAGGACGCTTCGTCGCAGATCATGGTGATCAGGTCGTTCTTGTCCTTGGCTTCCGCCACGAGCGAAATCAGGTTTCGCATGAGGGGGGCTGACCTCAGGAGCCGACTGAGCGGCGAGCCCATGTCCCGCATGAGCTGGCAGCCCGCGCCGATCGTTTCGATTTCGTCGACGAGCGTCTTGCGCCGGTTGAGGCTCGCATCCTGGACGTTCAGGTGTTGCTCCATCTTGCGCGAGTCGCGGTAGCCGCCTATGAGACTCACCGCCAGGATCAATGCGGCCACGATGCCTGCCGAGATCCAGTATGGTTTCTGCTGCTTGAACCGCAGCTCGTCACGCCGGTGTTCCGGCAGGAGGCTGATGCCGACCGCGTTGGCGCGTTGGACGGTGATGGCCAGGCCGGTGGCCACGGCGAACAGGGCCGCGTCCTGTGGGGTCTTGAGTCCTTTTGTGGTGTGTGCGCCGACGACTTCGACTTCGAGCTGCTTGGCTATGTATTCGGGGAAGCCGGTCAGCAGCGAACCGCCACCGGCGAGAACGACGCGAACCGGGCGCGTGGCGGGGTCCGAGAACAGGCTGCGGTAGACCGAGAGACTGGACTGCATTTCCGAAACCCACATGTCGGCCGTGCGGCGGAGCGGCGAGGCGGCCGTGCCGTCGGCCGTGGGGAGGTTGACGGGCGGGGCGGCGCTGCGCAGGGCCAGTTTCGGTCGCGCGTGGTCATCCGTGGCATCTACGGGTTCGGCCTCGGTGACGCAGCCGTTTTCGATCTTCTCGCCTTCCGCGCGGTTGCGCGGGATGTTGTTGGCGGAAGCCAGTGCGTCGGTAAAGGCCTGGCCGCCGCTCGAAAATGCGCGCGCGAACATCAAGCCGTTCGGCGTTGCACCGATGGCAAGCTCGGTTCCCGAGCCGCCGATGTTGGCGTAGACGTGCGGTTCGTTGTGGGCACTGCCCGCGGTCCGGAGGTAGTTGTAGAGGGCGACATTGGTTGGAACGACGTCTACGACGTTCAACTCCAGTTCCTCGGCGAAGGCCAACGTCTGGTCGACAACACTGGGGCGGGCCATGGCGACCAGGATGCGCCTTTCGTCCTTCGCAAGCCGAAAGGGCGCCTGGTCGAAGAGCATGGTCTCCGACGCCATTTCGTTGAACTTGACAACCTCCATCGCCGCGGCCTGGTCTTCCGTGCGGGGATCGCCCGGCGGCAGCGAGAACGGCTGGAACATGGTCTGCTGGCCGGCGAGGCCTATGACGCAGGGATGCTTGCGGAGTCCGATGCGCTCCGCCCAGGGACCGATCAGCGACTTGGCGGTGGTCGGATCTTGAGGCAGGACCAGCGATTCGGTGCGGCTGACTACCGGTCGGCCGGAAGTCCGCTTCACCCAGGCCGCGCAGACCGTGTGCTTTCCGACATCAAGTCCGATGACTGTATCGTACTGTGGCATGTATGCGATACGCCCTTCTATGACTCCGCACTTCTCGCCGTGAAAGCGCTGTCCACCCGCGGGTTCCGGACCTACGCACTCCGCGACCGGTTATGCCTGCAACGACTGTCAACAGCGGCAATGGCCCAAGACACCCGGCCGAGTTCAACTATCCTCCTTCGCCCTCGGCTGTCGGCTTTTCCAGGGGGATCAGGTTCTCTCCACGCTCCGACAGGAGGGTTGCCGTCACGAATATCAGCAGGTTGTCTTTCGTCTCTTCTACGTTCTTGTGTCGGAAAAGGCGGCCTATGATGGGTATGGACGACAGGAAAGGCACGGAACTGTCGATCTGGTTTTCAGTCGACGTGATCAGGCCGCCCATGACGACCGTCTCTCCGCTCTGGACAACGACCTCGGTTTCGATCGTGCTGCGGGTGAAGATCGGCAGCTTGAGCAGGGAGGTGTTGTTGGTCGCGGTCTGGGTGTTATTATTGTTATTATTATTATTGTTGTAGTTCTGTCCCCCGGAGTTGCCGAAGTTGGCGACTTCATACTCGATCCATTCTTTGAACGAGCTGATTTCCGGAACGAGCTTGAGCATGATTGCCTTTCGGTCGGAGCCTACGCTCGGGGTCACCTCCAGCTCGATGCCCAGTTCCTCCAGGGTCGGCGTGCCCGACGGCACGATCATCGACGCATAGGTTGTGGAGCCGCCGTAGGTGCCGCCGCCGCCCGACGTTCCGGGGACGGACTGGATGTCGTATTGCTCGAAATAGCGGAAGTCCTCGCCGACACGGATCTTGGCCTGGCGGTTGTTGATCGTGGTGACTTTCGGCACGGACAGCGTTCTGGCCTTGCCGGACGTCTCGAGGGCGTGCAGGACCGCCTGGAACATGGGGTCGGTCAGGACGCCGCGGTAGGTGAAGTTGGCGCCCTGCGCCTCGTTGGCGAAGGGGGCGAAGCCGATGCGGGCGCCTTTTTCGATGAGCGTGTTGTCGATGTCCGTCAGTCGCCCGTTGCGAATGCCGGTCTCCGACGTGACGCCGAGGTCACTGTCCAGGACCCAGTCGATCCCGAGCTCGCGCAGATCGTTGATCGAAGTGCTGATGAAGCGGGCTTCGATCAGGATCTGGGGCGGGGTGACGTCCAGGGCTTCGACCAGCTCCTCGACGAGCGCGAGGTTATGCTTGTGATTCTTGACGATCAACAGGTGCACCTTGGAGTCGAAGAGGATGTCGGCGCCATCGGGTTGCGGAACAAAACGCATGATGGTCTCAACCAGGTTGATCTCGGCCGCGGCGACCGCGCCTTCGCCCTGGCCGATTTCCGAGTTCGCCAGGCCGCGACGCAGGCGGTACAGGCGAGTCTCCATCGGTATCCCGGTTTCCGTCGCCTCTTCCTGGGTCGTGGCCCAGATGATGCTTTCGCCGATCGAGAAGCTGAGGCCGAGGTTGCGCGCGACGTAATCCAGGATTTCCGAGAGCGGAACCTGGTCGGCGTGCAGCGTCATCGTCGCGTCGGTGGCCATCGCGTCGGCGATGATGTTGATGTCGTCCGAAGCGCCGATTGCCAGAATGAACTCGTCCAGGCCGACATTGTCGAGGTGGACCGTGACGGGTTTGTCCAGCACCTCTTCCATGGTCGTCCGGGGCGTCTGGTGTACGACATTGGTGGGCGTGAAGGTTTTGCGAATGCCGTACACCTCGGGCACGGTCTTGCGCTGGTCGGCATCGATCGACATGCGCTCGTGGGTGGCGGCGACCTTCGGCTCCATGGCTCTGCGCCGCTGCGCGGTCAGCCTGGTCATGATCTTCTTCTGCAGGGCGGGCAGGCCCGGCATGAGCGGATCGCGGCGGGCGAGGTCGATGCACTCGGTGATTGCGTCAGCGTGGCGGCCTTGGCTGTAGAGTTGTTCGGCGCGGGCGAGTTCGGGGGAGGGCGCCGGACCGGTGTCGGCTTTCGGGGGTGTCGATGTGCCGCACCCGGCAGCAATCAGGAGACACGCGGCAAGAGAGCAGAGTGGCATACATCTAGTCATGAATGTGTCAACTCCTCCGTGGAGACAGTCTGAAGGCGGCCGGCGTCTATTCGATCACTTCGTATTCCCATATGACGGCAGACTTGAAAACGTTTCCGGCGTAGGCGACGTTCAGTACCATGCCGATGTCTCGCAGTTCCAGTATCTCCTGGCCGGTCTGCGGATTGCGACACCTGACTCTGGCATCTCTGCGATGATGGAAGCAGCGGATGATCGGGAACGCCGTTTCGTCATAGGGCTTTCCGCCGTTCCAGGCGTCGCCGTTCCGAAGCTGGTCCAGCTTGACCTCGCACCAGGTCGTCACGCCGTCGCCATCGGAGTCCTTGAGGGGATCGGAGTCCCACGAGCATGCCATGTTGCACATCTCGTAGAAGTAGCTGCAGGCCCTCACCTTGGGGTTGCGTCCGCGAGCCACGCCGCCAGCGTTGTCCATGGTGTCGTCGGTCTCGGGAAACTGATCGTCCTGGTACGGTGCTTGCGACATCCACTCCGCCTTGCCGCCCTCCTTGCCGTCGGCCATGTCCGACTTGCAGAGGTATTGGTTCGTGCTGGCGATGTAGTCCGGCATCATCGACGAGAGGAAAGGGGCGTACTGGTTCTCGGGATCGTCTTTGCGGTCGTTCTGGTACATCGTCCACGCCATGGCGAACTGGCGCAGGTTGTTGGTGCAGTTGGACTGCCTGCCGCGTTCGCGCGCCTTCTGTACCGCCGGCATGAGCATGCCGGCCAGCAGAGCGATGATCGCGATGACGGTCAGCAGTTCGATGAGTGTGAAGCCGCGTTTGGTCTTCATGGTGCTCCTTGTCTTGCCGGACGTGCAGGCGACCGGTCTGGACTTTTGCATCCGAAGCGAACGCTCGCCGCGAACGATAGCTCCTTCAGTTCAGAATAGTGTTGCCATCTCAGGGGCAATCCGATAACAAGACCGGAATCCTTTCCGAACCTAGAAGCTAAGCAAGGATAGTCTTCACATATCCGGGAATCAACTGAGAAATGCACAACCTTCCGGGGGGGAGTATCGTGCGAGACGGCGTCAGGATAGCATGAGGGAACGACTACGACGGCTACCATCCCGCGGTCCGTTCCCTGCTCACGGGATCTTCGCCGTCCTGACGGCTGTTTTTTCCGTGATTCGGTCCGCAAATCCGGCTACGTCGCAGCCAATGTGGGCAAACGCGAATCTATCCAGACGAGCCGCGTTTTCAATACCGGGCAAACAAATCGCAACCCTCCTCGTAAGAGTTCCGATCGACCCGGATCTGAAGCGCGCGTTGGGAACTGAAGCGCCCGTTTTTGACGCCTATTCCGAAAGGAAAAAAAATCTCCCTTTTCGGGTTGTCGGCGCCGGCGAAGACGGTATGTACGTTCTCGTCGACGTTTCCGGACTCTTCGCCGGGCAGGAGGGGTTCGTCTATTTCGGCGGCGTTGGCGCCGGCAAAAAACCGCTGCAGACGCCGTCACTGGTTGACTCCCGGCCCGTTCACGCGACATTCAGACGCATCGGCGCCAAGGGTATTCCGGACTCATGGGAGAAGACTCTTTACATGTATCGCCAGGCGTCCCGGTCCGTCAGGTCGGTCAATGCGACGCATTTCGGGCGGATCGGCCCGGCGCCCGAGGCCGAGACCGAAACCGAACGGCTCAGGCGAAAACGGCTGGGCAGTCACATCATAGTCCTGGAGAGCTACGTGCTGTGTCCGCACAGCGGGGTCTACCGTTGGGGATTGCGTTGCGGCAACTCGGGCTTTGTTTTCGTGGACGACGAGATGGCGATCAATCGCCCCGGCGAGTACCCGTACGGATCGTGGCGGCGCAGCGCCCCGTGCGTGATGAAAGCCGGCGTGCACAAGGTGACCCTCTGGAACGTCAATGTTCTCTACCCGCCGATAAGCCTGGGATGGCAGCCGCCCGGCGCCAAGGCGATGGTTCCCGTCCCGGTCGAACATCTCGTTTCGGCGCGGTGTGAAGAGCATCCGCGCGTGGAGCGGGTGGATCGCTCCGTGCATCCGGCCTTCACGGCAACTGTCGGGCGCTCGTACGGTTTTCGGGAGCACTCCGCCGTTTTCGTGCCCGCGGAGTTGGAGAGCACGACCAGCAACTGGCTCACCAACCGCATGTCGCTGGCGTGGTTCGCGGACGGGAATCCGGTTGGCTCCGGCAGTGTCGTGCAGGCCGTGGTGGAGGGCGCATCGCGCCACACGGTTCGGCTGGATGTGCGTGACGCCTTCGGCTTCGAATCAAGCGTGTCGCGCGAGCTGGACTGCCGTTTCGCGATGCCGAAGCGCTACGCGTTCGCGGCGGACCTTGTCGACCTGGAGGCGCTCTGCTACGCGGACGACCGCATCGAGCCGTACCTGCGTTTGCGCGGCGAGCTGCCCAAGGAACTCATGCTCGACCTCTCGTGGCTGATCGAGAGCTCCGTCGAGGAGCCGATTGCCGGTTCGCGCACGGCCACGGTTTTCAAACAGGACGTGCAGTTCTCGATGGGCACCCACAATGTCGGCGAACTGTCGACGATCGATTGGAGGGCCGCACATCATGGGGTGCCGGTGGACTCCGGGCAGATCGAGTTCGTGTCGCCGCCTTTCCGCAACCTTCCCGCGCGTGCCGTGGGCGACGCGCTCTACGATGCCGATGGCACGCGCCTGGTGTTGGTCCCGTTGCGCGAAGAGGGTGAATACAGCCAGCCTGCGAGGATACCCGCGTTCGGTTCCGGACAGGCGCTGAGCATATGTTTCGTGGACGACATGCTGGCTTTGCCGGGGTTGCCGCGGGGCGGCGGGCACGCGCCCTTTCACAGGGAGCTGGTCGTTTCCATGTCCCGCGAGCGGACGGTGGCTGCGCGCCACGTGGCGTTGCCGCGCTGGGAGAGTATGCAGCGGGCCTACGGCCCGCACGTCAAGCTCGCGCTTCTGGAAAGCCTGATCGGCGAAGAGGACAAGGGTGAGGAGAAGGCCGTTGTCGTGTTCAGTGTCGGTCTGCGCGAGATACTGAAGGTCGGCGATCCGAGCGGGTTCGAGCGGCGCATCGCGGCCATGGCCGACATCGCGGGTTCGACGCTGGGACACGCGGTGGTGTGGGTGACGCCGCCGCCGTATCTGCCCGACTCCGTCCGTATTCGGCCCTACGCCCGTGCCGTGCGCAAGGTGGCCGCTGCGCGGGACATGCCGGTGGCCGATCTGTACACGGCGTTCCTCGGTTCCGAAGGCGGACCGGACCTCTTCTTCGAGCGCAAGGGGCTGGCTCTTTCCGGTGAGGGGCAGCGGCTGGCTGCGCGCATGGTGAGGCGGGCGTTGGATACACTGATTGAGGAGTAGATGACGGATAACGAGAACAGCAACCCGAACGAAGATCCGCTGGCGCTGAGCAAGCTGCGGCCGGAGTGGAGCGCGAACGTGCCGTTGACGCCGTTTCAGAAGGCGTTTATCATCGTTCTGTGCCTTGCGCTCCTGGGGCTCGCCATCTGGCGTCCGTGGAATGTGGCGCGTATCTTCGTCCTGGTTTCGACCGTTTTTTACCTCCTCTTCACGGCCTACAAACTGCTCCTGGTGCGTTTCTCCGTGGCCGGCTCCGCCGAGATCGAAATCACCGCGGCGGAGCTCGCCGCGCTGAACGACGACGAGCTCCCGGTCTACTCGATCATGGTGCCGATGTACAAGGAGGCGGAGTCCGTCGCGCACCTGGTCGAGTCGCTCGCGCGGTTGGACTATCCGGCGGACAAGAAGGACGTGCAGCTTCTGCTGGAAGAGGACGACGTCGAGACGCGCGCCGCGGCCGAAGCGATAGAGATGCCGCCGGGATTTCGCATTACCCTGATCCCCGAGTCTTTCCCGCGTACGAAGCCCAAGGCGTGCAACATTGCGTTGGCCCGGGCAAAGGGGAAATACGTCGTTATTTACGATGCCGAGGACCGTCCCGACACGGACCAGCTGAAGAAGGCCGTGGCCGCTTTTGGCATGGTCGAAGACAACGTGGTCTGCCTGCAGTCGCGGCTGAACTTCTACAATCCGCGGTTCAACCTGTTGACGCGGCTCTTCGCGGCCGAGTACTCGGCGTGGTTCGATCTTTCGTTGCCGGGACTGTCCGCCCTGGGGGCGGTGATCCCGCTGGGGGGAACGTCGAATCATTTCGTAACCAAGCACGTCTCCGATCTCCTCGGCTGGGACGCGTACAACGTCACCGAGGACTGCGACCTCGGCGTGCGCATCTACCGCGGGGGATTCCGTTCGCGCATGTTGCGTACGACCACCTGGGAGGAGGCCTGCAGCAGTTTCCCGTTCTGGATAAGGCAGCGGACGCGGTGGCTCAAGGGCTATATTCAGACCTACGCGGTCCACATGCGCGACCCGGTTGGACTGATTCGCGACCTGGGCGTCGAGAACTTCATTCATTACAACGCCCTGATCGGCGGTGTGATCGTCTCGTTTCTGCTGAACCCGTTGTTCTGGTCGTTGGCATTGGTCTGGTTCATTGCCCGCCCCGTGGCCCTGACCAGCCTGTTCCCGTTGCCCGTCTTTGCCATGGGCGCCGTGTGCCTGTTTGCCGGCAATTTCGTCTTTGTCTATCTCGGAGCGGTCGGCTGCTACCGGCGCAGGTACTTCGACCTGGTCAAGGTCGCGCTCGTTGCACCGCTGTACTGGTTTGCAATGAGCTACAGCGGATGGCGCGCGTTTCTGCAGTTCTTCTCGAACCCGTTCTACTGGGAGAAGACCCAGCACGGCCTCACCGCCCACGATGCCGGGCAGGAGGAATCGGCGTAGTCATGCTTCACTACTACCGCACAAATCCGGGGATGCGCACGGAGGTCAGGGCGTTCGTCCTGATGCTGCTGCTGGCCGCCGGTTTTGTGGTGGTGGCCATATACCGGTCAGACGTCATTCGCGAGGACGTCGTCGTGTACGAAGCCGTATGCCGGGAGCTTTCCGCCAACTCGACGACGGGGCGGCAGGCCCTGGTCAGTTCCGTGTGGTGGGCGCCCCTGCCGTTCCTGTTGCGCTGGCCGTTCGCCGTGCTGAGCAGCGCGGCGGGAGCGCCCGTGGCTTCATTCGTCATCGCCGCGCTGTTCGGCTCGGCCTCGCTCTTTCTGGTTGAAAAAGTACTGCGGCGGGTACGGCTCGGTTGGTGGCGTTTCCTGATCGTGATAGGCATCTGCCTGCACCCGCACTATCTCTCGGCCTGTACCGACGGCTCGTCGTCGACGACCGTGCTGTTCTTCACGCTGTTGTCCGCGGCCGGCATGGCGGAGTGGATGGCGACGCGCCTCCTGCGCCACCTGGTCCGGTTTGCCTATGCCGCCACGCTGCTGTGCGGCGTCAGCGCCGAGCTGGCCGTGTGGTTGCTCGTGCCGCTGGCGGCCCTGTGCGTGGACATGTTGCTGCGCGCCAGGGCGGCGCGCGAACGCGAGGCCACGTTCATAGTGGCGCTGCTGCCGCTGCTCTACGGTGTGGGACTGTGGATTCTGCTCAACTGGCTCATCATGGGAGACGGTCTGTTCTTCGTGAGATCGATCGGGTCTGAGTACTGCCGGCGGTATGCCGCCCGGGTGGGCGTTGGCGGCGTGCCGATCGAGGACATGGCGCTGGCCGGAGCCGCCCTCGTAATCACGGTGCTGTGCGCCCTGTGCCGCTGCCGCGGGGGCGCCGGCATGGGGCTGTTTGCCGCCGCGCCCCTGGCCCTGGCCCTGGCATTGCGCACGGTGGGCGCCTTCTGGTCGCGCGAGCCCGTGCTGTTCGTTCTCTTTCCACTGGTCTGCCTGGCCGCGGGCTATGCCGGCGCGCGGACCGGCGGCTTCGTCGGCAGGCTTCGCGGGCTGTTGGCGTTGCTGGCTCTGGCCGGCGGCATGTGGTTCTGGATCCAGGAGGGCGGCGTGTCCGATCCCGCGGCGCGTGGCGCGGACGTCGTGTCGGAACGCTGCGAGGATGTTCCCGCCAGGGTTGCGCGCCATGTGCTGTCGATGAGCCGCTATCCGAAGGTGTTTGTGTGTGGATATGAAGGGTTCATCCTCATGCGCGGCTACGACGATTCAGGCATCTTTCAGCATGCGCTTGACTTCGATTTCGAGAGAGCCGAGACTGAATACCCTCTGCGAGACCTATTCATTCTCGTCCGTCGTCCGGCGGGCCGGGGAGCCATGCAAAGCGTTCATTGGAAATACGACGAATTGTTCTACCTGGGCGACCGAAACGCCCTGATTGACGATGACTGGGGAGATTGGCGCCTGTTCGAGATTGTCCAGGCGCCCAAACGCAAGCTATGAAAACTATGCGACAGATCGGATTGGCCCTGCTCGCGATCATAATCATCGCCGGTGGGATGGTGAGCAGCTTTCATATCAGGAAAGAGCGCGATGCGATAACCGGCCAGATTCACGCACTCCGGGACCGGATCGGCGAGCTGCAGGTTTGCACCACTCGCATGAACGAAGAGATTGCGTGCCTGGAGGAGGAGGTCACTTCGCACTCGAACCGTGCCGACGTGGCCGAGGCGCGGTGCCTTGGAGAGAAGCAGACCAACGAACCGTTGCGCCGCCAGATCGAGCAGATGATGGCCGAACGCATCGAGCTCGAATCGAAGCAGGAAAGAGACCGTGTCGAGCTCAAGCGGCGTCAGGATGCCGTCCTCAAGGCCAGGACCGCGCTGGCTTCGCTGGAAGAGAAGAGTGGTGCCGCGGCCAAACAGTTCCAGGAGCTCAAAGCGCTCTACGACGACTCCGTTCTGGCGGGTGAGAAGCAGGCGGCGCAACTCAAGGATCTCGGGGTCGAGCTCGCCGGTCTGGAGAGTTTCCTGGCGTCAACGAAGACGAAACTGGGCGCGACCGAGGCCCAGGTCACCGCGGGCGCAGCCAAGATCGACGGACTCACGCAGGAACTCGCGGCCGTTTGCGACAAGAACGGCAACCTGCAGGATCAGCTGAAGCAGATGCAGGTCCGCGCCGACACGGCCGAATCGAAAGCGGCCCAGGAGGCCCAGCGGGCAACGACCGCCGAAGGACAGGTCAAGGCCCACACCGCCACGATCGCGAAAATGACCGCCGAAGTCGCCGCGCTTACCAAGCAGTCCGGCGAGCTCGCCGTCAAGCTCAAGACGGCCGAGGCTGCTGCCGCCTCCGGGCTGGCCCGGGTGACCGACCTGACTGCGAAACTCAAGACCGCATCCGCGTCGCTGCAGGGCGAGCAACAGCGCGCCAGGGACCTGGACGGCAAGCTGCAGGCGACCTCCGGCGCGCTTGCGGTCGAGCAGAAGCGTACGCAGGCGCTGACCACACAGCTGGCCAACGCAGCCACCGCTCTCCAGGGAGAGCAGAAGCGTACGCAAGAGTTGACTGAAAAGTGCGCCACGGCGTCCGATGCCCTGCAGGGAGAACAGAAACGCGCCCAGGACCTGACCACGAAGTTGACCGCTGCGTCTTCATCGCTGACGGCAGAACAGAAACGCGCGCAGGAGCTGACCGACAAACTCGCGGCGGCAAGCGCCGAGGCCGGGACGCTCAAGAAGCAGGGTGCCGCGCTGCAGGCGCGCGCGACGGCAACGGCCACGCAGCTTGAGGCCGCACGGAAGCAGGGCGCTGCCGCAACCGCGGAGCTCGCCGTACTGAAGAAGCAGAGCGCCGACCTGGCCGGGCAACTGGAAAGCCAGAAGGCGCGGGCGGCCGCGGCCGAACGCAAGATTGCGGAGCTGCAAGCGCAGGTCAAGAAGCTCACCCCCGCACCCGCGCCCGCACCCGCTGCCCCGGCCCAGAAGCCGGCTGCGCCGGCTTCTTGACCAGAGACTTCAAGCCCCGCCCTGTCATCCCGAGCGAAGCGGAGCGGAGTCGAGGGATCTCGAGAACTGCCAAGCACGTCTGCCGTGGTTGCCAATTCCCGAGATCCCTCGACTCCGCTCCGCCTCGCTCCTTAAGTAGACCCCATCCGAAAAGGTCTACGTTTGCGAAACGCCCGTCAATTGAACCTGG
>CAZKRK010000169.1:0-15692 GCA_964555035.1 uncultured Victivallales bacterium | reverse complement strand
CCATCAAGCGCGGTTTCACGGCGGAGGAAGTCCAGGCCGTACTGGATGCCGGCGGTAAGTTGACCTTCGGTCAGGCCCTGCGGTGCCGGGTGCGCTATTTCACCGATGGTGTTGTGCTGGGCTCGCGGGAGTACGTCGAGGAGGTCTTCAAACGGCACCGCGATTATTTTGGCACCAAGCGTAAGTGCGGTGCTCAGCCCATGGCGGGCGCCGAGTGGGGAGGTCTGCACACTGTCCGACGCCTGCGCCGGGCCGTGATCACGGCCCCGAATACCTCGTAGAGTCGCGCACGCATTCGTTTTTCGTGGTTTCTCAGATGAGTCACGGGTGAGGTGTATCCAGTGCAACGCTGGGGTGCCTCGGTCTGGACGCCCAACCCTCATCTTCCAAGTCAAATCGGTGCCCTGGCGGGTATCTGACCATCGTTTGGGCGGGACGTGCCTTCAATCACCATCTCATCACCACGGGATCTGTGTTTTCCCATGCGCTACGAGAATCCGGGTTGCACTGCAGGTCTGTCCCTTTCCCCGCGTCCCTTTCCCGCTCGTTTATGTCGCTACGAGAATCCGGGTTGCACTGCAGGTCTGTCCCCTTCCCCGGTCCCCTTCCCCGCTCTGCAGGTCTGTCCCCTTCCCCGGTCCCCTTCCCCGTTAAGCGCATATGTCGCCCCTCCGGGGCTCACCGGGTTTGCTGACTGACCGATCCTGGGGTTCCGCTACGCTTCACCCCAGGCTCTACTATGACGGCCCTCCGGGCCTATGCACAGCGCTGCGCTTCGACCACCGCAATCGCCGGCAGTAGTCTGAGGCCCCTTTTCGCTACCTCACGATGATCAGCAAGCCGGGTATGCGTGGGCCGGCGGGGCCGCGGGACAGGAACGCGTCCGGGTCGTTGGCGTTGTTGTATTCGGCCATGATCCATGCCCCGGACCGGGCCACGTTGGAAACGCGAACCTCGTCGACGCCTCCTTCAAAGAAGTAGTTGCCGGCGCCTTCCGTCGCACCGCCACCGATGCGGAGGGGACGCACGAGGTTGAGGTTCATGGTCACGGTTTTCGGACCAAAGGGGACACCGTCAACGTAGAACTGCTTCGTGCCGCCCGAGTAGACGCCGGTCAGGTGGGTCCATTTTCCGCCGACCGCGGTAGGGCCGGCGATCTGGTCCCAGCCCGGCCCGGTCCAGAAGGCCCAGGTCGCAGCGGGGTCGGCGTAGAAGATGTACCCGGACTGGGGCTCGTTGCGTGACGTGAGCGGCGAGCGATGGCTGGTGCCGCCGTCCAGCTTGGCCCAGGCGCTGACCGTCAGCGTGGTCGGATTGAGGTCGGCGCTGAATGGTACGTCGATCTTGTGGCGGTTGCCCTGGGTGAAGACCTGCGCGGCGCCGATCTTGCCGCCGGGCGTTCTGGCAGGCGCCGTCCCGACCGTTCCGTGATGGTCGCCCGCCGTGCTGTCGCGATAGGGGAACGCGGATTCGCCCAGGTGCCAGACACCCTGGTAGCCGGCGTTCCATGTCGAGCCGTCCTGGCTGTTGGGCGGCGGCGTGGTCCGGTCGGGATTGCCCCAGCAAGCAACAATGGTAGTGCCGGTCTTCAGCTCCGGCACCCGGACCCACACGGTGGAGGCGCCGTTCGTATCCCAGAGGTCGAGCTCGTGGCTGAGGGGCATTTCCCGGTTGTCCTGGAAACGCAGGTCGAACGCGTCGGGTCGGAGCTGTTCGTACTCAAATCCTTCAATGCCGGTGTCGAACACGACCAGCACCGGGAAATCTATGAGTGTCTCGGCATTCGTGTAGCCGGGGAAGGCGACAGGCATGCTGTACTTGTACTGCTGCAGGTCCATGTCCGTTTCGAACGTGCCGGCCTGTCCCGCCCAAGTGGCGCCGAACGCGTTGGTGGCGTGGAACCGGTAGTAGTGGACTGTTTCTTCCGCGAGGCCGCCTGCCGTGACCGAGATGGAACCGGTACTTGCGTTTTCGGTGACGGGGATGATCCTGTCCCATGCGTCCGTTGTCTTACCGCCGTCCGAGGTCCCGAGGAAGACGCTTACCGACGTGGGGGCGCTGCCGGTTGAGATGACCATGCCGTTGAGTCGGGCGGAGTTGGCTGTTACGTCGACAGCGTCCCCGTTTGCGATGGCCGGGGCACGGCCGGTCACTTCGTCATACGTGACAAACCGGTCGGTGGTGCTCAGTGTCAATTGAGAGGCTTCGAGCCAGGCATCGCTCCGAGCTTCGCGCGATATCCGCACTTCGTCCATCAGACCGCGGAAGTAGTTGCCGTGCCCCATCTCGCGGCCGATCCAGACCGTGGTGTTGGGGGCGAACACCAATGCGTTCTCGGGCGATCGGTCGACCGGCCAGATCTACACCAACCTGTACACACTGGCTGTTGACACGACCTACCACTACGCGTTTTACGCCAGCAACAGCTACGGGGATGCGTGGGCGCAGCCGAGCACCAATTTCAAGACGGCGGCGGCCAACGAGTTTGCGATTTCCGCGTCGGCGGTCGGCGGCGGGAGCATTGCACCGGACGGCGTCGAGTTCGTGACGCTGGGGAATGACAGCTCGGTGTACTCGTTTACCGCCGATCCCGGCTACCGACTGACCAACGTGGTCGTGGATGGCAGTTCCATCGGGACACCGGCCAGTCACCAGTTCAACAACGTGAGTGACGACCACACCATTGTGGCGCAGTTCGGGTTGGATTCCTACGCGATCGCGGTCACGCAGGCGACGGGTGGCACGATCACGCCGGATCCGGCGGCGCAGGTTGCTCACGGCGGGGACAGCGAGGTGTTCACGATCACGTCCGCTGCCGGCTACTACCTGGTGGACCTTGTGGTGGATGGGGCGAACATGGGGCAGCAGTTCAGCTACCAGTTCACGGGTGTGACCAATGCGCACGCGATTTCGGCTACGTTCGCTGCGAAACCGGCCTTGCCGGTGACCAGCGGCCTGCAATTCTGGGTGGCGGCGGATGCGGTCACGGCCACCAACGGGCAGCCGGTCGATCTGTGGATCGACCTGTCGGGGAGCGGGCGTGACGGTTCGCAGCCGACGGTGGATGCGCGGCCGGTGTATACGAATGCCATGGGCGCCCTCAACGGTAAACCGGCCCTGATCTACGACGGCGTGGACGACCACACGCTGTTCGATGGTGGTTTCCTGGCGGGAACGGACTATACGGTGATCTTCGTCGAAGGGCGGCGGGACGCCGACTCCAGCTACGTCATCAATGGCAGCGCGCCGGTGGCGCACAACAACCTGCACGTGGGGTATCGAGGAAACGGGACGATCACCCACGCCCACTGGGGCAACGACTACGATTCGGGGATCGTCGGGTTCTCGACGCAGGTCTTCAACGTGCACACCTACTGGCTGCAGTCCGGCACGGGGAGGCGCACCTGGGTGAACGGCGGCCGACTCGGCGTGAACGGGACGTCGACCTATCTGAGCAGCTTCAATGGAGCCGCGATCGGCGCCAACCCGGCTGTCGGCGGACATTTCACCGGCGAGATTCCGGAGGTGATCGTCTACAGCCGCGCATTGAGCGACGCCGAGCGGGCGCAGGTCTATGCCTACCTGGATGAAAAGTACGACCTCGAGTTGCTGCCTGACAACCCGCTGCCGGAAGGGGTCAACGACCCACAGCTCTGGGTGTCGGCGGACGACGTCAACGGGTCGAGTCACGGCGGGACCGTGAGCAAGTGGTATGACATGTCCGGCCGCAATCGTCACATGACGTCGGCGGGCGGCAACATGGAGTGGCGGACCGATCAGCTCAACGGATTGCCGTCGGTTTTCCTCGACGGCGGGAGCGACGACTACTTCTCGTTCAGCGGGCTGGGCAACATTCGCACGGTGTTCTGGGTGATTCGTGAAGTCGAGAGTCCCGCCGGGACGGGACCGCGGTTCCTGCTTGGCAATTCCGGCAGCTACCATTTTCATCGTGCGTCGGCCGGGGGCAACATCTGGGACAGCACGCACGCATCGCTGTGCTTCAACGGTACGACCAAGTTGCGGGGGGTGGTGATTGACGGCCGCACGACCGACATGCCGACCGAGTACTCAATCATCTCGGTGCGGACGTCCGGCAACGCCAGTGCAAACAGTTTCGCCAAGGACCGCACGGCGACCGACCGCGGTTGGCACGGGGACCTCTGCGAACTGATCGTCTATAGCCGCGTGCTGAGTGGGAGCGAGGAGGTCGAGGTCGGCAACTTCCTGGTCGACAAGTACAAGCTGAGGCCGTCGCTGTTCATCTTCAAGTGACCGTAGGGCGGAAATCCGTCTTGTCCCGCCTTCGCGGAGCTACTGCGGGACAAGACGGATTTCCGCGCTACGGGACGGCGTCTCTCCTCAGCAGCGGGTTGCACTGCAGGTCTGTCCCTATCCCCCGCTATCCCCCGCTTATGGACGGCGCTGCACTTCCACCACCGGAATTGCCGGCAGATGTATGCCAGGCTGTGACGATAGCGAATGAGTGTCACTCATAATTCCGAGAGGACCTCTGAGGCTGGGCCAGTCGACCACCCCAGGCGGAACGGGGTGGGGAGACGTAGGTCCGTATTTGCAATCGGACCCAATGCCGGTCAGGCGTCTTCTCCCACGTCCGTGATTTGAAAAAACCGGCGTGGAGCGGGTCCGATTGCAAATCGGACCTACGGACGATCGTTCCAGCTTGCGGATCACGTCCCTTTCGCCCTGAGCTCAAACCAGCGCAATGCGATGCCTCGCTTGTGTTCGCGGGTCGTGGTCTGCACTCGCAGGGTCTGCACGCCTTCGTTGAGCTGCAGTTCCACGGCGGGTGTCACCTGCCAGACGCCATAGCTCAGAGGAATCGGAACGGTCGCGAGCACACCTCCGTTGGAGCAGATTTCGAGTTCCTGTTCGTCGTTGATCACTGCGGCCTTCATGGTGATCTCGTACGTTCCGGATGAAGGAACGTCGATGAGGTAGTCGGCCCACTGGCTCTTCATCTGCGATTGGAAATAGGCCTGTTTGCCGCCGGTGAGACAGTCGTGGACCAGGACACGCGGGAACTGGCCGCCCCAGGAGATCTCACCCCCTGTTTTCGCAAACGAGGCGGTTTCCTGGTGAAGCACGCCGTTTGCCATCTTCGTAGGTCCCGTCGGCTGCGAAGGCGACGCGTCCGCCTTTGTGGTGTCGGGCGACTTGGCGGGAGGCGTGCCTGCCTTTGGTTGAGAGTTCTGCACTTCGTGGGCGACGGCCATGACCGCGGCACGCTGCTCGTCCGAGGTGAGCGCGGCTGCCAGCCAGCGCAGGTGTTCCATCCGCGAGAACCTCTCGACATCGGCACGGTCTTGTACGCCGACCAGGAAGTCCGGCCCTTGGAGTCCCATTGCCTTTGACGCGTGCCAGCCGCGACCGTAGACCACTTTCCAGACGTTGCCGGGTTGCGGCTGGAGCGCAGGATTGACCGCCTTGTACGCCGCGCATGCGTGTCCCGGCTGTCTTACCCCTACGACCGGAATGCCGAAGGCCTGGCATACCATCTGGGCCCACGACGCCCTGGGGCCGCATTTGCCGCCGCCCGCAAGCACGTTGCGGAAGTTCCGGTACCCGGCGGGATAGAACTTCGCCGGAACCGCCCTGCCGGTTGTGCTCGCCATTCCCGTCAATAGATACTACTTCTGTTCTGCGTTGTTGCAAGAACTCGTCGGCACCATCGCCACGGTCAATTGGGATGAGTCCAAGGAGAGTACAAGGTATGAAGACAGCAGGAATTCGCAGGGTAGCGGCAGTGGGGACTTCTTTCATTCTCATGTTGTGGATGTTGGCAGGCGGTGTGAGCGCAAGCGCGGCGGAGAACAAGTCGGCGAGCAGCGGCAAGGTCAAGGTGTTCATCCTGGCGGGCCAATCGAATATGGAGGGGCACGGTCGCATACAGGGCAGTCAGAAGGGGACGCTCGAGACATTGAGCAAGGATCCGGCTACGGCGGCGCGCTACAAGCACCTGCTGGACGCCGAGGGCAAATGGATCGCTCGTGAAGACGTCTATCTTTACTATTACTCTCCGCGCGGCAAGTTGACCATCGGCAACAGCGCGGCGAAGAATGCGATCGGTCCCGAGCTTGCATTCGGCTGGGTGGTCGGCGATTTCTTGGACGACCCGGTACTGCTCGTCAAGTGGGGCCCCGGCGGCACGTCTCTGGCGGGACCGTGGCGGCCGCCCAGCTCGGGCAAGCATCGGGACACGCCGCGAGGTGAGAAGGGGGTCGGTGATCAGTACGATACGATGATCGACGGCACCAGGGAGGCGCTGGCGGCCCTCGGCACGCATTTCCCCGAGCTCGCCGGCAAGGGGTACGAGCTGGTCGGTCTTGGCTGGCACCAGGGGTGGAACGACGGTTGCAGCGCGGCGGACGTGCGCGAGTACGAGACGAACATGGCCAACCTGATTCGGGATGTACGCAAGGACCTGGGGGCGCCGGGGCTGCCGGTGGTGATCGGCGGCAGTGGTTTCGGCGGCTGGGGGCAGAGGATCGACCGCCGGCTCGGTGTGATGAAGGCACAGGAGGCCGTAACCCGGTACGAGGAGTTCAAGGACAACACGCGGTACGTCGAGACCCGCGGCTTCTTTCGCGACGGCCCGGTCTCGCCGCGCCCGATTCGCTACCACTGGTGCTGCAACGCTGAGAGTTACTACCTGATTGGAGAGGGCATGGGCAAGGCCATGGTCGAACTCCTGGGCGGCCCCAAGGCTCCCCCGAATCCGACCGGTCCGGAGCAATGAGGCTTTCGGCTGAACCGATCCAAGGAACACGTATGCATACACGACGGAACTTCGTTGGAAGCATGGCCGCGGGGCGGAGGCAACCGCGCTGGCAGCGGTTCGTCCGGCGGACACGGCGAGTCCAGTAAACCTAGAAAGAGCAGTTGGATTACCTCTGCAGGGAGATTAGGGCGAAAGATTACGGCGAAAGATCAAGGAAGCAACGAGATCTACCCTAGTCTTTCGCCTTAATCTGCACCCAGCGGGTGCGAGCTTTGTGCTGAAAGCGAATACGCATAAACAACTGTTGTTCAATGCGTTGCGAGTCATGGCGTCAACTGCGGAGCAGTTGAACTGCCGGATATAGGGTAAACCGTAGATGCGCTCTTGGCCATTTCGATTCATGGGGCAGGCCGCAGCCCAGGTTGTTGCGAGCAACATCTCGTTCGCTGATGTCGACGTGCCGAAGCTCCTCAAGGATCTCAGGTGTAGCGGAGTCCGTATTTGACATCTGCGCCATTATCATGCATGATAATAGCATGACTGCAGTGAGGAGTGTTTCGGAGCAGTTGAGGCGGAGGCGGATTGCGCTTGGCTATCGTTGTCCGAGGTCGCTCGCCGGGCGGGGACTTCTGCCGCCACGCTCTCGCGCTACGAGCACGGATGGACACGATTCGAGACCTCTACGCTTCGCAAGCTCGCGCTTGCCCTCGACTGCGACTTGGAGATAACGTTTTCTCCCAAGGTGAGGCGCAAGCCGTCGGCTCGCAGAGCGCGGGAGGTCGCAAAACGACTCAGCCGGTTGTTTTGGGACCATCCCCTCACCGCGGGCGACCTTGACGCTCATCGCATCTGGGTCGTTGAACGGGTCCTCGAATACGGTACTCTTGACGACATTGACATGCTTCGTGACCTGATGGGGCGGCAGGCGTTTCTGGCTGCGGTTGCGTGCATCAAGGGTCCCGTGATGTCCCCCATTGGAGGGCGAGCGTCCTCGCGAGCCGTCGTGGACGAGACGAAACCGCGATGAGAGCACGACGTCCGAAGGCTGGTCCGCGGAATGGGGTGGGACTCCTTGACTTGACCAGGAGCGACCATCGGTACACTCTTCCCCGGTGCGTCCATAGACACGAACCGCTCGCATCGGTTGACGCTTTGGCGAGAAAGAAAGGAATTCCGTGATGTTGAAACGGCGCAATCATCGCATGTATGCCCTGACATTTGCAGGGCTGATTGTGGCGAGCATGGCCCACGCTCGGCAAATGAAGATTGAAATCCCCGGTCTGACGGAGCGGGGCAAGCGCGATTTTGCCAGGTGTCCGATTCCGGATCTTACGGCCGGCGGCAAGAGAAATGACAAGCATGACTGGAATCTTGGCCCCACCGGAGCACGGGGCTGGATGTGGGGTATGCTGCTGCGGACCGATTGCGCCCGGCAGATCCTGGTGACGAAGGTCGATCCGGGTTCGCCGGCTGACGGCGTGCTGGAAGTCGGCGACGTTATTCTGGGGGTAGGGGGCAAGCAGTTCGACAGCGATGCCCGGATCGCGTTTGGCCGGGCCGTTACCGCGGCTGAGAAGGAGGAGAACGGGGGCAGGTTGAAACTGATCCGCTGGCGTGACGGCAAGACCGAGACCGTTACGCTGCAGCTCAAGGTCATGGGCGCCTACGGCCCGCTGGTGCCGATGGGTTGCCCCAAGTCCCGCGAGATCCTGGACAACGCTTGCGAGTACATCGCGAAGAAGGGCATCGGCCGAGGCATTCCCGGTTGCGTCAATGCCCTCGGGCTCCTGGCAAGCGGAGATGAGAAGTACCTGCCCATGGTCCAGGAGTTTGCGCGCGAACTCAAGGTCGAGGATGCCAGGCACATGTCATCCTGGAACATGAGCTACATGAACATCTTCCTGTCCGAGTACTATCTCGTGACTGGCGACAAAGCGGTTCTTCCCGGGATCCGCGAGATGGCCCTCCACCTGGCCGAAGGCCAAAGCCAGGTCGGCACATGGGGTCACGGCAATGTCTTGCCCAGCGGCGTGCTGGGTGGCTACGGGGCGATGTGTAATCCCTCGCTTTCGTGCGCGATATCTCTCCAACTGAACCGGAAGTGCGGCATTGACGCCCCGGTCGTCGAAGAGGCCATTCGCAAGTCGGAGATCTTCTTTTCCAGTTTCGTGAACAAGGGCAATATCCCGTATGGCGACCACTCTCCGCGAGAGGTGCACGACAGCAATGGTCGCTGTTCACTGGCCGTCATCTTCTTTGACCTGCTTGACAATCCCGAGTCCTATCGGTTCTTTGCGCGGATGACGGTTGCGTCCTACGGGGAGCGGGAAGAGGGGCACACCGGGAACTACTGGAGTTTTCTCTGGGGACCGCTCGGCGCCATGCGGGCCGGGCCCGAAGCGGCCGCGGCGTTTTTCGGGGAGCTTGAGTGGCTCTTCGAGCTTGAGCGTCGTTGGGATGGGGGCTTTACGTATCAGGGTGGCGCCAACATGTCCGGTTCGGAGCATACCACCCCCGGATGGGACACCACGGGGGCGCGCGTGCTGATGTACGCCATGTCCCGCCGGATACTGCACATCACGGGCAAAGGGTTGACCGTCGAAAAGGCGCTGACCGGCAAGGCACTGGAAGATACCCTGCTGGCCGGCCGCGACTACAGCACCTGGGCCCGGCATCGGTTGATCGACAGGGATGCCTTTGACGATCTGTCGGACGAAGAGCTGTTCAAGCGGCTGGTGACGTGGTCGGCTCCCATGCGCATCCGTGCCGCCAAGGCATTGGCCCGCGGGCTGGATGATCGTGTCCCCGCGCTGATCGAGATGCTTGGGAGCGCCGACCGCGCGACCATACTCGGCGGTGTGTACGGGCTCGAATACCAGGGCGGCAAAGCCGAACCGGCCATCGGTGCGCTGGTTGCCCTGCTGTCTCACGACGATGTGTGGATCCGTTTCCGATCCGGCGCGGCGCTGTGCGCCATCGGCAAACCCGCGCGGCAAAAGGCGGTGCCGGTGCTGCTCAAGTCGGCACTCAGAGCGTCCGGGGACGACCCGCGTGAAATGCATCAACGCTATGTTGCCTATGTCTTGTGGGGTGGTGGCGTCAACGGGGAGCCGCGCGGGCTGATCGCACGCGATATGAGCGGGACAGACCATGCGTTGCTGGTCCCGGCCCTCAAGAAGCTGATGAGAAACACGGATGGACAGACACGTGCACTCGTGGCGCGCGCCATCAAGCTGATGAGCCCCGAGCAACTGACTCCGCTGTGGGCGGACATCGTCTGGGCCGTAGAGAACCCTTCGCCGAGCGGGATCATGTTCAACGGAGTCATTCGCGAGACGGGTGTCGAGATCCTGGTCAAGCATCGCTTCAAGGAGGGGATTCCTCTGTGCGCCGAGTATGTACGCACCATGAAACAGCACGGTTCGGAGAAGCGCATATACAAGGTCATGGACATGCTCAAGAGCTACGGTGCGGCGGCAAAACCGGAACTGCCGAACTTGTACGGAACACGGGAGTACTACAAAGAGAACCTGGGTCCGGGCAAGCCGCTCAACTTCCCAACCTGGGCGCTCAACGAGTTCATGAAAGGGCTGGAGGAAGGGATCAAGGCCATTGAGGATGCGACGGAGACGCCAAAGGACTTGCGCAGTATCGATGATCTCTGAGATGGTCTGGGTGCCGGAGGAGCACGTTGCCCGGGCATCCCCTGGAGACGGCGGTCCTCCGCCGTTGGAAGGAAATGTGGGCGCGCTTTTCGAAACAGGGCGTACTTCGTTCGCTTCCGTTTCTCCTTGCGCTCAACTCTTGCGCGTAACGGCGGAGGACCGCCGTCTCCAGGTTCGACCGACGGGAGTTTGGCAGAGGTAACCCCTTTCGGGTGGGGTCGAGACAGAGTCAATGTACAGTAGAGGAAACAGGAGCCCCCCCATGAAGGCAAATTCGTATGCCGTGTCATTCGCGGCTGTGGTGATGGTCTCGCTTTGCGTTGCGCCGTCGGTGGCCGCACCTCCGAAGAAAGGCGTCAATCCGGACTTCACGCAGGGCGGGAAGACCGACGGCAGCCACGACTGGACGCTCGGACCTACCGGCGCGCGCGGCTGGATCCACTCATGGAAACACACTGCCGATGCCCGCCAGATCCTGATCGCCGAGGTGGCCGAGGGCTCGCCCGCCGACGGCGTCCTGGAAGTCGATGACGTGATTCTCGGCGTCGGGAACGAGCCGTTCAGTGGTGACGCGCGAATCCAGTTCGCCCGTGCCGTGATGCGGGCTGAGCGGGAGAAGTCGCGTGGTGTTCTCCAGCTTGTGCGCTGGCGCGCGGGCCAAACCGCGAATGTCGAAATCAAGATTCCGGTCATGGGAACCTACGGTGACACTGCGCCCTATGAGTGCCGGAAGACGGCAAGGGTTTTTGAGCGCGGGTGCGCGGCGATCGCGAAGAGGGGCTTGAAGAACGTCTCGATCCCGAACAGCATCAATGCCCTTGCACTGCTGGCCGGCGGCAAGCCTGAATACCGGTCGATGCTCTCCGACTACGCCGGGATGGTGGCCGATCTGCAGCTGAAGTCCATGGCGACCTGGCACTACGGCTACGCGACCATGTTCCTGGCCGAGTATGCTATGGTCACCGGCGACGAGTCGGTCATGCCCGGACTCGAACGGCTCGCCCTTGAATCTGCCCGGGGCCAGAGTAAGGTCGGTACGTGGGGGCACGGTTTTGCGCTGCCGGACGGCAGGGTAGGGGGGTACGGTTGCATGAACCAGCCTGGCATCTCTCTGGCCGTGTCCATGGTGCTGGCACGCGAGGCCGGTGTGAAAGACCCCGAGCTGGACCGTGCCATCGCCCGGGCAGCCGGTTTCCTGCGCTGGTACGTCAACAAGGGTGCTGTTCCCTATGGCGATCACCATCCCTGGCCGGGGCACGAGGACAACGGGAAATGCTCCTCGGCTGCCGTACTTTTCGACCTGCTTGGCGATCGCGAGGCGACGGTTTTCTATGCCAAGATGTCCGCCGCGGCTTACTACGAGCGGGAACGCGGACATACCGGCAACTTCTTCAACATCCTGTGGGCCATGCCCGGCGTGTCCCGCTGCGGCCCGCTGGGCACAGCCGCCTACTGGCGCGAACAGGCGTGGTACTACGACCTGGCCCGCGGATGGGACGGCAACTGCCGCTACCAGGGTTCGCCGGTCGGCGAGGAGGAGCACGGGAAATACAAACGCTGGGACAACACCGGCACCTATCTTCTGGCCTATGCCCTGCCGCTCAAGAGCCTCTGCATCACCGGTAGGAAACCCAGTTCGGTTCCGCCACTGAAGGAACCCGAGGTCGAAGAGGTCATGGCGGCGGGACGAGACTACTTTCCAACGCGGAAGCGTCCTTCGGGAAGTGACATGAAGCGCTACCGCTACGAGCATCGGAGCGATGAGCAGTTGCTCGCCGGACTGTCGAGTTGGTCGCCCGCGGTCCGCAAGCGGTCGGCTGGGGAGCTCGGGAGGCGGGACGGAGATTTCACTCAAGCTCTTCTGGAATTGCTGGCTTCTTCCGACCTCAATTCCCGCTATGGAGCTGTCGAAGCTCTTGGGAAACTCGGTTCGGAAATGAGTGTGGCGGCGCGAGTGTCGGCCTTGACGAAGGCGCTTCGGTCCGATGACCTGTGGCTGCGAATCCTCGCCGGCGAAGCCCTTGCGAGTATCGGCGAACCGGCGAAGTCCGCCGTTCCCTACATGCTCGAAGGCTTCGCGAATCCCGATCGGGAAAACGACCCGAGAGGCATGGAACAGCGGTATCTCTGCTTCAGCCTGTTCAACCGTCGCGGCGGTCTGATCGGCAACTCGCTCGAAGGCGTCGATCGTGAACTACTGCTGAAAGCTGTTCGCATCGGCCTGCAGAACGAAGACGGGCGAGCGCGCGGTAGTCTTGGTTCGGTGTACGAGAATCTGACCTACGAGGAAATCAAGCCGTTGCTGCCCGCAATCCACCAGGCGATTGTCGAGCCCGCGCCCAGCGGGATCATGTTCGCCAGTGGGATCCGTCTGAGCGGCGTCGCGCTGCTCGCCAGGCATCGGATCCGGGAAGGCATGCCACTCTGCTTTCAAATCCTTGAGCTCGACAAGTGGGGTAAGAAGAACCGGATCACGCAGTGCCTGAAAACACTCGAGACGTATGGTGTGGCGGCCAAGGCGGTGTTGCCTGAACTCCGGCAGCTCGAGAAGGACTTGCGGGCCCACAGAGAGGCCCGGATGCTTGCGCCCGTGATCGAGAGGACCCAAGCGATGATCGAGAAGCTGGAGAACGCCACCGGGAAGGTTGAGTTGCGCGGTATCGGCGAGCGTTGATTGCTGGCTTTTCAATGCAGCACTGCCAGGCTAGAGGGTGTCCGAAGAGCCCCTGGAGACGGCGGTCCTCCGCCGTTACGAACAAATGTGAGTGCACGTGATGAAGCAAAGGAGGAACTTCGTTCATTTCTGTTTTCGTCTGTGCTCGACACTTGCTCGTAGCGGCGGAGGACCGCCGTCTCCAGGTTCAATTTACGGGCGTTTCGCAAACGTGGACCCTTTTCGGATGGAATCAGGCTAAGGCACTAGGCCCAAGAGGAGATAACGATATGGCGACAGGGAAGATCAGCCTCATTGTTGCGGGTGCCGGGGATCGCGGCACGTCGCATGCCGACTATGCCTTGAAACACCCTGAGCAGGCGGTGGTCGTTGGCGTGGCGGAGCCGCGCGATCACCACCGGTCGGCGTTCGCGGCGGCGCACCGCATACCGGACGAGAACGTGTTCGAGGACTGGCGCCCGATGGCGGAGCGGGGACGTTTCGCGGATGCTGTCCTGATCACCACAAGCGACGCGCTGCACACGGAACCGGCGCTGGCGTTTGCGGCCAGGGGCTACCACATCATGCTGGAGAAGCCGATGGCGCCTACCCCGGAGGAGTGCCGTCGCATCATCGAGGCCGTCAAGGCCAACGGGACGATTCTGTCCGTGGGGCACGTGCTGCGCTATACGCCGTACACACGGACTCTGAAAGGCATCATCGACAGCGGCGCGATCGGTGAGATCGTCTGTATCAACCGCGTGGAGCCGCTGGGCTACTGGCACCAGGCTCACTCCTACGTGCGCGGCAACTGGCGCAACGAAGAGGAGTCCTCCTTCATGTTGCTGGCCAAGGCGTGCCACGATATCGACTGGATTCACTACATCATGGGCCGACGTTGCAGGTCCGTATCGTCGTTTGGGTCCCTCAAACACTTCCGCGCGGAGAATCGCCCTGACGGAGCCGCGGACCGCTGCCTGGATTGTGCGGCCGAGCCGGACTGTCCCTACTCCGCAAAGAGGATCTACGGGGCACGTCTCGAGCGCGGCCAGATGGGGTGGCCGCTCAGCGTTGTGACGCCCGATCCTACGCCCGAGTCCCTGGAGGCGGCGCTACGCGACGGTCCGTACGGCCGCTGCGTTTACGCCTGCGACAACGACGTCGTCGACAACCAGGTGGTGAATATGCAGTTCGAGGGTGGGGCCACTGCCTCGTTCACCATGACGGCTTTCAACCAGGGCGGACACCGCCGGACGGACATCTTCGGTACGCGCGGGGAGATTCGCGGGGACGGAAACACGATTCGGGTCTTTGATTTCCTGACGGACACATGGTCGAACGTCGAGATCAATGCGGGGAGCGCGGATGTGACCGGCGGACACGGCGGCGGCGATACGGTGTTGATGCAGCGCTTCGTGCAAGCCGTGGCCGAGCGTGACGCGTCCCTGGTCTTGTCCGGACCCGACGAGACGCTCGAGTCTCACCTGATCGTGTTCGCGGCGGAGCAGGCACGCCGGGAGAATCGGGTGGTTGCGCTCTAACCGTCACATGCTGGAGTTCAAGGAGGAGTTCACCGCGGGGCTTGCTTCGGTTGGACCATGACGGAGAACGGCAGGCCAGGCGCGTACGGCCGAGGCCATGCGGAGGATGAAAGAGTGAGCCGGAATTGGAATTGCAGAAAGGGACGGGGTATTTCATGAAGAGGTTTTTCTCGCGACGCGACATGCTTCGTGCGACCGGTTCGCTTGCGGCGGCGAGCGTGTTGCCTTCTTGGGCCAAGTCAGACGGCTCAACGAAGAAAAACGACGACAGTTTCCACTTTTTCCAAGTTGCCGACACTCAGTTCTTCTGGGGAAACGATCCGGTCGGCAAATGGAAGTCGGTAATCGCGCATGCCAATCGGCTTCGGCCCGCGTTCGTGGTCGTCTGCGGCGATCTGATCAATCGCAACGGTGACGCGGCCAAGGTCGACCTGAAGGAAGACGAGCGACGTACGCGGGCGTATCTCGACGGGGCTGCGAAGCTCGACAAGGCGATTCCACTCCGTAACGTGGCCGGCAATCACGACGTCTGCAACGTGCCGACACCGGAGACGCTCGACTGGTACGAGCGCCGGTTCGGTCCTCCGTGGTACACGTTCACGCACAAGTCAGCCCAGTTTCTCGTGCTCGAGTCCGACCTGATGAAGAACCCGCGGGGCGCTCCCAGGGCGGCAGAACAACAGATGGGATGGCTGAAGCGGATACTCGCGACGGAGCGTCCCGAGGGGGTTCGCCATCGGATTGTCTTCCTGCACCACCCGCTGGCGTTGAAGAGCCTCGACGAGCCGGACGGTTACTTCCTGTTGCCGAAGGAACGCCGGGCTGAGTTGGTCGATCTCTTCCGACGGGCCGGAGTGCGGACCGTCTTCTCCGGCCATTACCATGGCAACGCCGTCGTGCGCGACGGAGACCTCGAGATGATCACGACCAACGGTCTGGCCAAGGCGCTCCGCGGCGATCCGCTGGGGTTCCGCATCGTGCGTGTCGGCCCCGGGGGCGTCGAACACGTGTTCTACGCCCACGAAGACGTTCCCAGAACACTAGCCAGCTCCGCTGAAAGTGTTCAGTGTTCAGGCGGTCCCCACCTACGCTCT
>CAZKRK010000168.1:0-15763 GCA_964555035.1 uncultured Victivallales bacterium | reverse complement strand
ATACCCGAAGCCCATCACTTGTCCTCCGTAGCTTTAGCGAAGGAGGATGCTGCGGGTCTATTTTCGCAACAACCGCCAGCTCCTGAAAAAGCTCTGCCGGATCGCCAACGAGTGCCTGCTTGAGTTTCTACGCCGGACTCTGAACCGCCCGACCGGCCAGCTCGGCATGGTCATGACCATCCACACCTTCGGCGACTACATGAGGTGCAATTGCCACATCCACGCCCTGGTGGCCGACGGGCTCTTCACGGACAACGGCATGTTCTACGTCGCGCCCAGGGTGAGCACGACACCCCTGGAGCAGCTCTTCCGCGTGCGGGTCATCCGGATGCTCGTCCAGGAGGAGTTGCTCGCGCCTGAGCTGGCCCGCAAGCTCCTGGGCTGGAAACACAGCGGCTTCAGCGTGCACAACGGCAAGCCGCTGCGGCGCGACGATGCCGCCGGGCTTGAACGTGTCGCGCAGTACATCATCAGGCTTCGCCCTCCGGGCTACGCCCCGACACGTCCGCAATCCCTTCTCCGAGCAGAAGATGGTCTACAATGCCGAGAACGGTACCGTCATCTACCGTTCACGCATGCACGCCAAGACCAAGCGCAACTTCGAGATCTTCGCCGCTGAGGAGTTCATCGCCGCCATCACGCAGCATCCTCCTTCGCTGAAGCTACGGAGGACAAGCATCCCGGGAATGGGTGGCTTGCCCTACGAAGCCTTGGCGAAGTAGGGTACAGCAACCGCGCCAGGGGCGAGCGGGCCAAGCGCGAGGCTGAGCGTGATCAACGCGGCCCTGGCGGCCGTGGGCGCCGGTACGGACAAGGTCTGGAACGCAACGGCGGATCCGGTGGCGGATGTCGACGACGCGATCCTGTCGGTCATCAAGGCAGCCAAGTACGGCAGCCTCATGGCCGTGTGGTACGGCTGGTCGCGGTGGAAGAAGAAAAGACAGAGGGCTGCATTCTGAGCTGACCGTAGGCGGAGCCCCCCTGTTTCTTTTCATTCATTGCACGTCAAGAAATCTGCTCTTCTGCGGGCTGTGTGTGTTGTGTGTGCGACTCACCCGGACAGCGATTGGCCCATTTTCAAGGGGTCTCGGCAAATGTGTGTGTGAATGTGCGTGTGATCTTGCCTGTCGTTTCCGCACATCACACACAATCACTCATCCAGGGGACAGAGACGAAATGGCGATATTTCCTAGCAAAAACGAGCAAAACGAGGCGTAAAAGGTGGTGGGCGATGACGGACTCGAACCGCCGACATTCACGGTGTAAACGTGACGCTCTAGCCAACTGAGCTAATCGCCCCCAAGTACGGGTTCGTAAAGGCGCGTAGAAACTAGCGAAAAACGACTTTAAGTCAAGAGCTAAGGGCGCTAGTCTCAGAAAAACCACAAGCCGATGGGAGCGCGAGAGAATATGTCACAGAAGATCGAAGTCAGCCGACCGGCGCGCCTGGCCGTTCTCGGGTCAGGAAGCGGCAGCAACTGTCAGTCCATTATCGACGCAATCGAAGGGGGAACACTGGACGCGCGCGTTGTCTGCGTCATCTCGGACGTCGAAGACGCCAAGATTCTCGAACGTGCGGCCAAGCACGGGATTCCGGCCCAGTACATCAGCGGCGCTCCCTTCAAGACGAAGCTGGAGGGGGAAGCCGAAGCCAAGTACATCGAGACGTTGAAGCAGCACGACGCCGAGATCATAGTGCTGGCCGGATTCATGCGGATCGTCAAACCCGCCCTGCTTGCCGCCTATGCCAACCGGATCCTGAACATTCACCCGGCCCTGCTGCCGGCGTTCCCGGGAATGGCCTCATGGAAACAGGCGCTGGACTATGGCGCAAAGGTCGCCGGATGCACCGTCCACTTCGTGGACGAAGGCACGGACACGGGCCCGATCGTCGTGCAACGCGCTGTCCCCGTCATGGAAGGCGACACGCCCGAAACGCTCCACGCCCGCATCCAGGTCCAGGAACACGAAGCCTACCCCCAAGCCCTGCGCCATATCATCGACGGGCAGGTGAGTATCGAGGGACGAAGAGTGGTTGTTGGTTGATTGGTTGATCTGCGGCTCTCCGATCTACCCGTGTGGTAGGTCCGATTTGCAATCGGACCCAAACCACCTCGGTTGTTTCAAATGACGTAGCGGGGAGACGCCACGCCCGAACGACGTTGGGTCCGATTGCAAATCGGACCTACGTTTGCAGCAGATCGGCAACCGAGAGAAATGAGCCAGACAAAGCTGCCGAGAACCCATTGCCCCCGACACGATGAGGGTACAGTCAGCAGACGACCTGTCATCCCGAGCGGAGCGGAGTCGAGGGATCTCGTGGTTTGTAATCGCCCCGGCGTTGTTCCAAACCACGAGATCCCTCGACTCCGCTCCGCTGCGCTCGGGATGACAGGTCGTCTGCTCTGTCCGTCAGAGACTCCCCTCACACCGGGAACCCCGAACTCCGACAGTCCGCCTGTCCCCGCGCAACCGCGCAAAAAAAAACGGGGCGGGACTCGCGAAAAGTCCCGCCCCGCCAATCAACCAATTGACCAATCAACCTACTCCGGCGCCGGCGCGGGCGCCGGAGTCTCGGGTGCCGGCGTATCCGGTGCAGGGGCCGGAGTCTCCGGCACCGCAATCGGCTCGACGGCCACCGGGGGCGGGGTCGGAGGAACAACGGTCTCCACGGCGCCCGGCTCGCCCACGACAATGGGCTGACCCTCGACGGGAGGGGTCACGCCCGACATGTCCACCGGGGGAGGCGTCGGGGGAGGCGCTACCGGCATGGGCGGCGCACCGCCACCCGGCACGGCAGGCGCCGCGGGCACTGGCGGCGCCGTGTCCATCGTATCGGTAACCGAAGTCGGCGCCTGCTGCTTGGCGCCTATGACGGCCAGGACCGTCGTGTTGACCAGAAAAATGATCGCCAGGTAAACGGTCGTCTTGCTCAATACGTTACCCATCTGCGCGCCGAACAGCGACTCACCCATGCCCGCGCCGAACGCCAGGCCCACGCCCTGGCTCTTCGACTTCTGGATCAGAATGACGCCGAGCAACATGGCGCTGCAGATCACTTCGACTATCGTAAGCAGTACTTTCACAATACCCATGACAGGTCTCTCCTTGTCGTTTTCGATGCGTCCGGCAGCGTCGCCTACATCGCCGACTTGACGATTTCGACAAACGAGCGCGCCTCGAGGGCCGCGCCGCCGATCAGGCCGCCGTCGATGTCCGGCTGCGCCAGCAGCTCGGCCGCGTTGGCGGGTTTCATGCTGCCGCCATACTGTAAGCGAATGCTCTCGGCCGTTTCCTCGCCGGCCATTCCCGCAAGCACCTTGCGGATCAACGCGTGGACCTCCTGGGCCTGCTCGGGCGTCGCCGTCAATCCGGTGCCGATAGCCCAGACAGGTTCGTAGGCGATGATGATCTTCTTCAGATCCTCGCCCAGGTCGGCCAGGCTGCCGCGCACCTGCGCGGTCACCACGGCCTCGGTCTCACCGGCCTCGCGCTGTGCCAGCGTCTCGCCTACACACACAATCGGAATCAATGTCGCGGCAATCGCCGACTTGACCTTGCGGTTGACGATCTCGTCGGTCTCGCCGAAGTACGTGCGGCGCTCACTGTGCCCCAGGATGACGTAATGGCAATACAGGTCGCGCAACATGGCAGGTGACACTTCGCCGGTGTAGGCGCCGCTTGTCTCCCAGTGCATGTTCTGGGCGCCAAGCCTTATGCTCGAGTTCCCGATCAGGCCGCCCACCGTCTGCAAGGACGTGAACGGCGGACATACCACCACGTCGACCTGCTTGCACTCGCCGAGCTCGAGCTTGATGCCCTCCACCAGGTCCCTGGCGTCAGCCGTGCTATTGTTCATCTTCCAGTTGCCGGCGATGATCTTTCTTCTGTATTTGCTCACAGTCTTCCTTTCCAAAGACGCGTCAGGCGCGTCGTCCGGGGCATCCGCTTGCTTGTCACCAAGGGCCACAATACCCGGCAGTTCCTTGCCCTCGAGGAACTCGAGACTTGCGCCGCCACCGGTGCTGATGTGCGTCATCTTGCCCGCCAGGCCGCTCTTGTTCACGGCGGCCACGCTGTCGCCGCCGCCAATGATGCTCACGCAATCCGTGTCCGCGACGGCCTTGCAGACGGCCGTCGTGCCCTCCGCAAACGGCGCCATCTCGAAACAGCCCATGGGACCGTTCCAGACCACGGTCTTGGCCGTGGATACTTCTTCGACGAAAACCTTTACGGATTCGGGGCCGATGTCAAGCGCCATCCAGCCGTCTTCGATTCCGTCCTCGCCCACGGTCTTCGCGTTGGCATCGGCACTGAATGCGTCGGCGACAACGTGGTCGATCGGCAGCAGCACCTTGACGCCGGCGGCTTTGAGCTTCGCCAGCGTCTCTTTCGCAAGCGGGATCTTGTCTTCTTCGACCAGGGAGTTGCCGATCGGCAGCCCGAGTGCGCGGTAGAACGTGTAGACCATTCCGCCGCCCACGACGATGGAATCGACCTTGTCGGCAAGGTTCATGAGCACGTCGATTTTGCCGCTGACCTTGGCGCCGCCGATGACGGCAACGAACGGATGCTCGGGCGCCTGTACCGCGCTACCGAGGTACTGGATCTCCTTCTCCAGCAGGAAGCCCGCGGCACACTCATCCATGAACTTGGTCACGACGGCCATGGAAGCGTGAGCACGATGGGCGGTGCCGAAGGCGTCGTCCACGTAGACGTCACCCAGCGCGGCCAGATCCCTGGCGAAAGCCTCCTGCTTCGCTTTCGTCTCGGTCTTCGCCGCGGCCTTCTCTTCGTCGGTGGCGCCGTCCGCAAGCTTGACCTTGCCTTCTTCCTCGGGGTGAAAACGCAGGTTTTCGAGCACGGTCACATCGCCGGGCTGCATGCCATCGACCATGGATCTGACTTCGCCGCCTACGCAGTCCGGGGCAAAAGCGACAGGCTTGCCGAGCAGCTCGGCCAGGCGGTCGGCGGCCGGCTTGAGGCTGAATTCAGCTTTGACCTTGCCCTTCGGGCGGCCGAGGTGGCTCATCAAAACGAGAGAGGAACACCCCTGCTCGAGCACGTACCGAATCGTAGGGAGGGCTGCACGAATGCGAGTGTCATCGGTCACGGTCGTGCCGTCCAACGGAACGTTGAAATCGACGCGCATCAAGACGCGCTTCCCCCCCAAACTCAGATCTCTAACCGTTTTCTTGTTCATGCGATGCCCTTCCTAGATAGAAAGCCGGGGCGCCTGAGGCGCCCCAGCCCTTGCTATCGACATGGTCCCGACCTTGCGTACGCAAGGCAGACGGTTCTACTGAACCGTATCCATGTGTGCGATCAGGTCGAGGATCTTGTTGGAGTAGCCCCACTCGTTGTCGTACCAGGAGACGACCTTGACGAAGTTGTCGGTCAGCGAGATGCCGGCGCCGGCGTCGAACACGCTGGTGCGGGACTCGCCGATGAAATCGCTCGAAACGACTTCGTCCTCGGTGTAGCCGAGAATGCCCTTCATCGGACCTTCAGAGGCCGCCTTCATGGCCGCCTTGATGTCGTCGTAGCTGGCGCCCTTCTCGAGGCGGCAGGTCAGGTCGACAACCGAAACGTCCAACGTGGGAACGCGGAACGCCATGCCCGTGAGCTTGCCGTTGAGGTCGGGAATGACCTTGCCGACAGCCTTGGCCGCGCCGGTGCTGGCAGGAATGATGTTGCTCGAGGCCGCACGGCCGTCGCGCCACTTCTTGCCCGAGGGAGCGTCCGCAACCTTCTGCGTCGCGGTCATGGCGTGCACGGTTGTCATCAGGCCTTCGGCGATCCCGAAATTGTCGTGCAGCACCTTGGCCACCGGGGCCAGGCAGTTGGTCGTGCAGGACGCGTTGGAGACAAACTGCATGTCGGACGTGTAGCTGTCGTGGTTGACGCCCATCACGAACATCGGCGTGTCGTCCTTGGACGGGGCCGACATGACGACTTTCCTGGCGCCGCCGTCGATATGCCCCTGGGCCTTCTCCTTGGTGAGAAAGACGCCCGTGGACTCGACCACGTAGTCCGCGCCGCACTCACCCCACGGAATCTCGGCCGGGGACATGCAGGCGTAGACTTCGATGGCCTGGCCGTTGACGACCAGTTTGCCGTCCGCGACCTCCGCCTCGCCCTTGAAACGGCCGTGCACGGAGTCGTACTTGAGCATGTATACCATGTAGTCGAGGTCGATGAAAGGATCGTTGATCCCCACCACCTGCATGTCATCCCTGCCTGCCGCCGCGCGGTAAGCCAGACGACCGATGCGACCAAAACCGTTGATACCTACCTTGATAGCCATTTCCTTACCTCCTTATATGGCACTCAACACATGTCGACGCGCTACCGCTTGAGGGTAGACCTCACCCGTCGAATGAAAAATGAGCAGGTACATTAGTACAGAGGCGAGACGGGAGTCAACACGGCATTTGCGGCATTTTGGCCCGAGGGCGCATCCGCGATCCGGCGCACCCGCTTCGGAACATCTCTTCTGCCCTGGATACCTTGCCTTCGAGAATACCACAAGACGCAGGCAGCCGCCGGCAATTCCGGTGGTGGAAGTGCAGCGCCGTCCATAGGCCCGGAGGGCCGACATAGTAAAGCCTGGGGTGAAGCGTAGCGGAACCCCAGGATCCGTCAGTCGGCAAACCCGGTGAGCCCCGGAGGGGCGACATATGCGCCTGGTTCGACCGCTGGGCTGTGCTGGAAGTTCCGCAGTTTCGATGATCACGCAGTCATAGAAATGTCCGGTCGTCAGAGAGGGGAGATTAGGGCGGAGGATTATGGCGAAAGATCAGGGACAAGACAGCCATACAAAACCTGATCTTTCGCCCTATTCTTTCGCCTTAATCTCTCTTTCAGGTTTTCGGCATGCAGCGTTTTGCACGACTTCGGAGCGCATCGGGGAATTTGCAGGAGGTTCCGTACACAACCCCTATGCCGCCCCTCCGGGGCTTGTTTCCATGCTTGCGCCGGTGTCCTGGGGTTTCGCTACGCTCCACCCCAGGCTTTACTATGTCGCCCCTCCGGGGCTACCGCTGCCGGCACGATGTCATTCCCATTTTCCGGTCGCTGAAAGCGCGGTCTTCAGGCACGTTTGACGGGCATCGAGCCGGGCCGCAGTCACCGTTGCCTGCAAAACACTTGACATTTCGCGACCGATCTCTACTGTCGCGCAAATCCATAGGGTGGTCGTGCATGTATTCGGTAGAGCCGTTGGACATAACAATCGTCGATTCCTGGTCCGTTGCGCGCTCGGGGCTCCCAACGCGGGCGGCAAACGCGCTGGCGGCAGCCGGCATCCTCACCATCGGCGAGCTGCGTGCGATGCGGACGGAAACCCTGCGCCGGGTGCCCGGCCTGGGAGCACGCACCCTCGGCAAGACGGCCGATTTCCTGAAACTCTGCGGACGCATCGCGGACGACAATGGGTTCGAGGCCTGTCTTGATGACGTTTTCGACTGTTTCCTGGACGGGCGTGAGACGCAGACACTCAAGCGGCGCTACGGTCTGGCCAAACCGACCCTGGTCCCCCTGCCCAAAGGCGAGACGCTCCAGGCGATCGCCGCCGACTGGCGCATCACACGCGAACGGGTCCGCCAGATGGAGGAACGCGCACTGGAACGTCTGTCAAGCCTGTGCGGCCAGGCCCTCCTGTCCGGTCTGTGCCGGCTGTTCGCCGACGGAATTGCGGCGCACGGCGGCGCCATCGAGCCGAACACCGTCGCTGAAATCGTGGACCGCGCAGCAACGGACAACTACCCGTCGGCCGCGGTCTTGCGGCTGCTCTGTGACTGCACGCAGGGACTCGTTTTTCACAACGGTTTCTTCACAACGGTACCGGCAGAGATCCTGACCAGCGTTGCCGAAACGGCGTTGGCATACCTCGGCGAACGCCCGGGGCCACAAGCCGCGGCGGACGTTTACGAGGCGGTCGAAACGGTGACCGACTTGCCGGCGGCCACGCGCGACCACATCACTGCAACGGCGCTTCTGCATGCGCCGGGAATCGGCACCACGCGCGATGGACGCTACTTTCTGCCGGAGAGCGCGGCGGCGGACCTTGCGGCCGAAGTCATGTCAGGTCACGCGAACGACTTCCATTATCGTGACCTCCAGGCGCGGTTCAACGCCCTGATGCATAGCGGCTCGCGCAAGGGCAGCGGCTGCATCCTCGACATTCTGACCCACGATCCTCGCTTCGAGCGCACGCGGCCGGGCCGCTATCGCCTTCGCCGCGGGGCAACCGCGGGAGCTCCGCCATGCGCCTGACGGACAAGTACCTTCTCGGGGAGTACCTGCTTCACCTGACCTTCTGCGTGGTGGGCTTCTCGATGATCTTCGTGATCTGGGACCTGTTCGATCATCTCGGACGCCTGTTTGAGGCCAAGGTGGCGTGGCAGCTTGTGCTGAAGTACTACGTGTGCCTGGTCCTGCCCACACTGGAGTACCTGCTGCCGTCTTCGCTGCTGCTGGCTACGCTGTACACGCTCTGGCAGATGGCGCGCAACAACGAATTGACCGCCATGCGCGCCAGTGGAATCAGCCTCTACCGCCTGCTCCTCCCGTTCATGGCGGTCGGCCTGATAGTCACGCTCCTGACGGCTATAGTCAAAGAGTTCGTGGCGCCACCGGCGGCGTTGTTCGCGCGGGAGTGCAAGGACAAGAAGTTCGAGATGGCTGAACGAGATCCGCCGATGAAGCTGAGCTACGTCAACATCGATCGGCACCTGGAGTGGCATATCGGACAATTCCGTCCCGGGAGTCCTCGCCGTCTCGAAGACGTGGAGATCAAGTGGGACCGCGACGGCGACATAACGCGCACGGCCCGCGAAATGCACGCCGACCGCGCGGAATGGCTCGACGGAAAATGGTGGTTCTTCGGCGTACGCGAGAAGCACTACACCCAGCAGGGATACCCGATCGGTGACTTTAAGCCCGTAACCGGGGGAGAGCTCGGAGTGACGATGCCGGGAGTCACGGACAGGCCGTCGGACTTCGTCATCGCAACCAAGGACAGCGAGTTCATGTCCGGACGCGAAATATGGCGCTACATGGAGTCACACCCGAACATATCCTCAAAGAGGATGGCGGAGTGTCGGGTGGACCTGCACACGCGCGTGGCCCTGCCGTGGGCCTGCTTCATTCTCACGCTGTTCGGCATTCCGGCCGGCGGGCTCACCAGTCGCCAGGGCGTTGTCATCGGCATTATGAGCGCCGTAGCAATGCTGTTGGGCTTCTACGGACTGACGATATTCGGCATTTTCATGGGCAAGAGCGAGATGATCCCCGCCTGGCTGGGAGCCTGGTTTCCGAATATCGTCTTTCTTACATGGGGATTGAACATGATGCGCAAGATGCGCTGACCGCAAAGAACCGACCAAACACTGAGAGGTCTATATGTCCGTTTTGAGAGATCTGTTGGAAAAGGCCGTCGCACTGGGCGCGTCGGATGTGCACCTGAAGCCGAACCAGGAACCGTGCTATCGCCTCAACGCCGCCCTGCAGGACAGCGGGTTTGCCGAGCTGACCACGGAAGGGCTCAACGAGATCGTGGAAGAGATCCTGCCGCCTCATGCCAGGCAGCTGTATGTGACCACGCACGAAGCCGACTTCTCGCACACCGAGGAGGGCGTCGGGCGTTTCCGGGTGAATCTCTTCGACGCCCAGGGCACACCCACGCTGGCCATGCGCCACGTCAAGACCGATATCCCCTCATTTGAAGAGTTGAGGCTGCCGCTACAGCTCAAGGATCTCGCGCATGTTCAACGCGGCATCATCCTGCTTGCCGGCACCACCGGTTCGGGCAAATCGACGACCCTCGCGGCAATCATCAACGAAATCAACAAGACACAACGGCGCCGCATCATCACCGTGGAAGACCCGATCGAATACCTCTTTCACGACATTCGCAGCATCATCACCCAACGCGAAGTGGGACTGGATACGCTCTCGTTCGACAACGCGCTCAAACACCTCATGCGGCAGGATCCCGACGTGATTCTCATCGGCGAAATGCGCGACCAGACCAGTATCCGCACCGCGCTGCTCGCCGCGGAAACTGGGCACCTGGTTCTCTCGACCCTCCACGCCGGTACGGCTGACCTGGCCGTCCCGCGCATGCTCGACGTGTTCCCGGCCCACGAACAGGACCAGATTCGCATGGCCCTGGCCGCCAACCTCGCCGCCGTAGTGTGCCAGCGTCTCATGCAGGACATCAACGAGACGGCCATCCCGGCGGTAGAGATCATGATAAACACGCCGACCGTCAGAAAACTGCTCGAGAAGAATCAGCTCGAAATCATCGGCTCGGCAATCGAAACCGGCGAAGATGACGGCATGCAGAACTTCAACCAGTCGATCTACCATCTCATCATGGAAGGTCTCATCACCGAGGAAGAAGGCATGAATTCCGCCACCAACCCGGAATCTCTGCGCATGAACCTGCAGGGCATATTCCTGGACGAGGGGCGAAGGATTATCGGGTGAGCGAGTTCGAAGGACAAGCCATACTCGTCACCGGCTCGACCCGCGGTATCGGACGGGCTGTGGCCGCGCATCTGGCGTCGCAGGGCGCAACGGTCGGTATCCACGGCCGTTCCGACGAAAGCGTCGCCCCCGCCTGCGCCGAGCTCGCGGCCGCGGGCGGTGCGGCAATCCCCGTACCCGCCGATCTCGGCGACGCCGAGGCGGCCGCGGACGCCGTGCATGAGTTCCACGCCGCCGCCGGGCGCATCGACGGACTCGTCAACAACGCCGGCGGGGGACGGGCCGTGGCGTTTCGCGGACTGACGCTCGAACAGTGGCGCGCAACCTTTGCGCGAAACCTGGATGCGGCCATGGTTGCCGCGCGCGAAGCCTACGTCCTCATGCGCAAACAACGCAGCGGCGCAATCGTGAATATCGCGTCGCTGGCCGCCCATGGTCCCGGCAAGTGGATGGGCGCCGATTACGCGGCCGGCAAGGCCGGCCTGGTGAGCCTGACAAAGAGCCTGGCGTTCGAAGCCGCCCGCCTTGGCATCCGCGTCAATGCCGTATCGCCCGGCATGGTCGAAACCGACATGACCGCGGCGCTGCCCGTCAATATGCGGGAGGGGCTGGGCATTCCCATGGGACGATTCGCGCAACCGCGCGAGATTGCCGCGGTCGTCGCGTTCTTGCTTTCAAAACGGTCCTCGTATATCACGGGACAGGTGTTGCATGTGAACGGCGGGCTTTGGATGTGAGACGAAGGGAACTGCTGATATGAGTGAAAAGAGACGCGTGGCCGTGACCGGTATCGGCGCGGTTACGCCGCTTGGATTTGACGAAGAGACGCTTTGGGACAATCTGCTGAAAGGCCGTACGGGCATCGACCGCCTGACGGCGCTCGACCTGGAGCCTTACAAGGTCAAGAACGGCGCCGAAGTGGATACCGAGGCCCTGAATGCGGCCCTCGGCGAACTGGAGATAAAGCACATGGACCGCGCCGTGGATATGGCGCTGATCTCCTCGGCCTACGCTCTGCGGGACGCCGGAGTACTGCAGGGAAACAAGGCCGAAGAACCGTTTGCCGCCGGCGCAATCTTCGGAACGGGGCTCGGCTGTTCGCACAGCACCTACGATGCCTATATGAGCTTCGCCGAAAAGGGGTTTCGCGGCCTCCGCCCCACGACCGTGCCGCGCTGCATGGCCAACGCCATCAGCGCCCAGGTTTCCCTGCGCTACAAACTCACCGGGCCCAACTACATCATAGCCTGCGCCTGCTCCGGCTCGAGCACCGCCATCGGGGCCGCCTTCCGCATGATTCGCGACGGCTATGCCGACGCCGTCCTGTGCGGCGGGACCGACGCCGTCTTTGACCCCGGCATGTTCGGTTGCTGGGACAGGCTGGGAGTACTCTCGAAAATCGAGGACCCCAAGGCGGCCTCGCGCCCCTATGCCGCCGACCGCAAAGGAACCGTACTGGGCGAAGGCGCCGCGGCACTCCTGCTCGAGTCCATGGACGCCGCCGAAAAGCGCGGCGCACGCACACGCGCGGAGATCCTGGGCTATGGCGAATCGTCCGACGCCGTACACATCACCGCCCCCAACTCGGAAGGACAGGCGCGCGCCATCCGCGACGCCATGGCATGCGGCGGGGTCGCTCCGGCCGATATTGCCTATGTCAACGGCCACGGCACCGCGACCAAGGCCAACGACGCCTGCGAGTGCGGCTCGATCCGCCTCGCGCTGGGCGAACACGCCGACCGCGCATACGTGGGATCAACCAAATCGTACGTCGGCCATGCCCTGGGCGCTTCCGGCGCCATCGAAGTCGTCACAACGCTCCTGGCCCTTCAACACGGCGCCGCACCCCCCAACCTCAACATCGAAAACCCCGACCCCGACTGCAACGTGCGTCTCGTCGGCGCCGCCCCGGTCGAACTCGAAAGCAACATCGCCATCAAGAACAGCTTCGGCTTCGGCGGCCACAACGCGGTGTTGGCGCTGCGGGGCGGAGAGGGTTGAGCGAGGAACTGCAAACGCATCCGCGGTGAGACGTGGGCCGGATTTGCAATCCGGCCGAGAGAGGGGCGAGCATAACGGGAGAATGGCCTGACCGCTGGCCGTCCATCCTCGACAGTATGCTCAACTCTCTCTCGGCCGGATTACAAATCCGGCCCACTGCCCCACACGCCCCAACACTCACACACCCGACCGGCCGGACGCAGCCGACAACTCCGCGAGCAGGCTGTCGGGCACGCGCAGGCTGCCGAACCCGCGTCCCATCTCGATGTCGGGATTGATTGCCCCGTGAAAATCGGAACCACCGGTCGCGATCAAGTTGAACTCCCTGACCAACCCGGTGTAGTGCGCCCTGCGCTCGGAGGAGTGCTCAGAGTAGTAAACTTCAATGCCCGCCAGACCGTGCGACACAAGCCCCGACACGAAATCGCGCAACGCACTCCTGCCGAGCTGCAGCGTAAATGGGTGGGCCAGCACGGGCACCCCCCCGGCCTGCCGAATCACGGCAATGCTCTCTTCCGGCGACAACCGAAAGCGATCCACGTATGCCGGGCACCCCTTGGCAAGGTAGCGCGCAAACGCGTCGTCCTTGCCGTTCACGTACCCGTGCGACTCGAGCGCAAGCGCGAAGTGGGGTCGACCGACCACGCCCGCGTCCGAGTGGTCGAGAACATCCTCCCAGCTCAGCTCCAGCCCCAGCGCATTGAGGCGCTCCAGGATCTGCCTGTTGCGGACCTCGCGCCCGTTCCGAATCTGCGCCAACACGCTCTGAAGCCGGTCGTTGCCGAGGTCGATGTAATACCCCAGGACATGCAACGTTCCGCGTGCCACACCGGCGCTGATCTCTACTCCCGGCACAACCGTCACGTCACCTTCACCCGGCTCCGGCAGATGCAGCAGACCCTCGGTCGTATCGTGGTCGGTCAGCGCGAACGCGCTCAGCCCCAGGCCGCGCGCTCGCTCGACCAGCTGCCCGGGCGTCAAGCTCCCGTCGGAGTAGGTCGAATGGACGTGGAGATCAATCATTCCAGTAGCTGGCACGCGCTCCCCGCGTCTCTTCGACCGCAACCCTGTGAACCCGGTAGCGGTCGCAGTTGAGCCCATCCGACAGCCGACCGTGCAGGTAGCGCGCAATGTTCTCCGAACTGGGATTCCGCGCCTGGAATTCCTCGAGCGTGTTCAAGT
Organism: uncultured Victivallales bacterium; assembly: GCA_964555035.1. GTDB lineage: Bacteria > Verrucomicrobiota > Kiritimatiellia > UBA8416 > CAYOBW01 > CAZKRK01. The sequence continues at coordinate 2,086 of CAZKRK010000168.1, read as the reverse complement.
CGATATGGTCCAGCTCCTCCAACGCGGCGGTCGCCGCCTGACGCACAACCCGGAAATCCACCAGCAGACCTGTCCCGTCAAGCTCCGCTCCCCGCACGAACACCTCGACTTCCCAGTTGTGGCCGTGCGGGGCCTCGCATACGCCCTCGTAGCCCCTCAGATGGTGAGCGGCCGAAAAATGCATCTGGATGCTGACTTCATACACGACAGCGAAATCCTCCGAAACGCGGACCTAGCCCATCACCCGGTAGCATCCGGCCACCTCGGCGACATCGCGCCCGGCAAAGTAGCCGGCGATTGCCGTGTCGTAGTCGGCTGTATGAGCAAAGGCCTTGCACGACAGCTTGAAGCGCGTCTCCAGCGACAGCGCACCCCCGCTGCCGCGCATCTCGTCGAGAATGGAAGCATAGTCGCCGGGATCGGTCACCGACGCAACGCGCAAGAAGTTCTTCGCCGATGCCCGCACCATGCAGGGGCCACCGATATCGATGTTGGTCCGCGCCATCTCCGGCGTCACATCGGGCTTGGCAACGGTCGCCTGGAAGGGATAAAGGTTCACCACGACCATGTCGATCGCCACGCCGTCGACACGCTCCAGGTCCTTTACGTGCGCATCGTTGTAGGTCTCGCTCAACAATCCCAGGTAGATCTTGAAATCGAGCGTCTTCACCAGCCCGCCCTGCATCTCCGGCTGCCCCGTGTACTCCGAAACGGCCGTCAGGTTGGTGTCGGCGCGATCCCCAAGGATCTCCTTGATGCGCGCAAACGTGCCCCCCGTCGAGTAGATCCGCACGTCCGGATTGGCTTCGATCAGCCCGGGAATGAACGTCTCCAACCCTGCCTTGTCGGAAACACTCGCGAGAACATGGTTCGCCCTGACGGGGCCGTCGATCTGATCCACAATGTTCAAAGCCATCTCACTCACTCCTTGCACTCACCCCATCCCAAAAGGGGCATGTTCTTTCCAAGCATCCACCAACTCAACCTGGAGACGGCGGTCCTCCGCCGTTACTCAACCTGGAGACGGCGGTCCTCCGCCGTTACGAGCAAGAGTTGAGCACAAACCGAAACAAAAATGAACAAAGTTCCGCCATTGTTTCGCAAAGAGCACTCACGTTTGCTCGCAACGGCGGAGGACCGCCGTCTCCAGTTCGCTTCGGACAACACCTACTACGCAAAACGCACAGAACCCACGGGTTCAGACTTCAACCGCCACGCGACACTTCGGCCTCCGGTAGCTGGGGATTTACCATAAGGTCAGCGCCGCGCCGAATTCAAACTTTCTTTTGTGTCCTCACTCGGATACCGTCACCAGTCGTTACCGGAGGAACAGGTAGATGTTGATTCTGGCCGTAGAACAGTCCGCCGCCATTGGAAGCTGCGCCATCTGCAACGATAGCGACACGCTTGCGGAGTCGCAGTGGGACGCCGCCGGCACCAGGGGGCAGCCGCTCTTCACTCACCTCGACGCGACCCTTGCCGACGCAGGTGTTCCCGCCGCCGATATCGACATGTTCGCGGTCGGCCTCGGTCCGGGACGCTTCTCTTCGCTACGAGTCGCACTGACCGCGTTGAAAGCACTCGCGCTCCCCGGTCATCGCCCCGTCTACGGCATAAGCAGCGGCGAAATTCTGGCCCGTGACATCTTCGACGAGCACGACACGCCCCGCGTTCTGGTCGCGGGCGACGCCCGGCGCGAGAGGATCTGGTATGCCGTATTCGGCAAGAGCGACGGCGACATAATCCAGGAAGTTCCCTACACCATGATTCCCAACGACGATTTCCCCCCCTGCCTCCCCCGGGACGCACTGGTCGCCACATCCGAGTGGGACCGTCTGGAGACGACCTTCGACGAGCTCGGCATCCCGACCGCCGCCCTGATCGCGGAATCGCGCTACCCGCGAGCATTGACCGCGGCCGCACAAATCCGCGCTCTCGCCGAGAAGAGCCGGGCCCAGGAAGCCGTCAGCCCCATCTACATGCACCCGCCGGTGTTCGTGGAACCGAAGTTCCCGGCGGGTTGAGGCGAAGCTTAACCCCTAATCAGACCCCATCCGAAAAGGTCTACGTTTGCGAAACGCCCGTC
>CAZKRK010000167.1:0-15779 GCA_964555035.1 uncultured Victivallales bacterium | reverse complement strand
GCATGGAAACAAGCCCCGGAGGGGCGGCATAGGCGGCGCGAAGCCGTATACCGCCGCCACCGGCCCAGCGCTTGAACCAAGCGCATATGTCGCCCCTCCGGGGCTCACCAGGTTTGCTGACTGACGGTCCTGGGGTTCCGCTACGCTTCACCCCAGGCTCTACTATGGCGGCCCTCCGGGCCTATGGACGGCGCCGCGCTTCGACCACCGGAATCGCCGGCAGATGCATGCCGGGCCGTGACGATGGCGATAGGGTGGTTGAAGTTCCTTGTCAGCGAAGTGCTCCCTGCGCTACGCTTCCGCGACAATTCAGGACGGAGAGGCCGATCATGTTCTCGTTCCTGCTTTGTCCTGCTCTTTGACTGGAGGGGAGAGTAGGGGGAGAGTAGGGGATGGATTGGTCGTTCCGGGCGATGTTTGGGGGAAAACCCGTGATTGCGTTTGTCAGAGGGACCGTGGTGGAGAAGCAGCCGACACGCTGTGTCGTCGACGTGGGCGGCGTTGGCTACGAGGTCTTCATTCCCCTGAGCAGCTTCGACCGGCTCCCGGCGAAGGGTGAGACCTGTACGCTTCTCACCCACGACTACGTACGCGAAGATACGCACCAGCTTTTCGGTTTCGTCAGCGAATCGGAGAGAGAGATGTTTACGCTTCTGATCGGCGTCGGTGGCATCGGTCCGCGACTGGCCCTGAGTGCGTTGAGCGGTCTGACCGTGCGGGAGTTGACGACGGCCATCGTGTCGGGTGACGTCAAGCGGCTGAGCTCCGTCTCGGGTGTGGGCAAGAAGATGGCCGAACGGATCGTGGTCGAGTTGCGTCACAAGATCAGCGATGCCGACGCGATGGAAGCTGTATCCGGAGCGGACGACAAGTCGCCCGAGTCCGTCCTGCTGCGCGATGCGTTGCTGGCGCTGGTCGCCCTGGGCTACACGCAGGAGCAGGCGCGGAAGATGGTCAAGCAGGCGCTTGGCGGCGCGAATCCCCCTGACAATGTCGAGGAAATCGTCAGGCGCGCGCTGAGCAGATGAGCGTGGGGAACGGAAGATGGCGGAACGACAGGTAACCGATGTTCTGGGCAAGCGGGACGAGGATTTCGAGCTCACGCTACGTCCCGTGCGCTTCGAAGATTTCGTTGGGCAGCAGAAGGTCGTCGAGCGGCTGGAGCTTGCGGTCGAGGCGGCCAAGTTGCGCGGTGACGTGCTCGACCATGTGCTGCTTTCGGGGCCGCCCGGCCTGGGCAAGACTACGCTGGGGCACATCCTGGGCAACGAGTTGGGCGTGAACGTCAAAGCGACCTCCGGCCCCGTCATCGACAAGCCCGGCGACCTGGCGGGGCTGCTCACCAGTCTCGAGAAGGGTGACGTTCTCTTCGTTGACGAGATCCACCGCATGCAGCGTACGGTCGAGGAGTACCTCTACTCGGCGATGGAGGATTTCGTGCTGGATATCATGATCGACCAGGGACCGAACGCCCGCTCGGTTCGTCTCGACCTGCCGCATTTCACCCTGGTCGGCGCGACGACGCGCAGCGGGCTGATTTCCGCGCCCCTGCGTTCACGTTTTGGGCTGGTCAACCGGCTGGACTACTACGGGCCCGATTTTCTGCGGTCGATCGTCGAGCGATCGTCACGCATCCTGAACGTGGAGATCGAGGAGCGTGGCGCGGAGGAGATCGCCGGACGTTCGCGGGGTACGCCGCGCATCGCGAACAACCTGCTGCGGCGCTGCCGCGACTACGCGCAGGTCAAGGCCGACGGCAGCATCACGCGCGAGGTTGCCGACAGAGCCCTGGAGATGTTCGACATCGACCGCTACGGCCTTGACGAGATGGACAAGCGTATCCTCGAGACGATCATCCACAAGTTCAAGGGAGGCCCAGTCGGCATCGGCACGATTGCCGTTTCGGTCGGCGAGGAACCCGATACGATCGAAGAGGTCTACGAACCCTTCCTGATCCAGGAAGGCTACCTGCACCGCACCCCGAAAGGCCGCGTAGTCACCGACCTGTGCTACGAACGCCTGGGCCTCGAGGCCATTCAGGGGCAGGGGGGGCTGTTCTGAGTTTTCCGCGCTTGCTCGTGGACTTGCCCCCTATCGAATATCGAACGGAAGGAACAGGCGAACAGAAGGAATGTTGAAGGGTATCCGCCTGTTTCTACCCTTCGACATTCCTTCCGTTCGCCCGTTCCTTCTGTTCGATATTCCCGTCCTCCCCACCCTCAATCAGATCCCCGTCCCCAGATCGTTCCATGGGCCGTCGGCTTTCCTCCACTGGCCGTCGGCCTGTTTGACGAGGGGAGCGGGTTGCCGGTTGTAGACTTTCGAGAACGGCGGCACTGAGTGGGTGAGCCAGACATTGCCGCCGATGACCGAGCCTTTGCCGATGGTAACGTCGCCCAGTATGGTCGCCCCGCCGTAGATGATGACATCGTCCTCTACGTTCGGATGCCGTTTGATGCCCTTGACCAGTTTGCCGTCTTCGTCCTTGGGAAAGCTCAGGGCGCCGAGCGTGACGCCCTGGTAGAGGCGGACGTTGCTGCCGATCACGCAGGTCTCGCCGATCACGACTCCCGTACCGTGATCGATGAAGAAGGCTTCGCCGATGCGAGCACCGGGGTGAATGTCGATTCCTGTCTGAAGATGGGCATACTCCGAGATCATTCTCGGAATCAGGGGCACACCTGCTGCGTACAGAACGTGGGCGATTCTGTGCGCGGCAATCGCCTTGAAACACGGATAGCTGAGGACGACTTCCATGGCTGACTTCGCGGCGGGGTCTCCGTCGCATGCCGCGGAGATGTCCTGCTGCAGTGCCGTCTGGACTCCGGGCAGTGCACCGATAAGTCGTTCGGTGACGCATTCCGCCTCGGTACGGTGCGCCAGCGGGCAGTCGCCCTCGGTTGTGCCGGAGTGGTACGCCATCGCGTGCGCGATCTGTATTCGCAACTCCCCGGCTGCATCGGTCAGGCGCGTCGAAACTGCCCGCGCGAGGTCTCCCGCGGAGACGTCATCGAACCCGTGACAGCCGGGGAACATGACGGCGACGAGGTCTTCAACCACACGCGCCACCGCTTTCTGTCCCGCAAGACGCAGCCCTCGTTCGACGTGCGTTCCGACCGGGCATTGGCGGCACTTCGCCATGCAGCCCAGGATGTCCGGCACGGTATTCTCGATCTGCTTTTCAAGTGACATGTTTTTCCTCTCCGCGCGTTCCGGAAGCCATCCCCGCATCGGCTCGCGAGGACGCTCGCCCTCCAGCTCCGTCACCAGGGTCCGTACAACACAATGGAGGGCGAGCGTCCTCGCGAGCCGTCCCGGGGACTCTCCGAGCGCGTTTCCGGGACAGCACGGCAGTGCCCCGGCACCTGACCGCGGTCGGCGCGCCGTCTGCCGGCGCGATTCTGGCGATGACCCGGTCAGCGCCCACGTTGCAGATGCCGGCGCTCAGTAGTAGCCTATTGAAGGGGGTGTCGGCAATGCAGACCGTGTCCAGGATGCGGATGCCGTCTTCGCGGCACAGCTCGATGAAGTCCCGGCGCGTGAAGGGATGGATGTCGGGCGTGTCGAACCAGGCGCTCATGTCGGCGCCGATCCCGGGCATTCGTCCCAGGAACGCGATCCGGAGCCGGTGCGACCACTTGCCGAAATTCGGGAAGCTCACGATTCCCTCTTTGGCGACGCGCAGCATCTCTCGCAATACGAAGCGCGGCCGTTTGACGACCTGGAGTGTCTGGCTGAGAATCGCGCAGTCGTAGGCCCCGTCGGGAATCATGGAGAGTCCCGTGTCGATGTCATCCTGATAGACGTCGTGCCCCCGGTCGATGACGGTGATGACGTTGTCGAGCTCGATGTCGACACCGAGACCGCGGGCGGCGCCCTTCTGTTCGAGGTAGGAGAGGAGCTTGCCGCTGCCGCATCCAAGGTCGAGGATTTTCGCGTGCTCGGGAAGCATCTCCGCAATCAGCTCGAACTCCTCCACTCTATCGGAAGGCGGGGCGTCTTGTCGTTGAGGCGCCGCCGGGCAACGCCTGCGTTGGTTCCATCCCGGATCGCTTGAGGAACAGGAGGAGTGAGGGGACGGCTTTTCAGTGGGCCGGATTTGCAATCCGGCCGCGAGAGAGTTGAGCATAGCCTTGAAAATGGGCAGCCTGCGGTCAGGCGATTCTCTTGTCATGCTCGCCACTTTTTCGGCCGGATTGCAAATCCGGCCCACATCTCCGTGCAGAGGCGCCTCAGAGCGTTCCGCCTCCCGTGGACTCGAGGTGACAGCGGCGTTGATGAGCGACCGTCTGGCATTTACCCACGGCAGAAAGGCACGGATCGCGTCGGCCAGGTACTCCACGTCGATAAGGAACGCGTCATGTCCGTAGGGCGCGCGCAAGGTACAGCAGGACACCTCCCTGCCGGCGCGCAGCAGAGCGTTTGCCAGGCGGCGTGACTGCTCCGGTGGAAACAGCCAGTCGGAACTCAAGGCGACGATCAGGAACTTGGCGCTCACGCTTTCAAAGGCCTTGTCCAGGCTGCCGAATTCCTCTTCCAGGTCGTACCTGTCCATCGCGTCCGTGATTCGCAGGTACGAATTAGCGTCGAACCGGTCGACGAGTTTCTTGCCTTGATAGTCCAGGTAGTTCTCGACTTCAAACCGGTGTCCACTGCCGGTATGGCTTGCAGGCGCTCCCTTCTGTCTGCCGAATTTGGACTGCATGATTTCGGGAGACAGGTAGGTGATGTGCCCGATCTTCCGGGCGTGCGCCAGTCCCCACTCAGGGCCGTTGCCATGTTCGTAGTAGTCGCCGTTGCGCCAGGCGGGATCGGAGCGAATTGCGTCGCGCGCGACGACGTCGAAGGCGAGCGCCTGTGTCGACAGCGTGTGGCCCGAGGCAACGCAGATGCATCTGGCCGGGACCTCGGGATAGCGAATCGCCCATTCAAGGACCTGCATTCCTCCGAGGGATCCGCCAATCACGGCTGCCAGGTGGGTGATGCCGAGGTGGTCGAGCAACAGCTTCTGGACTCCAACCATGTCCGTGATCGTGATTTCCGGGAAGGACGCCCCGTAGGGTCGGCCGGTGGCGGGGTCGATCGAGGCCGGACCGGTCGTACCGTTGCAGCTGCCGAGAATGTTGGCGCAGATGACGTGGTAGTAGTCGGTGTCGATGCCTTTGCCCGGTCCGACCATCTCGTCCCACCAGCCCGGTTTTGGATCGTCGGCGGAGTGGCGACCGGCTACGTGCGCGTCGCCGGTGAGTGCGTGGCAAATGTAGACGACGTTGTCCTTCGCCGGGGAGATCTGTCCGTACGTCTCGAATGCAACCGTGAGCGCGGAGAGATTCCCCCCAAGCTCGAGAGGGAACCCCTCCGGCGGCAGCGCGAGCTCCACCGTCTGGGGGCGGACCGTTCCCACGTCTTCCGAGGTAGCGCTGCCGGTCACATTCTCACTCCTGGCTGGCCTCCAGAGCGGCACTGAAGTCAGCCCTGATATCTTCTATGCTCTCCAGGCCCACCGCCACGCGCACGAACTCCGGCGTGACTCCGGCCGCGCGCTGGGCTTCCTCAGACATCTGTTGATGGCTCGTCGAGGCGGGATGCAAGACAAGCGTCTTGGCATCGCCGACGTTCGCCAGGTGGCTGGCGAGCCGGACACTGTTGATGAACTTCTCGCCGGCCCGGCGACCGCCCCGAATACCGAAACCTAGTACGGCTCCGAATCCGCCGTCAAGGTACTCCTTGGCCGCGGCGTGATACGGATGGTCGGTCAGGCCCGTGTAGCTGACCCAGACCACCTCTTCACGGGTCTGAAGCCACTCTGCCAGCAGCAAGGAGTTTGCCGATTGTTGCTTGATCCTGAGCGGCAGCGTTTCCAGTCCTTGCAGGAAGAGGAATGCGTTGAAGGGGCTCGGGCAGAGACCTATGTTGCGCATCCCCTGGACGCGAGCCTTGATGGCAAACGCGACGTTGCCCATTCCGGGCACATCTTTGAGCGCCTCCCAGAAGACGAGGCCGTGGTAGCTGTCGTCCGGTGCCGTAAAGCCGGGGAACCGCCCCTGGGACCAGTCGAACTTGCCGCTGTCCACAATGACGCCGCCGATTGAAGTGCCGTGCCCGCCGATCCACTTCGTGCAGGAATGCACCACGATGTCCGCACCGTGTTCGATAGGGCGGCACAGGACGGGGGCGAAAGTGTTGTCGACGATCAAGGGAACGCCCGAGGCATGGGCCGCCTCGGCAATGCCCCCAAGGTCCGGCACATCGCCTTTCGGGTTGCCTACCGTCTCCAGGTAGACGGCCTTCGTATTGTCCTCGATCGCGGCCGCGATCTTCTCGGGAGTAGGCGCATCGACGAAAGAAACGTCAATCCCGATCTTGGGGAGCGTGTGCCTGAAGCAGGTTTCCGTCCCGCCATAGAGGGAGGCCGAGCTCACGATGTGATCGCCGGCCTCGGCGATCGTGTGAATCGTCAGGAAGATCGCCGCCATTCCGCTGGACGTCAAGAGCCCGGCTGTTCCTCCTTCGAGGGCGGCGATGCGCTTCTCGACCACGTCGGACGTTGGGTTCATGAGACGCGTGTAGATGTTGCCGAACTCCTTGAGAGCAAAGAGGTTTGCGGCGTGTTCGGCGTCTCTGAACACAAAACTCGTGGTTTGATAGATGGGCACGGCCCTGGCTCCGGTTGCCGGGTCCGGCTCCTGGCCCGCGTGCAGGGATAGCGTCTCTGGTCTGTACTGCTGTTTCATCGACTGCGACCTCCTTTGAAAGATAAGTGTGCTGATCGTGATAGTCATCTACTGTATACGATGACGTGCTGTTTGCAAGTGAAAAAGTCAGAGTTATCGAGCAGGCTGACTTGACCGGGGACTCCAACTCCTGTCGGCCACCCCAGGGCCGCCAAGGCCGTCCCCTCACCCGCCGCAGCGCAGCGGAGGCGGGTGAGGGGACGGCCTTGAGTACCTCGGGATCGAGGTACGCTGATACCTTTGCCGGATGCATGTCTGACGGATGTGCGGCAAACGTAGGTCCGATTTGCAATCGGACCCGATTCCGGTCGGATTTGGTCGCCCGTGGCGTGATCTGAGGCAACCGGCGGGAGTTGGGTCCGATTGCAAATCGGACCTACGTTTGCCGTTCATACCCCTTCTGGACCTCCGGGAGTCACGAAACATCCGCTCCTTTCTTGGGGATACGCCACTCGCGCTGCTACTTGCTCTCCGGCTTGGGGTAGATGGCGGCGATTCTGGCTTTGGCGGCGGCGATTGCCTCTTCGTCGGCGCCGTGCTTCGCGAGGCCCCTTGTGTAGTAGGAGAATGCGTATGACACGCTTGTGCGCGGGAGTTCCTGTTTCGCGGCCAGTTCGAGACAGGGAAAGAACAGCTCCTCCGTGTTTTCTCTTACGCGATGACCATAGCCCCGGTAGAGGTGGTAGCCGGCGCCTTGCAGTATAGTGCGTAGGGCCGCGGACTTGCCGTCCTCCTGCGCTTCGATCCACTGCAGACAAGCGTTGCTCAGCTCCTGCTGCAGTTTGCGATCGTCCGAGTCGGCGTCTTTGGGGTAGGCCCCGGCAACCGCCTGCCACGCAGTTGAGACGGCTTGTGCCGATTCGTACGACAGCATGTTGTCCAGCACGAGCTCGGCGGCGCGTGACCAGCAGTCACCGCTGCGGAAGACGTCGCCGAGTTTCCGCGACACGGCTTTGGCCTGGTAGGTCGAAAGGGTCATGCCTCGGACGATCGATCCCTTCGGAAGGCCTAGGATGACGGAGACCGTTTCGTTCTTCAGCGTGTCGTTGCTTTCCTTGAGCAGACTATGACAGCATTGTTCGTTGTGTCTTGCCCAGGCTATGCCCGCCAGACTCGGCAGTAGCGCACGGCGTCGGCCCGGTTCGTGTTGGCACTGGACGTGTTTCCCGGCCCACTCTATGGCCGGGTCCAGTCCTTCCGCCGCGACTGCCACGGCGAAGCATGTCCCGTAGAAGGTGTTGGTTGCGACGGGCAGGGCGGCCGGGGAGCGCGACATCGCTTCTACGGCCTGCCGTTGTTCCCAGGCCCCGTGCGGATTGAGCTCGGACCACGCCGACCAGGCCGTCCACACCATGCCCGTATCCGAGCCCCGCAGGTAGACGTCCCTGTACAGCTCGACCGACTTCTCGACATCGCGTTCGACCGAGTAGACGTCGGCGAGCGCCATCTGCGCTTCGATGTCGTCGGCCCAGCTCGCGGCGTACTTGCGTTCTTCGCGTTCCCGCGCGTAGCTCAGCATGCCCTCGGGCACCGGATACCTGCGGGAGTATGACTTGCTGAGCCCGTATCGCAACCTTTGCAGGTAGTACATGCGAAACTTGCGCCTGGCGGGGTAGGGGAGGTTGCTCTCCGCGTCGAGCACGTGGGCGAGCGCCGTCTCTCCGTCGGCGGTCCTGAGAAGTACCATAAAAACCGCGGTCATGATCTGACCGTTGGCGGGATGATTTTGTGCTGCCTTCAGGGCCAGCTTGGTTGCCAGTTCATCGTCTTTGAGCTCGCGCAGCGATTTGAGGATATCGTACTGCTCGTCGCTCCGGGTGGTCAACTCGGACAAGAACATGCACCACTCGTGATCGCGGAGCCTGCCGCCCTTGAGGCTATAGCGCAGGTGTGAGCGCAAGCGGGAGAGCGGGTACTCGTTGCGTTCGTCCCGGGCGACGCTCCTGATGGTCTCGATCAAGACGCGGCGCCGGTCGCCTTCGGTGTCGAGCAAGGCCTTGACGAATGCCTTTGCGTACGTCGTCGTGGTAGACGGGCTGCAAATGGCGAACAGTAGCAGTGCGCCGGCTGCATTTTCGTACTTATCGGGATCTTCAAGCGTCGCGCTGCACTTCTTCAGCACGGCCGGCAGCTCGCGCCACCTGGTGTGCGGCATAGCGCGGTACAGTTCGAAGATGTCCTTCAGCTCACCCCGCAAGAACTGCCTGAACAGGAGGAAGTTCTTGTGGGCCTGGGTGTCGTCGCCCCACAGCCTGGTACGCCACTCTTCGACTTCGGCCTGGTCCCGCGTGTTTTCCGCAAGGACGGCCGAGGCCAGGAGCTCCGCCACGTAGCGATACCGCCCCCCCATGTATGTGCGCGTGACAGTCTCCTCGATTCGATCCAGGCGCGTATTCGGCTTCTTTGCCGCACGGCGCTCGGCCTTGCTCTTCGCCGCGGCCGGAAGGACGCCGGAGCACGTGACCAGGGCGCAGAGGAGAGTGATTGCTATCAGGGGGTGATGTTGTTCCCGGCTACTTTCCACGAGCCCCTCCCTGCCGGACGTGGTCGATGATTACGTGGGAGCGGGCGCGGTGGGGCGCGGAGAAGGCCAGGCCCCAGTCGCGGCGCGCGTTGGCCTTGTCGTCGCCCAGTTTGTCAAACGGGAGCCGGACGTTCGTGAGCCACTTGCCCGGAGGCAGTTCAACGTACTTGCCGACGGCTTTGTCGCCATTCTGGACGCGGACGTACGGCGCTACGCTCAGCGGCGCCCAGCCCTGGTTGAACAGATTCACGGTCAATTCACGCGGGACGGTCTTTCCACGTTCGGCACGCAGGTGGATTATGTCGGCTTTCCATGCCCTCAGGCTGAGTACCAGCGAGCTGTACTTGCCGCCCGCGGAGCGTGTCTGGCGCAGCTCGAACCGGTTGCGCAATTCGCGTTCTACGTCGAGGTCCCACCGGATGGCTTTCTCTTCACTACGCTCGCCGTCCAACGGCAGCGGGGCTTGGCAGTAGTAGGGATAGTGGCGTGTCGCGCCCCAATTCCCGGCGCCGTCCCGGGCACGGGCGTGGATATACCACATGCCGCCCTGGTCGAGCACGGGGAACTGCCTGCGGGAGTTCGACCCCGACACCTTGCGAGGTGGCTCGGCGCGCGGATCGCGATCGATCGCAAACGAGTGCCCCCGGATGCCGGTGGCGTCGACCGAGGAGCATGAAACCTCCGGCAAAGGAAGGCCCTTCTTGAGGATGGCGAAGTTGTCGAGGCACACCGATGCGCCAATTGGGTTGATGTTGCGCTGCCAGCAACCGAACATGAGGTAGCGCACAATGTGGTCCTCTCTGTCCCCGTCGGGAATCGCTTTGCGGACGATTCCGGGCAAGTCAATCAGTACGCTGTGCCACTTGCCGTCCGCCTGGATCCCTTTCACTCTCCGCAGTGCGTCCGGTTGGTCCTCGCTGCCGGTCAGCGGGAGAATGAACCAGTCTCCACCGGCGTAGAACCGAATGTCGAACTTGACATCGGGGGGTAGCTTGTAGTCGAAAGCGACCACGTCATACTCGTTTGTCTCCAGCCTGCCGCGAAACGCGTAGACCGCGAAATACGTGTCGTCCGCGATCTTGGTCAGCTGCAGGCACGGGTCGTCCGTGTCCGGGTCGACCACGGACACCATTTCGGTGGATTCGTCCTCCTCATCGTAGATGTCCCATTTCGCGGTTCCGTCGGTGAAATCGTCGAATTGCTCAACCCGCTGGGACCAGCAGTGCAGCCGCGGAGCGGGGGGGGGCTGGCGGTCGCTGGCGTAGTCCAGGCGCCACTTCCACTCCACGGGAGGTGCGTCGTTACCCGCGAAATCCCGCAGGCCGGAGAGGGTGGCGGTCATCGTGCTGCCGTTCGGGATCGGCGCGTTCATCCGGCGCGACGCCTCGACCCACTGCCAACTCAGCCGGCGCTGTTCGGGAATCCATGCGGTGTACACCGACGCCAGCCGGGAGCTCCTGCCGTTGAAGATCATTCGCGCGGCGCTGAAGTCCAGTTCCGCGATACCGTCGGCGAAGACCGCCGAAACCGTGGATGTTGCGCTGGCCACGCCCTGGGGCGGCGTGAACGACTCGACCGCGGGCGGGGTGTTGTCGACCAGCACACGATGGTGTGTAGTCGGTCCCCAGTTGCCGGCCCCGTCACATGCCCGGACGTGGAAGTACATCTCGCCTTCCGGCTGCTTGGAGAGGACCGCGGACGGATCCTTCGTCTCGGGTCTGCGGTCCACGGAGGTGGACTGCTTGCGGCTCCAGGCATAGCTGTAGCCGGAAATGCCGGACACGTCATGGGCTCGCAGGCGGAACGGCTCGCCGCCGGTGGTCGAGATCACCGGCACGGTGCGAATGTTGTCGATGGCGTACCATGCGCCGGGGGGACTGGCACAGTAGTCGCCGTCGGCGAATCCGAGATATCGGACCTCGAAGGCGTCCCGGGCCATCTTCTTCCGGTTTGCCGCGATCATGCCGGCCAGGTCAAACTCGGCGTGGCGCCATTTGCCGTCGGCGCAGGCATTCGAAATCACGCCGTCCTTTTCTTCGTCATTCGAGACGTCGTTGAGTCCGACGGCGTGACTGTCCCCCTGCGTCTTGGCGTAGAGGTCGACCCGGGCTTCGGGGATGACGCAGTAGTCGAATTCCACCAACGGCAGGCGTCCCGCGTTGACATGGCCGTTGTTCAGGTAGACGGAGAGGTAGCCGCCGCAGGTGTTGTTGATGACCGAGAGCGCGCGGTTGTCCCTGTCGCCGTCACGCGGCCGTTTTTCGAAGCGGACGCGTCCCGTGGCCGCCTGGGGATCGGCTTCCCGCGTGGCGCGGTCGAAGGTCATGTTTATCATGCCGGGCAGGTCGAGCTCGACGGGGCTGGGGGGGACGTCGTCATCCTTGTGGTCCATTTTGGCCGCCCAGCGGACCGTGGCGGAGGGACTGTTGGTGTGCGGGTCGCTGACCGTGCTCTTGTAGCTCAGGACGAAGTCGACGCTCTCGTCGTGGGCGATTTCGAGCTTCGGAAAGGGCGGGTCGAGCACGAGTGTCTTGCGTCTGCGGTCGTACACCTCGGTGAAGGGCTTCACGGGCAGGGCGACGCCGTTGGCGCTGAGCGCCAGATGGTGGGCCAGGAGGTGCGCGGCCGTGTCCGTGGCGAACTGGATGCGAATCGGGCCGCCGTCCCACGTTCTTCCGTCGCGGGGGGTCGTGTACTTCACCCCGAGCGGTTTGTCCGTCCGCACCGGAATCGACATCAGCCTGGTCGGGGTCTTGCCGTCGGGCGAGAAGATGTTGAGGAACCGGAGCCCCTTTTCAGCCAGGGCGACTTCGTTTGTCGATGCCGGCGAGAGCGGCTGGAGGTCCTTGCCCGTGATGTCGGGCGCTGACAGGACGTTGAAGCGGTTGGAACTCGCGGCCGGTCCCTCGGCGCGGCAGAGAATCCCGGTGGCGGGTCCCGACGATGCGATCGTCAAGTTGTCGATTTCGTAGCTCGCGCCCGCGGCGTTTCCGCCGAGTCCGGCGTTGAGGTAGCCGCCGTGGCGGTAGCCGAGGCTGATCTCTTCCAACACGAAGCGCTTGCGTTCCGGGAGACGTTGCCGCAGGGCTTCGGCCAGCCGGAACGAGACCCGGCGCCATCTGCCGTCGGCCTTGAACCCGGAGAACCGCCCCAGCCGGACGAGGTTGGCGGTCTCTTCGTCCGGTCCCGACAGGGCGATGTAGCAGAGCTCACCGCGACTCTTCTTCAGGCGCACATACATGTTGACGTAGACGCCTCGCGGAATGGCGCAGTCGAACGCTATCTCTTGCACGCGCTCCAGGTCCATGTGCGGCAGCGGGACGACGGACTGGAAGTTGCCGCCGCCGTACCGGTTGGCGAGCCGTAGCGAGCGCTTGCCGCGTTTGCCTTCCGCGTCGACCAGTTCGACACGGGCGCCCTGGTCGTCGTGCGCCGAGCTCCAGCCGTCCAGTCCGGTTTCGAAGTCGAAGTGGCGCCCGGGATGGGAAGGGCAGAGGAACGGCGCCTCGGCGGGGGGCGGTTCCGGCTTCTCCTTGTCCGCGATTTCGTGCAGCGGCTGCTCGACTGTCTCGGGAGCACTGCGATAGCCGATGCGCACCCTGGCCAGGACGATGCTGTTGTCCTGGGTCCACAGCGCCAGCCGTTTTCCCGCGAGGGGACTGCGGTCTTCGTAGGAAAGCACCGGCACGTTGTCAAACCAGACGTCGTAGCGCGCGCCTGTCTTGCGGATCTTGACGAAATACCAGGCCCCGTGGATAGGGCGTCCGCCGGGGTCCCAGTCGACCTCGATCGCCCGCTCTTCCGGCTTGTCGTCACGCGTGCGCGGGATGAGCTCGCGGTCGGTCTCCTTGACGGTCTTGCCCTGGCGCATGAAGCGCGTCCAACGTTCGGACCACCACTTGTCCCACGCGGCAATGACCAGGTTGTAGCCGGAGAAAAGGTCGGCGCCGTCGGCGCAGAGTGCGACGTTGATGTCGCCCACCCTCGGGTAGTAGAGGTAGGGGTTGTCCAGCATGTCGCCCTGCCGCATGCGCATGCCGGCGTAGTATTCGAGGGTGTAGTCGCCGCTGAACTCCAGCTTGCTCCATAGTGCGGCCACTCCGCGGCTGCGGCCGTTCATGTGCGACCAGCGCGGATCGCACGAGAAACGGTTCGTCACTTCCCAGGCGCCGACCTTGCTCCAGCCCGTCGTCGCCCGTTCGAACAGTTCGTCCTTGATGCGGTCGCGTTTCACGACAACCCGTCCCAGGTCGAGCGATTCGCGCGTTGACAACCCCAGTTCGCGCCCCGTCAGCGGCGTCGGATCGCGGTAGGCGATAAGGTGGCGGCCGCAGGCTTCGACCACGATGAAACGTCCTTCGCGGCGAATCTCCCAGTTGCCGTATGTCACCGTTTCTGCCGGCAGGGGCAGGGGGCCGATCTTCTCGTCGACGACCTGTTCGCCTTCGATGACCTGTCGCCAACCGTGCTCGAAGCAGGCGTGTGCGACCTCCAGGCCGCAACGTTCGAGCGTGACCTTGGCCAGGCTCTCGTCGTCGAAGAAGGCGAAGCTCACCGCGTAGCCGGGATTGGCGGCGATGTCGTCGTCGCCGAACCGCACGCAGAGACCGTCGGTCAGCGGCCCGCTGACCGACATGTCGCCGTAGAAATCGCCCTTGTGACGATAGAGGGGCGGCGTGTTGGTGTCGGTCTGCTCAACCGGGAGCCAGGCGTGCCGTGGCGAGGCCCAGCCCTGCATAAACGGGTCGTGTGCGAATTCGCCGACTTCGACCGGCAGTTCCCAGTCGTGCGGCACGTCCGCGTTCAGTCGGAGCCGACTGAAGGTCACGCCGTCAACCGTATCCGCCAGGAGCCCCACGCGGCCGGTGAGCTCGGGCACGGCGTACGCGATGAGTTCCAGTTGACCGTTTACGAAACACTTCAGGCGACGGTCTTCGCCGCGCTCGACCCGGATGTGGATGTGGTCCTTTGCGCCGAGGGGCACGGACTGGCGATAGGTCTCGTTGCCGTTCCGTGTGTTGGAGAGAACCAGGCGGCCGCCGCGTTCGTTGTGCCACACGATTCGCCATTGGTTGGTGGCGCAGGGGGCGGCAAAGACCAATCCCGCCGACCGCGTCTGCTTGCCGAGGGTCAGCATCCCCTCGAAGGACTCCGGCGTCCAGAGCCGAGAACCCAGCATGCGCAGGGCCGGCGTGCCGTCGCCGGCGTTCTTGCCCGTGAAAGCGCCGGAGTCGTCCGCCGTTGTCCACCGGCCCGCGAGCGTTGCGTCAAACGGCGCCACGTTGCGGCCGGGGGCGAGCTGCGTGCACTTGACCGAATCGGCGTTGACGTCGTCGAAGTGGGCCGTTCCTTCGCCGAAGGCCATTAGCCCGATGGGACCGCCGGTGCTCTGTTCGTCACGGGCCGAAATGACGCGGCGTCCGTCAACGCTGACGTCGACCGTGGATCCGAGCGTCTTGACCGCCAGCCGGTACCAGTTGTCGGTTCGCGCGGGAACGGTTGCCGTGCCGACGACCGTGTCCGTTCCGTCGACTCTCTTCACGAGCTCGAGGCGGGAGGGGGCGATGCGGCGCGTGGTGATTCTCCACCGGGTGAACCAGAGATTGGCTTCGTCCCTGACTCCGAAGGCCAGTCCCATCCCGCCACCGGAAGTCTTGGTGGCAACCGCTGCCTCGTAGTCGTTCCAGAACGAGTAGCCCGTCATTACCAGGGCATCGTTCGTCGCGCTGCCGGAGCCGGAAAGCGAAAAGGGGTTCGATATGCGTTCGACGATACCCGGCTTGATTGTCCGTCTTCTGAGGTCCGGCCGCTCCTCGATGTCCTTGGCAACCGAGTGAAACTGCCAGTCGCCCGACAACGGCTCCCAGACCCCGAACTCCGCGGTTTCCTCCTCGGTGCGGCTGAAGTCTTCGCCAAACGCCAGGAGTTCGACGCCCTGGACCTTCGAGGAGGCGGCGACCGCGTGGTTCTTGCCCCCGGCGATGGCTGCACTGCCGGTATTCGTTCCATGCGCGAACGCGCGTAATACGCGCCGGGAATCCGCGGTTATTTCGACGGTATGCCGACGGTTCCTGATTATCAGGCGCCCGCCATCCCTGAACGTGTTGGGGATGGCCTTCTTCTTGTCTGACAGGCGGGAACGTTCCCCGTCCGCGACCTGGGTCAGGTTCCAGCCGGACCTGCTCCACGAGAAGCGGCTGTAGTCCGAGGGGCCGCGGTAGGCAAATACGATGTCGACGCGGTCAAAGGTCTTGCCCTTGGCGGGAGGCGCCAGGTCGAAGCGCAGATCGTAGCCGGCGCGCTGCGTTTCCTGGACAATGGTGAAACCGGTCTTGTCGATGGCGATTGTTTTGGCGGCGGCCGGGGCGGGGGAGAGGAGGGTGCCGAGGGTGAGAAGAAGCGCCAACGCCGGACGGCACGTCGCCTGAAAACGGTAACCGTAGCCAGTCGTCAAGGGCGCGCCACGGGCCCACCCCTCACCCGGTCCTCCTGCGTCGGACCGACCTCTCCCCCAAGGGGAG
>CAZKRK010000166.1:0-15792 GCA_964555035.1 uncultured Victivallales bacterium | reverse complement strand
CGGAGAGTGAGCCGGCGGCGGCCCCGCGCAAGTGCAACAGATCGCAGATGCGCCCATTCGCGGGCAAGCCGTTCGCCCGTGCCACGGTCATATCAGGATCACGCCGTCACTCTCCGTCCCGGTCTTCCGCCAATCCGTAGAGCGGCAGGTAGCGGTAGTAGACTTCGAGGGTCAGGGTGGCCAAGGCGGTGCTGACCACGCGGCCCATGCGGTTGCCGTGCTCGCCGACGGGGCTCCAGCTTCCGCTGTGCTTGCCGCTCCGCGACTGCTTGCCGATGAAGACCTTCTTCATCTCGTCGTTCCACTCCTGCCAGATCGGACCCTGGTGCTGATAGAGGGCCAGCGTCGCGTAGTAGTAATAGTAGAAGTCCATACGTTTGGACTGCGGAAGCCTGGTATGCAGATACTGCGCCGCAACCTGCATCCTGGGCTCGGTCGGAGGCGTGCCAAGCAACTGCCGGCAGAACATCCCTTCGGCCGTCATGGCCGGTTTGGCGGCACGATCCTGGTAGCCGTAAAGGCCGCCGTGCTTGCCGCCACTGACCCTGCTCAGCCATCTGCCGGCGCGTTCCATCGTATCGTCCGGAACGCTCAACCCCGCCATCTCCCCGCTCCTGAGCGCCATGACCTGCCAGCCAAACACGGACGTGTCGCCCGGATCGTTCGGGTTGTAGCGCCAGCCGCCCGTCTTTTCGTTCTGCGCGCGCACGATGTAGTCGACGGCCTGCTGCGCGGGCTCCTTAAGTCTCTCGTCCTGTGTCAACCCGTAGGCCTCGGTCAGCGCCATCGTGCCGATGCCCTGGTCGTACATGTCCTTGCTGCGCAAGTCGCCTTCCTTCTTCATCGCGGCCAGCATCCAATCGATGCCGCGCCGGACGTTGTCCTTGTACGGACCGTCCGCCATGTGATCGGCGCCCCAACCGAAATAGCACAGAAGCGCAAGAGCGGTTGAGGACACTTCATGCCCGCCCTCCCCACCGTGGCGTTTCATGGACCAATGCCCGTCCTTTTCCTGGTTGGTGCTGAACCAGTCGAGGGCGCGCTTCACGGTAATCTCGGTTTCGTCGTCGCCTCCGAGCTCGGTCAACACTTTGCCCCTGTTGTCTGACTTGCGCAGGAAGTACGGCAGCGACAGCTTGTCCTCAGTTTCCATCTGGATCCTCGGCGCCATCTCCAGCGAAGGCACCTGCAGGGACGCGACCTGCTCGAACCCGTTCAACTCCGGCAACGGCAACTCAAGATCCAGCACTGGAGCCGCCGCAAGGGCGGCACTGCCGGGAGCAGTCGCCGTGGTCGGAACGGGTACGGGGGCGGATCGGGCGTGTTCCCGGGTCGTGGGCACACTACTGTGCTGATTGCTCTCTCGCCCCGGCCTGGCAAGCGCCAACTCCGTGTCATCCGGCTCACCGGCGCCGGGCACAACGACCTCCATCTCTGTCCGGGGCACGAACGTCAGCGCCGGCATATCGCCCGGTCTTGCTTCGGCCATGGTGATGCGCGCGGTTGTCGGGGCTTCACCGGAACTGGAATCACGGACCAGCGTGGCCACACCCAACTCGACTTCCACTCGGCCCGCGGGCGTATCCTCACGCACAGAGGGCGATTGAGTGTTTGCGGTTGGCAGCGTGTGTTGCGCGGCCTGCCGAACAGGCGTTTCCGTCATGCGGACCGCCTCTTCGGCCGGCGCCGGCGCCGGCTGAATCGTCTCCATGACCAAGCTGGGCGTAACCACCTGCGCCGGCACCTCCGTCGGAACAGCGGCTTCCGCCATTGCCGTGGTCACGTTCGCCTCGGTGACGGCGACTTCCGGCAACGACCCGCTTCGCGAGGTTTCTACCGGCGTGACTGGAGCAGCAACTACGGCGGTATCGGTCGACCGCGGAGATCCGGTCCGAGCGGACGACTGCTGCGTCACCGGCTTCGGCGCCTCGAGGTTGGCCAGCGCCTCGCTCGCCTCAGAGTGCCGGGCTTCGCGTTCCTCCATGCGTGGCGCGACAGGCGTCGGCAGCACTTCGGTCAGTGCTACCGGCGCGCTGGGACGTTGCGGCCTGACCGGCGCCGTAGGAACGGGCAGCGTCTCCTGTTCCGCAACGAGAGACACTTCCACGCTGGACTCCGTGACGACCGGTTCAGGGGAGCTGTCGACCGGCTGCCGGGGCGCGGTCGTGCTCGGGGCCTGCTGCTGCACCGGCTTCGGCGCCTCGAGATTGGCCAGCGCCTCGGTCGTTTCAGAGTGCCGGGCTTCGCGTTCCTCCATACGTGGCGCGACAGGCGTCGGCAGCACTTCGGTCAGTGCTACCGGCGCGCTGGGACGTTGCGGCCTGACCGGCGCCGTAGGAACGGGCAGCGTCTCCTGTTCCGCAACGAGAGACACTTCCACGCTGGACTCCGTGACGACCGGTTCAGGGGAGCTGTCGACCGGCTGCCGGGGCGCGGTCGTGCTCGGGGCCTGCTGCTGCACCGGCTTCGGCGCCTCGAGATTGGCCAGCGCCTCGGTCGCTTCCGAGTGCCGGGCCTCGCGTTCCTCCATGCGCGGCGCTACGCGCGTCGGCAGCACCTCGACCAGCTCAACCGGTGCAACGGGACGTCGCGGCCGGGCCGGAGCCGAAGGAACCGGCTGCGTTTCCTGTTCCATAACGAGAGACTCTTCCACGCTGGACGCGGTGACGACCGGTTCCGGGGGACGGTCGACCGGCTGCCGGGGCGCGGTCGTGCTCGGCGCCTGCTGCGTCACCGGCTTCGGCGCCTCGAGGTTGGCCAGCGCTTCGGTCGCTTCCGAGCGCAGGGCCTCGCGTTCCTCCATGCGCGGCGCGATTGGCGTCGGCAGCACCTCGGTGAGTTCTACCGGTTCGACAAAACGTTGCGGCTGGACGGGTTCAACAGGCACGGGGTCTGCTTCCTGTCCGACGGCGGCGACGTCCATGCTCGACTCTGTCAGGACCGGCCCCGTTGGGGCGTCGACCGGCGCCAGGAGCTCAGTCACGTTCTGCACTCGCTGCGTTGCCATCTGGGGCGCGTCCAGATCGGCCAGCGCTTCCGTCGCTTCCGAACGCGGCGCCTGGCGTTCCTCCATGCGCGGGGTGGGAGGCGCCGGCAGCACCCGGGTCAACTCCATGGGCTCGACAGGGCGTTCCGGCTCGACCGGTTCGGTAGGCAAGGGCACTGTCTCCTGTTCGACGGCAACAGCGTCTACACTGGACTCGGTGACGACCGGTTCCGGGGGAGCATCGACCGGTTCCTGGGGCGCGGTCTCGCTCGGAGCCTGCTGCTGCACCGGTTTCGGGGCTTCAAGGCTGGCCAATGCTTCGGTCGTTTGCGAGCGCGGCGCCTCGCGTTCCTCCATGCGCGGCGCGGCAGGCGTCGGCAGCACCTCGGTCAGTTCAACCGGCTCGACAAGACGTTCCGGCTCGACCGGTTCGGCAGGCACCGGCTCCGTTTCCTGTTCGACCGCAATGGCGTCCATGCTCGACTCGGTGACGACCGGTTCCGGCGGGGTTTCGACCGGTTCCCGGGGTGCGGTCTCGCTCGGCGCCTGCCGCGTCTCCGGTTTCGGAGCTTCAAGGTTGGCCAGCGCTTCGGTGGCTTCCGAACGCGGCGTCTCGCGTTCCTCCATGCGCGGCGCGGAAGGCGTCGGCAGCGCCTCGGTCAGCTCAACCGGCTCGACGAAACGTTCCGGCGCGACCGGTTCGGCAGGCACGGGCTCTGTTTCCTGTTCGACCGCAATAGCGTCCATGCTCGACTCGGTGACGACCGGTTCCGGCGGGGTTTCGAGCGGTTCCTGGGGTGCGGTCTCGCTCGGCGCCTGCTGCGTCTCCGGCTCCGGGGCCTCGAGGTCGGCAAGCTCTTCCGTCGTTTCGGGCCGGGGGGCCTCGCGTTCCTCCATGAGCAACGTGGGCGGCGGCAGGGGCATCTCGGGGAGCTCGCCGAGCTCGACCGGACGTTGCGGCTCGACCGGTTCGGAGACCATCGGCTCGGGCTCCTGTTCGACCACAAAGGAGTCCACGCTCGACTCGGTGATGACCGGCTCGGAGAAGTCTTCGGTCGGCGCAATCTCCGGAATCGGCAGGCGGTCCGTTGTCTGCTCGGCAACCAGCGCATCCTCCGACTCCGGCAGCTCGGTGACTTCTTCGCGAATGTCCAGCGACAGCCGCTCACGCGCCAGGGCGTCGACATCCAACGCGATGTCCATCGCCGGCTCGCTGATTTTCTGGATGATCTCGGCCGAGATGAACCACAGACTGAGGAGGAAGAGCAACAGAACATGCACCAGGACCGATCCCGCGATACAGCGGTTCAGCAGGCTGTAGCGGGCGCGGAGGCGGGCGTCCAGCAAGTTGCGCAGCAGGTATACGATCAGCGCCAGCGCCGCGACGAAAAGCAGCATCCACCACTTCACGTTGTTGAGCATGTTGAGCAGCAGCGCCCAACGTGACTCCCGGTGCGCCAGGAACACCTCGCGCGTAGTGGCAGTGAACAGGCGGTACTGCCGCGGATCCTCCTGTTCGCGGTTCGAGCTGAAGAAGAGTCCGAAGCCCTCCATGTGCAGCGAAGGGTCCATCTCGTTGGCAGGCGTGTTGACCGGAGGGCCGAGGTTCTCGAGCGGTTCGTAGCGACCGTGCAGGTAGCGCGAGCGGTAGATGTCGAACCCGCCCTGTCCGCCATCGCGATTGGAGCTGAGATAGAGGAAGTCGCCACGCGGCGTAATCGCGACCTGTCCGTCGTGTTTCGGCGAGTTGAGCTCAGCCTCGGTCTCCACCTCGCCGAACTCCGGCACGGGCACGAACGCCCTGGTCTCGTTGGTGACGGCTTCGACGATAAGCAGGCTGCTGTAGATGTCGTAGTCGGAAGTGTGGAGCTGTTCACGCAACGTCGCTTCCCACGCGTCGCGTTCCTCGTCGGTCATTTCGCGCTTGGGCCGGTTTGAAGAGAAGTACAGCCGGTCGCCGCCCGCGCTCACTGCCGGACCGTACTCGTTGAAACCGCTGTTGACGCGGTCGCCCACGTTCGTGACGTGCGTCCAGGTGTAGCCGTCCCAGCGTGCCAGCCAGATATCGTAGCCGCCCTGCCCGCCGGGCCGGTCGGAATAGAAGAAGAGGTACTGCCCATCCGGACTGATCGCCGGTCCAAGTTCATCGTGCTCGGAGTTGACTTCCGCCAGGGGCTCGGCTTCGCTCCAGGCCTCATCTTCCCGGCGGCAGACGAAGAGGTCCGCGTTGCGCGCGGCACGGCCGCGCGTGAACACCATCGTGCGTCCGTCGGCCGTGACCGCGGGCTCGTAGGCGTCACCTTCCGCGTTGAAACCGGCGGAGACCTGCTCCGGAGGTTCCCACAGCACGTGACGCACGGTCGCGGCGGCGGCATCCTGCCGCACGGACAGCCCGTCGGTGTAGTAACTCGCCCCGGGATTCCAAGCCCATACGGCGATACCGGTCACCAGCGCCAGCACAATGGCCCCGGTTATGAGACCGGCCACCCGTATGAGGTTCCTATCGGTGGTTTTCATTGGTCGCTACTCAGGCAACTGGTAGCCGATGTTGGCCTCGCGTACGCCCGCTTTCTTGCACAGCGCCACGGCAACGGCAACGTGACCGTGAAGTGCTTCGCGGTCGCCGCGCACGAGGACCTTCTGGCCCGGATCGCTCTTGACCGCCTCGGCAATGGCCTGCCCCATGCCCTCGGGCGAGACCTCGTCGCTGCCGAGCAGGTACGTGCCGTCGCGACGCACGTTGATGACGATCAGCTTGGTGCTCTGACTCAACGTCTTGCCCTCCCGGCTCTCGGGCAGCTTGACCTTGATGTCGCGCTCCTCCTGCTGAAAGGTCGTAGTCGCCAGGAAGAAGATAATCAGAATGAACATGACGTCCAACAGCGACGACACGTTGATAATACCGGTTTCGCCTCCAGACGGTCGCTTGATTCTCATGCCGGCTACTCCTGCTCGACGTCGACGCACGAAGCCATGAAGTCGATCCCCATCTCATCGATTTCGTCCACGAGCCCATCGACGCGCGAATTGAGGTACTGGTAGATCAGCAGCGTCGGAATCGCAATCGTCAGACCCGCGGCGGTCGTGACAAGCGCTTCGTAGATCCCGCGAGCCAACGTGTCGGCCTTGCCCATGCCGACAACGGTTGCGTCCTGAAAAGCCGAAATCATCCCGTACACGGTGCCCAGCAGTCCGAGCAGGGGCGAAACCGACGCAATCACGGCCAACCCGCGCAAGCTGCGTTTCAGCTTGTCGACTTCGCGGCCGCCGGCATCTTCGATCGCCTTTTCGACAGCCTCCTGACCGTACTTGAGCCGGGCCAACCCGTGCTTGAATATGTTGCCGACCGGTCCGTTCACGTTCTCGCAATGTTCAATCGCCCGCTGCACGCCAAGCTCGCCGTGACTGCTCATCGTCTCGCGCAACTTCATCACGAAACCGTAGGGGACGATCCGCCTCCGGCGCAGGCTCAGCAAGCGTTCGACTGCCATCGCCAGCGCAAGAACGGAGGCGATGCCGAGCGGTATCATCACCGGTCCCCCCTTGAGAATCAGCGAATAGACCGTCTCGCGCGAGGGCGGTTCGTCTCCGCCCTCTTCGTTCTTTTCCTGGGCCAGGCCATGCCCGGCGGCAACCAGCAGAAACGCGGCTGCGAAAAGGGCTGCAACACGTCGCGACACCGACATCATTTCGATCCTCCTTCATCCTTCTTCAAAGCGGCCATGCGCTCACGGGCAACCGCGGCGGCGTCCGTATCGGGAAAATCGGCAACGACCGACTCGTACTGCTCGAGCGCCCGGTCCTTTTCGCCCTTGTGCTCGAGCACGCGCCCGATTTCAAGCATCGCCTTGGAACTCCACTTGGGGAAACCGAAGTTCACCAGCACTCGCATAAGGGCCGAGATCGCCCCATCGTCATCCCCCGTGGCAAACAGACACTCCCCCATCTGGAATTGCGCCCGCGCGGCCGTCTCGTCGCGCTTCCCCGCATTCAGCACCTTGGCGTAGTGCTCGATTGCCGGTTTGTACTCCTTCTGGTTTTCCATGGCCCAACCAATCCCGAGCTGCGCTCGCCGCAACCACTTGCTCTGCGGGTATAACTGGAGAAACTCCCCGTAGGATTTCTGGGCGGCCGGCCACTGTTCGGTGATGGACTGGGTCTCGCCCAGGCGCAACAGCGCCAATTCGTGTACGGCTGCGTCGTCGCGCTTGCCGGCCGCCACCTCGAAGTGCCCGCGCGCGGTCTCGTGCTCCTTCATGCGCAGCCGGGCCTCGCCGGCCTGGTAGGCCGCCTGGGCCACAAAACGCGTCTTGGGAAACTCGCTCAGCAAGGTCTCGAACGTCTTGGCCGCCTCCAGATCGTTGGTCTTGGCCGAGTAACACCAGCCAAGGCGGTAAAGGACCTGCTCGCGCAGACTCCCATCCTTCAGTTTCTCCGCGAAAGGCGACAAGCGGCCGAGCGCCGCATCGATCAGGTCCGCATCGAACTCCAGCTCGGCCAGTTCGAAAGCGGAGCGCTCGGCCAGCGTGCTGTCCGCGTGTTCGGCAAGCAGCGCCTCGTACCGCTTGCGCGCCGCCTCAAACTGCTCCTGGTGGCGTTTGCACCAGGCGTCCTCGTAGAGCGCCTGGTCGCGCTGAGGATACTCGGCCTCCTTTGCGATGAGCTTCTCGAAGTGAGGCCCCGCCTCCGCGTGCTTGCCCTGGCGGGCCAGCGCCGTACCGAGCAGGAACGTCGCGTGCGCGCTCTGGCCCGGCTCGAGCGGCTGGGCCAAGGCCTGCACCAGCAGCTTCTGCGCATCGGCAAAGGCGTCGCGCCGCAACGCTATGGCCCCGAGCTGCAGCTGCGCGTCCGGCACATGGCTATCCTTGGGGTACTTCTGCACGAGGCTGGAGAAATCCTTCTCGGCCTGCGCGTCGTCCTCGGCCCCGAGCGCGGCCCAGCCCAGGTAGTAGACCGCCTGCGCGGCGAGCTCGTCCGAAAGCTTGCCCTTCAACGCCCGAGCGAGATGCCCGCGGGCGCCGGCATAGTCCTTGGCCTCGTATGCGAGGCGTCCCAGCTCAACCAGAGCCACGGAAAGGTGGGGGCTGTCCGCGTGCTGACTCACGAGCCGCGTAAGATGATCGGTGGCCTCCTTCGTGGCGTCCTTGCGCGAAAACGCGAGCCCGAGTTTCAGCAGGGCCGCGTCGGCGTTGGGCGCTTCCTTCTGCTTGCCGCGGAAACTGTCCAGGTGCTCGATCGCCTTGTCCCAGTTGCCCATGTTGAAGTGAGCGTCGCCAACAATGAAATCATACTGGCTGAAGAGCGTCTCGTCGCGGTCTTTCTCCTCGAGCGTCGCGGCAATTTTCAGCGACTCCTCCCACTCCTGTTTCTTGTGGAGCAACTGCGCCACGCGGAAGCGGGCGGAGACCGCCAGGACATCGTCCTTGTACTTCTGCGCGAAGCTCCGGTAGTGCTTGAGAGCGTCGTCGTCGCGCTTCAGCATCAGGCAGCTCTCGGCCCGCATGAAGGCAACCGCGGCAACCTGTTCGTGCTTCGGGAAGCGCTTGAGAAAACCCTCGCAGCACTTGAGGGCCGGTTCGTACTGTTCCGTGCGGTGCAGACAGAGCGCTTTCATCCGCAAGGCATCCGCGGTCTGCGGCCAGTCCGAAAACCCGTCGAGCAGACGGTCCAGCGTGGCCAACGCCTCGGCATACTGCTTGCCGGCGATACCGGCGCGCGCGGAATCAAAGAGCAGCGCGGGCAGGTGAGGTTCGTCGGCCGCCGCCGCACCAATGCCTTTGCGCAGGACGCCAATAGCGTCCGCGTTGTGTTCGTCACGCGAGTAGGATCGCGCCATCCAGAGACACGCTTCGACGTGGGGCGGGTCCCGGTCCACCAGGGGCTTGAGCGTGCTGCCCGCCTTCTCCATGTCGCCCTTCTCGACATGGGCCTGACCCAGCAGGACACGAACGGCGTCCGCCCGCTCGCCCTCCGCGTGCTCCTTGAGGTACCTGGCCAGTTGCTTGACGGCGTCGTCAAAGCGACGCTGCACGACATAGACGTAGCCGAGACGGTAAAGGGCCTCTCCCGCAAATGCCCCCTCCCCACCAGACACGCTGACGTACCTTTCGGCAGCCTTGTCCAACTCGCCGGTCTCCCGCAGGCACTCCGCCAGGAGAAAACCGGCCTGGTCCATGAGCTGCGACTTGGCGTCCAGGCTCTCCACAAGCTCCCCCAGGCGCTTACCCGCCTCGGCGAACCGCTCCAGACGATGGAGCCCCATGGCGCCCTGGAAACGGACGCGCGAGGCAAACGCCGGCTTGGGCTCCAGTTCCAACGCCTCTTCACTGCGGGTCACGACCTCCGCCCACTTCTTCTGCCGCACCAACGCCTCGACAAGCCCGACCAACGCATTGAGCCGGTCGGGTTTCGACTTGCTGGACACCGCCCGCGTAAACGTCTTCTCCGCTTCGGCAGGCTTCTTCAGCATAAGCTGTGCTTGCCCGAGCAGCACATCAACCTGCGCCTTTTCGGCGCCCTCGATGCTGTCCGACAAATCCAACAGGATCGGCTCCGCCTCCTCGTACTTGTCCTGCGCATAGAGCGACAGCCCGAGCCCCAAACGCGCGCGAACAATCTTGGCATGCTTGGGGTGCTTCTCCAGGAACCGCCGGTACTCCTTCTCGGCCAGCGAATACAGCCTGCGGTTGTAGAGCGCATTGGCATTGTAGAAGCTCTCGTCGCCTGCTTTCGCGTCGTCATCGGCACACAGCGCAGGCATGGACAGAAGGGCGGCACACACGACAATCAAAGGGATACGTTGCATCATTACCTCCGGAACATGTACAGGGGAAACACCGCTAGACAGCGGAAGGTCCCGTATTCACGGTTTCAACGGGGTGAGTTCAAATACTCAGCGTAAGCCGTATCAGATACACGCTCGGGATTGCAAGCCTTTACGGCGAGCAAACGGGAATTGTCCACGCTCACACCCCCCCCCCGCGACCTTGTGTCGCGGGAGCGAAAACCCAGTCGCAAGACTTCAACTCCCGCCCTGTCATCCCGAGCGCAGCGGAGCGGAGTCGAGGGATCTCGAGAGCTGTGATCACGTCAGACGTGGTTCCCAATCCCTGAGATCCCTCGACTCCGCCCCGCTGCGCTCGGGATGACAGGGCGGATTTGCGGTTTCCCTGCCCAATTGTCCAAGACACCACGCGGGTATCGTCAAGCTCGGACGGGAGACGCCCATGGTCTTTCCCGTTGGCCGATTCCTGGCCAAAGGGAAATACCATCGCGTCAAGCAAGTTTGCGGTTATATGCGCTGGACACCGTCCCCAGGTTCGGCTATGATCTGTTCCGGCTCGGTAAGATTCGTACCGTTTTCTAATGAGAACCAAGAACCCTCTTGTTAGCTCCGAGAGAAACCGCGAGACGGTTCATCTGTGGTTTGCCGTCTGGATCATGCTGGTACTATCGTTGTACCGCCTGGTGTCGTTCGCGGCCGAACCCCTGAAGGAGCATCTTTCGGCCCACACGCACTGGCCGGTCGCCGAGCTGATCGTCAACTGCCTCTTTTTCTGGCTGCTGGCCTTGCTCTGGCTGGCCTACCGTCGCTGGCGTGACTCCGTCTTTCGCCAGCAGGAACTGGAACGAGTTATTGGCGCTATCAGCCCCGACGTCCTGATGGTGGTCAACGCCAACCGTATGATCACGATGTGCAACGACGCGATCGCGCCGATGTTCGGATACGAAACCGACGAAATCCTGGGCAAGAGAAGCGACTTGCTGTACTCCGACCGACGCGTCACCGGCGAAAGGCGCGAAATCTACACCTACCTCGAACGCGTCGGCTTTCACGTGGGCGTTGCCACAGGCAGACGAAAGGACGACTCGACGTTCCCAATCGAGCTGATCACCGGCAACATCAGGGGACAGGAAGGCGTAGTCATCCTGATCCGTGACATCACCAAACGCAAGAAAGCCGAAGATGCCCTGCGTTTGAGTGAGAAACGGTTCACCGAGTTCATGAAACATCTGCCGGCGTGCGCCTTCATCCGGAACCCGGAGGGGGAAATCCTCTACGTCAACAACTGTTATCTTGAAATGCTCGGAGACCCGGGCGGCGGTGACGCCGACCGGTCGGAGCCGTCCGCGCAAGCGCCCGCTCGCTTTGCGTCCGACGACAGCATCGTAGCGGAGTCAGGCGAAAAGGTCCACCGAATGGAAGAAACCGCCTGCGACGGAAAGAGACGCGTTTTCGACCTGTTCAAGTTCCCCATCCCCAACGACGCCGGGACGCCGTTCGTCGGCGGCATAGCCGTCGACATAACCGAGCGCATTGCAGCAGCCGAAGAACGCCGCCGGCTCGAGGTCCAGATGCTCCAGTCGCAGAAGCTCGAAAGCCTGGGGCTCCTGGGCGGCGGCATTGCGCATGACTTCAATAACCTCCTGGCGGGCATTCTGGGCTACGCCGACCTGGCCGCGGCAGAGGCCTCGGACAACCCCGCCATCCGCCGCTATCTCGATGAAGTCATTGCAGCTTCCAAGCGGGCCGCGGACCTGTGCAACCAGCTCCTGGCATATTCCGGGCAGGGGCGGTTCATGATCGAAATCGTCGATCCCGCCAAGACGGTCCGCGAGATGGAGCATCTTCTCAAGGTGTCGGTGTCCAAGAAAGCCATGCTTGAATTCGACCTCGCCGACGACCTGCCCGGCGTGGAATGCGACACCACGCAATTGCGGCAGGTTGTCATGAACCTGGCCATCAATGCATCAGACGCGCTGGGGGATCGTCCCGGGATCATTCGGGTTTCCGTCAACCTGAAAGCATGCGACCACGAGATGCTGGCCGGCACATTCCTGGGAGAACACCTCCCCGAGGGGGACTACGTCCTGCTTTCGATCAGGGACGACGGCTGCGGCATGGATGCGCAAACCATACAACGGATGTTCGACCCGTTCTTCAGCACGAAGTTCACGGGGCGAGGGCTGGGTTTGGCCGCGGTAATTGGCATAGTCCGCGGACATGGCGGCGCGATCAACGTCACGAGCGAACCCGGCCACGGAACCGTGTTCGAAATCCTGCTGCCTGCCACCGAGAAACCGACCGACGAGCAGAAGGCGCCGGACGATGACGCGGCTGACGCCTGGACCGGCAGCGGTTGCGTTCTCGTCGTGGATGACGAACACTACGTGCGCGACATTGCCGAGAACATGCTGCGCCGCATGGGCTTCGAGGTGACGAGCGCCAAAAACGGCGCGGAGGCGCTCGAGATTCTGAAGAAGCGCGGCAATACGTTCCGCGCCGCGCTGCTGGACACGACCATGCCAATGCTGAGCGGCAGCGAAGTCTACAAGGGAATCCGTGATGCCGGCATATGCACGCCCGTGATTCTCTCGAGCGGCTACAACAATGAGGAGAGGCTCGATACTAAGGACATCACGGACGCGCTTTTCCTGCAAAAGCCCTACGAAATGCGCGAACTGCGCCGCACGATGCGCAAGCTGCTCGACAGTGCTGACGCGAACGCGGACAGCTCGGAGTCCGCGGAAGACGCGAACTGATGCTTTCCCTAGGATGCGAAATCCTGCACCCGCTCTTCTGAGCCGGAAGCCTCCCCCCCCCCGTCACCCCGAGAAGCGTCACGGGCGAAAACCGAGTGCAAGCAAAATGGTTGTGACGGAGACACGAATTGGCTTGGCCTGGGAGAGGCAAGGACGCCTCAAGGTCCGTACGCAGAGTCCCCGCCCCTCGCGGGCGGGGATTCCACCCACTTTCTTTGTTTGCACCCACGGTACTTGGTACAGACCATTTCTACTGTACATCTTACAGGGCACTCGATATCGTACGGCGTTGATGTGGATTTGAAAGAGCCCCGTCGGTAGTGATGTTGCTGCCGAAAGAACTCCAGGCCAAGAGATGGTCATGGCGAAAAAAGGCGAGAGCAATCTCAAAGTCCTGGCGGTCGATGACAGCCCCGTCATCGCCAAGCTGGTCAAATCGACACTGACCAAAGCCGGCATGGACGTTGTTACCGCCGGCGACTGCGAGAGCGGCCTGGGACTACTCGACGCCTCCTTCTCGGCCGTTTTGATGGACCTCGGACTGCCGGGCATGGACGGAGTCGCCGGAATCGAGGAAGTGCGGCAGCGTCTGCCCGAGATGCCGTGCGTGGTGATCTCCGCGGGAGAAGATGTGCAACGTGCGGTGGCGGCAATGAAAGCCGGCGCGTGCGACTACCTGCGCAAGCCGTTCGACACCGATGAGCTCGTGCTGCGGGTGCAACATGCCATCCACACCGCGCAGACAGACACTGAGAACGCCCTTTTCCGCGGTTCCATGAGTCAGGCCGGCGCCGGAGAAAGCTGGATCGGCGTGTCGCCGCAGAGCGTCGACGTCCTGGCAAAAGCGCGGCAGATAGCCACCTCCGATGCGACGGTCTTGATTACCGGCGAAACCGGCGTCGGCAAATCCCTGCTCGCACGTCACATCCACTCCATCGGCAACCGTTCCGACAAACCGTTCGTCGCCGTGAGCTGCGCCACATTGCCGGCCGACCTGGTCGAAGCCGAGCTCTTCGGACACGAAAAGGGCGCCTTTACCGGCGCAACCCGCGAAAAGGCCGGAAGAGTCGAGATCGCCGGCGAGGGAACCATCTTTCTCGACGAAATTGGCGAAATGCCGCTCTCCCTGCAACCCAAGGTTCTGCGTGTGTTGCAGGAACGCGAGTTCGAACGCGTGGGCGGCACGAAGACGCATCACATGGAAGCGCGCGTCATCGCCTGCACCAGTCGCAACCTGCGCGCAATGTGCGAAGACGGTGAATTCCGAGAGGCACTCTACTTCCGGATCAGCGTGCTGCCGATCGAGATTCCCCCGTTGCGCGAACGCCGGAAAGACATCGAGCCACTGGTCGACCGCTTCCTCGGCGCGCTCGCGGCAAAAAGCGGCATCGTCAAACGCCTGGCGACCGATGCACGCAACATTCTGCGCGCGCACTCCTGGCCCGGCAATGTCCGCGAGCTGCAGAATTCGCTCGAACGCGCCTTCACATTTGCGACGGGCAACGTGATCGAAGCGCGTCATCTTACCTTTCTGTTCTCGCACCCCGCGAAACACAGCAGCGCGTCCCTGGCGGGCAGAACGCTGTCCGACATCGAAAAGGAAGCCATCCAGCAGACCCTGGACGCCTGCAACGGCAACAAGGCCCAGGCCGCCCGCAGCCTCGGCGTTAGCGAGAAGAGCATCTACAACAAGATGGATCGTCTCGGACTGCGATAGACGGATCCCGTGGAACGTCACGGACAGAACCCCGTTGGCTCATGGGCGGTCTCTCCCCTATGTCCATCCCTCTGCCAACCCATTCTTCTGCCTTTGCATCACTTGGGTTGTGGCCGTGCCCGGACAGGTTACCCGGTCGCTGTCGCCGGTACTACCGGGCGACCGGTTCTATCCAGTTCAGACATGGCGACTTGGAAGCAGGAAGGACAGACGCCATGAGTCAGTCCGGGCATCTGGTTGGCCTCGAAGAGCCTCAACTTGACGACTCCTTCCTCCGTGCCAACCCAGTTGTCTCGCGCGACGTCGATTCGCTTGCACATGCTGCACATCCTGACGAGATCGTTGGATCTTGGCACCTCGATGTCAAGCAACCCGACGTTGTCGCGAGGTTCCGCTCTCACGATCGTGCTTGTGATCTCAATCCGGCGATCTGTCAACGGTGACATGACAAGTTCCAGAAATCTCCTTTCACCGGGCGAATCACACCGAAATGGAATCGGTCCGCAGGTCTTACCCGATCTGACTTCCCTGAACAACTCCGCATACAGATGCCGAGTTTCCGCCCCCTGGATGAAGTCCCACAGTACACGACCGACGACGTTCTCGGGGCAGCCCCCACGGCCCCACCCATTGGCACGTGCAAAGGACCCCCAACCCCCACTGACGCCGAGAACAACATCTCTGTCGTCGATGCAGTAGACTGAAACAGTATCCCTCATTCGCATTCCTCTATCATCCAACCTGCGCATCTTGCGGTCGCATAAAACGATTCCGTCGTGGTTCTGGAGTAACGTCTTCATTCGAGACCAATCCTCCGTCGGCTTCCACGTAAAGCCACCGTCTCGACAGTGGTCGACAAAGCTGACGTGCACACGCGTCGCATGATCTGTGCCAGATCGCAACAGCTGCCGACACAGCTGACAGGTTGCCGTTGCAGGCCTGAGCGGCAAGAAAATGGGGACGCCAGGAGATTAGGGCCAAAGATTAAGGCGAAAGATTAGGGTGCGACGGCGAGACCGTAATCTTTTGCCCTAATCTTTCGCCCTAATCTGCTCCTGAATACGCCGCGAAATCCGCGCGAACCCTTTTCGGACACCCTCTAGCTACTGCACCCCCACCGCACAAGACGGCGGGAACGTGGTCATAGCAAATAATCCCTGTCAGAGAGCTTGGCACGAACACGCAAACACTGTAAGACTTACATAACACTGTTATTCCTGCTGGTGTTCTCGCATGAAACCGCAAGGGTTGTCTTTCCGTCCGCAAGGCCACGCTGAGCGGGGACGGCTACCCCTGGCGAAGCTTCGCCTCAGACTGACGAGCATTGAACCTGAAAGGGGCAGTTACCGGTGATCCGTGATCGGTGATCCGTGATCGGTGATCGGTGATCGGTGATCGGTAATCGGTGATCGGTGATCGGTGTGTGGGATGTGGGATGTGGGTCGAAAAATGGGTTGGTTGAAAAATGCATCTGTTGCATCCGGCATTTTTCGACCCTAACCACACTCGGCACAGGCTGCGAAGCATACGCCCTGTGATCATCCCG
>CAZKRK010000165.1:0-15808 GCA_964555035.1 uncultured Victivallales bacterium | reverse complement strand
CCAAAAACACAAGCACGTCAAGGTGTCAGATACCCTCTGAACCACCCCAAGAAGCTCCCCCGCTTGGTCTGACGCACCCCCCCTCTCCCCCGTTCTCTTTCAGCAACTCTTTTTGCTGATCCAAACGGTATTGTCCACAGAATCACAAAATAAGCAACCTTTTTCTGACTCTACGAGGACACTGAAAGGCACATCGCACCCCACCACAATCTCGACAGAATACAGCAAAATGTGCAAGACTGGCAACTCCCATGAGGTTCTTTCGCATCCTGGAGAAGGCTACAGTCGGATCGTGATGCCGGCGCAGGAACGCTGGTCAGGTCACCTCGTTGTACCGGAAGTACTCGGCGTCGAGCGCGGAACGCTCGATGTGGTAGGACTCCTGACCTCCCGCCGAAAAGAAGATGCTCTGCGAGACGGTCTTGGACCCGTCGAAGAGCGACTCTCCCAGCCCGCGAGACGGCTCTCCCTGCCCGCGAGACGGCTCTTTCGGCTCGGCAGGCGGTTCCTCCGGCTCGGCAGGTGGCTCCAACGGGGGCATAATGCCTCTGATCTGTTCAAGCAGGGCGGTCGACTCACAGGGTTTCGGGACAAACCCCCCGACGCACAGCGACTCCATGAACCCTGCAAGATTAGAGCGTACGGTATGAACCAGAACCGGTATCGCACAGTGCGTCCGGCTGGACATTGCCTTGAGAAACGCAATGCCGTTCATCCCGGGCATGCAGATGTCAAGAATGATAAGGTCCGGCGGCGACTTCTCAAGAATGCCAAGTGCCGCTTCTCCCGATGTTGCAGTGCTGACATCATATTTTTCATGACGCAGCAAATCGCCCAGAGACATCAGAAGATGCTCATCATCGTCCACAATCAAGATTTTCTGTTGCCCTTGCGCAGCCATGGGCTTTCTCCCTAGCTTTGATTTTCTCGGCAACAGATCACAGCATGTTGCGGGCCATCATAGGGGAAAGCCCTACACATTTTCACTTTGACTCGCCCATTCCCTATCGTCAGGTTCGAAAACCGCGCGGTCGCAGTCAGATGAAAACGCACCGCGGTGGACGGTGTTCACTCTGCTGACGGATGGAACATAGTGAACAGGCCGACAGCCGTACCAACTTGACTGCTCGCGCATCGTGCCGATAGATTACCGCCAGTATGGCACCGGGACAACAACTACGCTGAGACACATCATGACAATACCCGAGATTCGCAAGGCAATAGGCCCCCCCGACTTCGACCACCTGCTGAAAGTTCTGGACCGCGGAAAGCCGGACCGCCCTACCCTGTTTGAGTTCTTTCTGAACGGACCGCTCTACGCGAAGCTGTCGGGAAGAGAACCGCGCGAAGGCGACTTGCTCGATCGGAACCGGATTGTCCTCCAGGGATTCCACGCCGCCGGCTACGACTACGCCACGATGCACGCCGGCTTCGGTTTTCCGGTCGGGGAGTGGCAGCGCGAACAGAGCATCTCGCTCAACGAAAAGGCCCTCATCACCGATCGCGAAACCTACAACTCCTTCCCCTGGCCGAACCCGGATGAAGCTGACTACGCGGTTCTCGACGTGCTGGCCACGGAGCTGCCGGACGGGATGAAGTTCATCGTGCCGGGTCCGGGCGGCGTGCTGGAGAATCTGATCCGGCTCGTCGGGTTCGACAACCTCTGCTACCTGCTCATGGACGACAAACGCCTCGTGATGGACATCGTCGACGCCATTGGCGGCCGCCTGGTGCGACACTACGAGCTCGTCGGCCGCTACGACAGCGTCGGCGCCATGATTTCGAACGACGACTGGGGCTTCAAGACCCAACCCATGCTCAGCCCCGAGCAGATGCGCGCGCTCATCTTCCCCTGGCACAAACGGATTGCCGACACGATTCACGACGCGGGCCGCCCCGCGATCCTGCACTCCTGCGGCAACCTCGAATCGGTCATGGACGACATCATTGACGACATGGGCTACGATGGCAAACACTCGTACGAAGACGCCATTTGTCCCGTCGAAGACGCATACGAAAGGTGGAGTCACCGCATTGCGGTCCTCGGAGGAATCGATCTTGATTTCATCTGCCGCGGCACACCCGCCGAGACCGCGGCGCGTGCGCGGGCCATGCTCGAACGCTCGGCCGGACGCGGCAGCTACGCCCTCGGCACCGGCAACAGCGTGCCCGAGTACGTCCCGGACGAGAACTACCTGGCCATGGTGGAGGTATGCGGGTGTGTGAGTGATTGACGATTGTCGATTAGCGATTGTTGATCCGTGGGCGCGGTCACGACTTCAGAAATCGAGAATCGTCAATCGCCAATCGTCAATCAAAAGGAGTCAGCATGAGTACAGTACCCCTGTCCGGTCTTGAACGCTATCACGCCATGGTGCGTGGTGAGCCCTGCGACATCGTTCCGCGCACGCCGATCCTGATGCAGTTCGCGGCCGAGTACATCGGGTCGAACTACGGCGCGTTCGCCTCGGACCACCTTGTCCTGGTCGAATCCAACCTGCGTTGCGCCGAGGACTTCGGCATGGACCAGGTGAGTTGCATCTCCGATCCCTATCGTGAGACGCAGGGCTTCGGCGGCCGGATCGAGTACGTCCGTGACGGTGTGCCCCGTTGCACGGAGCCGCTGGCGGACACAAAGGACCTTGACGTGTTGGACACACCGGACCCGCACTGTTCCGAGCGCATGCTCGACCGCGTAAACGCCGCCGGGCTGTTCGGACAGAAGGTCGGCGACCGCCTTTCCATCCTTGGCTGGATTGAGGGCCCCGCGGCCGAAGCGGGCGACCTGCGCGGTGTCGCGACGTTCATGATGGACCTCTACGACGACGAGGTCTTCGTGTGTGAGCTGATGGACCGGTGCACGGAGGTCGCCATCGACTTCGCGCTGGCCCAGATCGAGGCCGGGTGTGACACGATCGGCATGGGGGATGCCATCTGCAGCCAGTTGCCGCCGGACATCTACGACCGCCTGATCCAGCCGCGGCAGAAGCGCATTGTCAAAGCGGTGCAGGAAGCGGGCGCGTACCTCAAGCTGCACATTTGTGGCAACATCACACACCTGCTCCCCGGGATCGAGGATCTGCACGTGAACATCCTGGATGTCGACCACATGGTCGACATGGGGCAGACCCGCGCGGCGGTCGGCAGCGCAGTCACCCTCGCCGGCAACATCGATCCCGCCGAAGCAGTCCTGCGGGCCACGCCCGACTCGATTGAGAATATGCTCAGACAGACCTACGAAACCGTCGGCAACCCTTACCTTGTCAACGCCGGCTGCGAAATACCTTCCGGCACACCGAACGAGAACCTGAAGGCGCTCTGTGAACCGTTGGCCTTCGTGCCGTAACGTAGGTCCGATTTGCAATCGGACCCGGTGCCGCTCGGACACAGCGTCCCCCTCCGCCATTTGAAACAACCGGCGTGGTTTGGGTCCGATTGAAAATCGGACCTACGTTCGGATCCGAGACTCGCTGTTCCCCGGCCGCCGGGATTTCACGGCGTGGGGGTGAAACCGACGAGAACCTGCTTCCGCGCGTTATTACCCGGTAGCGCGTCGTCGGGGCCGTCGATCTCGGCGGAGTATGTCAGGCGGACGCCCTCCGACGAAACCTGGGTGGGGTCGAGGTAGTAGCGGCGGCTGACCGTTTCGCCGACGCCGATGTTGTAGAAATGGGCCGTGGAGGGCACGCCGTCGATCTCGACCGGCATGTCCACGGCGGGGAGCGGTTCCGTCCCGCGGTTCTGGACGTAGAGCACGAGGGCGGGTGTCTCCGTGTCCGTGGGAACATGCGGAGGTCCGAGCGCTATGTCGTAGATTCCGGCCGTGTCGCGATTCTCGACGCGACCCATGTCCAGAACACCGCGCCCGTACACGGGATCCGGGCCCGGCGCACCCATATCGTTGCCGTTGGCCAGCAGAATGTCCGCCGCCTCTCTGGCAGTCATGCCACGATTGCGTGAGAGCAGCCCGGCAATCGCCCCACTGACCAGCGGCGCAGCCGCCGAAGTGCCGCTGAAATGGCCGACTTCTCCCCCCGGTGCGGCAGCTCTGATCGCCACACCCGGCGCCGCGATGTCCACTTCGGGACCGCGGTTGGCGAAGTACACGTGGCGTCCTTCACCGTCAACGGCGGTCACGGCCACCACGCCTTCATAGGCCGCCGGGAAAGTCACCGCGTTCACGGCATCGTTTCCCGTAGCTGCCACAATGACGGCGCCGTTCTCGAGCGCGTATTGCACCGCCTGCCCCAGAATGAAACTGTCGCCACGGGAACCCAACGAGAGGTTCAGCACCCGCGCGCCCTCGTCGACCGCCGCCGCAATGCCGCGCGCAAGGGTAAAGGTGTCGCCGGTGCCGTCTTCTCCCATGACGGCCACGCTGAGCACGTCCGCGGCCGGTGCGATGCCGGGCACGCTGCCCGTCCCCGCGATCAGCGAGGCGACGGCCGTGCCGTGACCGGTGTACTGCCCCTCTTCGGATTCCGGCACGAGAGCGATCGCAGGGATGCGTTTGTCCGCAAGGGAGGGATGCCTCGATACGCCGGTATCCAGAACCGCCACCGTGATCCCGTTGCCCCACTGCGCGTTGTCGCGCGGTACGCCAAGCCACTGCAACGACTTCCCGCCGAACGCGACGTATGGTCCGTCCGGCCGTTCCCTTTCGAGACCCGGGAATGACGGAACACGCGTGAAAAAATTGTGCGACCACTGCATGGGCGGCGGGCTCTCCGACAACACGCGCTCCAGTTGGGCGCGTGATCCCGTGCGGACCCGTACGGCGTGACCGAGCTCCATCCGGTCCAGAATCTCGATTCCCTGCGCGCGCGCCAGGGCCATGAACGCATCACGGGCGGCATCGTCGTAGAAACTCAGCACGTATTCGTCCGGTATGGCGTCTCTGTCGCTCGCGGGCTCTGCCAAAGCCTTCGGGTCGGACGACTCCGTCTCAAGCGCAGAGGTGGGATAGCGGCGTGCTTTCGACCGGGCATCGCGTTGTCTGCCGGAAGACGTCTGCGAGACCTTGAGGCGACCGGGACGGGTCGCAGAGCCGTGTTGTTCCTCGCTGCGGGAAGGACGCGTGGCGTAGCTCAGCACCAGGACAAGCGCCAGACACGCTACGCCGGCAAGCCCGGCGCCTATGACAACCTTCCTGTTCACGGTCCGCACATCGTATCCTGTTTCAGGAGCCGGACACAACGATTACTCGCGGTTTTCCCTTGAGAAACGTGCTGCGTTTGTACAGGGTGGTCACCATGAAACCGGCGCGAAAACACGTCCCATTCTCGCGACACTCCATTCTGCCGTATGTCGTGACTCTGCTATTGCTGCTCCAGGGCCTCTGCCCCGGCGCTACGCTTACCGAGCTGCGGGACGTCTACGAGACACACCTGCTCAAGATTCGGGACGAGTGCGCGGTCAAGACAAAGGAGTGGTCCGCGACCTATGCAAAGGCACTTCAGGCGTATCGTGAGACCGCACAGAGAGCGGGGGACCTGGATGGACTGACGAGCGCCAATGGGGAGATGAAGCGCTTCAAGAGCAGCGGTACTCTCGCCAAGCAACATCTCGTAACGCAGCCGGCGGGACTGCGCGCCCTGCAGCAAAAAGCCGTTAAGGACCTCGCTGCCTATCCTCTCGAACGCGACCGGGCTATCGTTTCACTCGTCGAGCGCTACGTCACCCGCCTGGAGAGCGAGAAGAAGCGGCTGACAAAGGCGGGCAAGGTGAGCGAGGCGCTGGACATGAATGCCGAGATCAAGCGCGTTGAGGCCAGCCCCGCCGTCGCCGACGCCAGGTTCAACCTGGCACTGCAGCCGTCTTCCGAACCGACCAAGCCGGTCCGACCGCCCTCAACGGTCCCCAAGCGTCCCGAGCCCAAACCGGCAAAGCCCGTGAAGCCGGTCAAGGCGCGCAACGGCATGGTCTATCCGAACGGACTGCGCCCCGACTCGATCAAGGGAGTCACGGTAAGACGACAGTCGCTCTCCGCTACCGCCAACAATCCTCTCGCACGCTCCGTCAGCGTGTCGCTCTCCTCAGGGAATACGAAAGGCTCGAGCAGCTATCGCGCCGGCGGTCGCCGCTACTACCACAGAATCGAGGTCAGGACGGCGAAGTCCGACGACGAGCTGAAGAGCCTGAAGGTCTACATCGACTACTTCTCCAAGAAGCAGAAGTCCTATTACAGCTCGGGCGGGAAGCTGACGCCAAATCGCGAGGAAACGCATTCGTTCAAGCTGGATCGCGTAACCGGTGAAACCACGACGATCGTCCCCAACTCCATACCGTCGCGAAGCTCGAGTTCGTATTCCTCTTCCTCGAGTTCGTCATACTACTACTCGACCTGGTACTATCGCGACTACTACGGAGTTATCGTCACCGTCTTTTCGGGCGACAATGTCCTCCTCTACCAGGGCGCCACCGCGGCCAGCCTCAGAAACCTCGGCCGCACCGCACCGTAGATGGCTCGCCGAAGGCAAGCAACATCGCAGCCCAGGGCGAAACCCCCGGCACGACCGGGGGACTTGGCTTCAGCCTCAATGCATCTGTGGTTCTCAACTGCCGGATCTAGGTTCAGTGGGCCGGATTTGCAATCCGGCCGAGAGAGAGTTGAGCATATCGCCGAGAATGGAGTGGCCAGGGTCAGGCCATTCTCCCGTCATGCACCGTCTTCTCTCGGCCGGATTGCAAATCCGGCCCACTGACACGCATCTCACATCCCGCACCCCACATCACTCCACCCCGGCCTACCACCGCAACGCCAGGCCCACTTCCGGACCGTTAAGCGTCTCACCGGCCGTCGACAGCCAGCGGTAGCCCACTCGTAAGCCGGCATAGCGCCAGCCGCACAGCAGCGAGAGCTCGTGGGAGGTGATTCGCGTTTCTTCGATGCTGGACCACAGCGGCCGATACTCGACGCCGATGTAGTCCGTCGGGTGCAGCCGCACCGGCAGTGTGAAGGCGAAACCCGTTTCGATCTCTTCTCCCGAAACCCGAAGCGCGCCGCAGC
This sequence comes from uncultured Victivallales bacterium, assembly GCA_964555035.1. Taxonomy (GTDB): domain Bacteria; phylum Verrucomicrobiota; class Kiritimatiellia; order UBA8416; family CAYOBW01; genus CAZKRK01. The sequence goes on along the minus strand of CAZKRK010000165.1, from coordinate 8,799 downwards.
CGATGTCAACTTCAAGGAACGCCCCCGCCGACATACGATAGAGGCCCAGCAGCTCCGTTGTGTCCAGGCGCTCCTGCCCTTCCTCGTAGCGCGTACGGCGCGCGGCGCACGCGATCGCGCCGAAACCGGCCTCCCCCCGGAAGTCCCAGGCGGTAACATCGCCCTCAATCGCCAGGTAGTTGACGTCGAGAGCGAGGTGCGGAATCAGGGCTTCGCCGCTTTGACGCGCGTCGAATTGTGAATCACCCCCGCGCACGCGTTCCATGCTCGCCGTCCCGCCATACACAATTCCGCCTATGACAGCTCCGCAGAGGAACTCGACAAGCTCGTCGCCCAGTAAATCGCCGAAGTCCGGCGAGTAGTCATCGCGGCTCCTGGGGGCGCGTTCGCGTCCGGAGTCGGTTCTGACACGCTCACTCTTCCCGCCGTCATCGACGCTCTTTTCAAAGTCAGAGAGCTTCCCGGCCGCGGCCGGTCCGGTCAGCGCGGCGACGATTCCCGCGAGGCACGCGCAGAGACGCAGTCGGTTGGTCATGGAACCAGCATAGCGGAGCGCGAGCGTCGCCCGCAACCAGAATTCGTGTGCGTCCTCGGTGGGCCGGATTTGCAATCCGGCCGAGAGAGAGTTGAGCATATCGCCGAGAATGGAGTGGCCAAGGTCAGACCATTCTCCTGTCATGCACTGTCTTCTCTCGGCCGGATTGCAAATCCGGCCCACTGAAGACATGTCCGCTCATCCATTCACCCATACCACCACAACCCCGGCGCCCAATCAACCAATCAACCAATTGACCAATCAACCTATGTCCGGTAGTTCAACTGCTCCGCGGTTGCCTTCATGAATCGCAACGTATTGAACAGCAGTTGTTTGTCAGCATTATCCTGCAGCACGAGGCTCGCACCCACTGGGTGCAGATTAGGGCAAAAGATTAGGGCGAAAGATTAGGGTGGGTCTCCCTCTTTCCCTAATCTTTTGCCCTAATCCTTCGCCCTAATCTCCCCGTAGAGGTAGTCCAACTGCTCTTTCTAGGATCAACCGATACCTGCTCCCCTACCTCTGCACCGTCACACTCTTCCCGCCCCGGACGTCTCCTCCGAACGGCCCCGTGTCCACGGTTGCGACGATGGTGAAGACACCGTGGTCGATTTCGGTCAGCGGCAGGTTTTTCTGGATATTCCACGAATACCCGAAACGCATCGACCCTCACCCGTATTCCATGCGGCCTTCGGCGACGACGATCTCCATCGCGTCCTCGATTCGCACCGACGGCTTCATACGCATCTTGAGCGGCGCCACGTTGAGGTATTCCTCTCCGCCCGCTCCAAACAGGTGTGCCGTGACGCAGGCGCAGTCGCCCGGTTTGAACTCGCCCTCGGTTGCCGGCACGACCCTGAACGGTCGCCCCAGCGTCACGGCGGTCTCGCCGTCGCCGCCGGCAACGGCAACGGGATCGGTCATGGCAAACGAAGCCGTCCACGTGCGTCGCTGCGCATCCCGCATGAGGAGGGTTGCGCGCTCTATCCGGTAATCGCCCGCCGGCGACCGCACCACAGGGGCTCCGGGGAGAGAGCACGTGAACGCATAGCCCTCGTCGCTGACGAACTCCACCGTGCCGGTGGGCGAGATTCCGCCCTCCGTGTTCACCGTAACGCGGACGGACCCGAGCGGCAGTGTGCAGGGGCTCAACTTGACCTGTCCGGCCGCCGCGTCCAGCGCCAGTTCCCAAAACTCTCCGTCAACCTGAATCGCCTTGCTCAGCGGGAAGTCCTCGCTCGCCGCATCCAGAGTGCCGTCGCCGTTCAGATCGATCCGCAACCGGTCCACGCCGTAGTCGTTGAAGCACGCGTTCATCGCGCTGCTATCCCCCGCCCGGTCGAGAACGGCAATCGTGAGCCTGCGCGTCCCGCCCAGGGAAACCTCGCCACGCATGAGCTCTGCCACCCTGCATTGCGCCGACCACGCCACCTCGCCCGAGCCTGCCTCGCCGAACCCGCTCACGGCCAGACGCACCGCAATCCCCCGTCGGTTTCCGTCGCGATACTTGACGCTCATCCGCACCGGTTCGGTTCGTAGCGACAGCACGCGTCCGACCTCCTCGCGAACCGGCCGTATAGCGGATTCGTCGCCGAGCTCGTCATCGCCGTCGGTGTCGACGTAAATCACGTCGTAGCCCGCTCCCTCTCCCGCCGACTCGTCCACTACGCCGTAGTACACGGCGTCGGCGTCCCCCAGCCGAAGAGCGAAGTAAAGGGGACTGCGACTGCCCCAACGCCGCTCCGTGATGTCCCGTTTCGGTCGCGACTCGGAAATGGCGATCTTACCGCCGCCGACACCGACATGGTCCGGGTCCGCAACCGGCTGCAGCTCGGCCGCCGGTCCCGACGCCGCCGCGGCAAGCAGCAGGAGGACGGCCGGCAGGGCAAGCGCCCGAGGCGCGTGGCGTTTTGGACAATTCGGGTCAATCGGACAGCGCATCGGCCTTCTCCTTCGCCTTCCGCTTCAGTTTGAGCGAATAGTCATCCGCGGCATCCATCGCCGCGGCAGCCCGGTAGGCCGCCGCGGCCCGCGTCCGCTCCCCCAGCTTCTCCCACACTCCCCCCAGGCGAACCTGCGCCATCACGCGCATCCACCCGGGGGTGGCGTCGGTTGCGCCGCCCAGAAAACGTCTGTATGCCGCCGCGGCCTCGCGCAACCGCCCGGCCGCGGCGTGCGCCCCGGCCTCCTTATAGATCTCGGCCGCCTCGGGTGCGGTCACGGGCGCGGGTGCAGGCGTCTCTTCGACGGGGGGCTTCTTGGATGTCCACGCAGCCGCGTCGTGCCGCGCTTTTGCGACCAGTGCCAGTGTCAGCTCCAGTCCCTTGCGCCAGTCGGGATCGCTTTCGCGGTCTCTCAGGGATTCCACGACCGTTGCTTCGTGATCCTTGTAGAGGGATGCCAGGGCGGCATCAAACGCCTTCACACGCGACGCCCACGCCTGGGCCTCTTCAGGATGAAGCGCGCGGCGCGATTCCAGGGCCAGTGAGCTTACGATGTGAATCCTGCCTTCGAAGTTCTGTCCTTCGAGGTAGGCGCTGAAATCCATGCCGATGCTGCGCCAGACACCGCTGTCGATGTCGAGCTCTCCCGTTGTGGAACCATCCACTCGCGTGTCCGGCAGCCACTTGTCCGGCACCCAGTCCGTATGGGCCATAAGACTGCCGCATGCGACTTTGCTGTCTATTCGGCACACGCGCGTGCCGCCTTCGTCAGTGATGGCGGAAGCGACTGACTTGCCGAAACCGGGCAAACGCATTCCCAGGAGAGGCAGCAGGACGCCGCCTTCCCAGCGCGTTCCCGGGGCCACGGCGCTCTCTGGAAAAGGCGCACAGATTTGCGGGCTCTCGCCAAGCTGGCCCAGTGTGCGCCAGAGCACGTTGTGGCAGGCACGGTCCGCTCCCGCGCTGCGCCGAATCGCTTCGCCCCGCGTGTTCACTCGCCAGGCGGAATTCCAAACCTGCTCTCGCGAACCGACCGCTACGCGGTCGGCCCCTTCCGTCATTGTCCAATGCCCCTTCCCGAGCTGCCCTATCAGCGCGACGGCGGGATCGCCCTCGAGCGTGACGACTACCTGCCGCGTCGTCCCCACCAGCGTCATCTCGTGAATCAGCTCCCCCTGGGCGGTGGAGGTCTCCTGCTTGAGCGTGCTTCTGAAAGCATAGACCAGCTCGTCGCCCGGCCTGAACCGCATCCGGAGCCGTGCGGCCGGAGCGGAGAGACAGAGTGAGGAAAGGACTGTGACCAGAGCGAGAGCCAGCGCGTGCTGCCTTCTCCTCTCTTCCCTGATCTCACCCCTACTCTCACCCTTGGTCTTTCCCTTGCTCGGGGCGAGATTGTGGGCGAGATTAGGGGAGGGAGTGGGAGGGAGCCCCTCTATTCTCCTTTCACATCCAGGCATACCACCTTTCCTTTGCTGTTGCGGCAGTAGATGCGGCCGTTGGCAAGTACGGGTGGGGTCCAGCAGTACGAATCCAGTACGGTCGCGCGGGCCAGCTCCTTGTATCCTTCGGGCGAGGCCTCGGCAACCACGAGCTGTCCCTTGTCTTCCATGTGGACGATCTTGCCGTCGGCGACCATCACGCCGCCACCGACACGCAACCCTTCGCGTTTCCACTTGACCTCGCCGGTGGCGAAATCCAGGCACAGCAGCTCGCCCTTTCTGCCCTGCACGCCGGTAACGCCATAGAGGTGCCCTTTGTGCAGAACCGGCGTCTGACACTCGCTTGACATGGTCTCGTTGCGGTAAACGGGCGTCAGCCCCTTCTCGCCCAATTGCAGCAGCGCGCACCCCCTGCCGTAGCCGGAAGAGATGAAGACGCGCCCATCCGCCGCCACGGGAGTCAACGTGTTGGCGTTCCACTTTGCGGGCCACTCGAAACGAGCGACCGCTTTGCGGGACGTCAAGCTATAGAGAACCAGCCCGAAACCGTTGAAACTGGTGACCAGCCGATCGCCGCCGTGTTCGAAGACGACGGGCGAGCTGAAGCCCGGCGCGTCCTCGCCCATGGCAAAAGCGAGTTCACCGCTGGTCTTGTTCAGAGCCAGCACTTTGCCGAGATCGAGCACGACCTTGTCTTCGACAACGACCGGGGAACACGCCAGCCCCCACTTGTTGGGTTCGTTCCCAACCCCGTGTTCTTCGCGCAGATCCTTGCTCCACTTCACGGCGCCGTCAGCCGTGCCCAGGCAGAACAGCTCGCCGTGTCGGCTGAGCGTGAACAACACATCGCCGTCGACGGTAGGGGTCGTACGCGGGCCTGGATAGGAGCCCGGTTTGCTCGTGTAGGACTGTTTCCAGACCTGTTCCCCCGTTTCGGCATCCAGGCACCACACCGTATCGGTCGCTTTGAAAATGCCCTCCGAGTTGCCCACCGTATATAGACGCCCCTTGGCGACGGACATTCCCGAGTAGCCTTCGCCGACCTTCTTGTTCCAAAGCTGTTTGGGGCCGCTCTCCGGCCACGCGGCCAGCCAGCCCGACTCGGAGGACACCCCGTTCCGATCGGGCCCGCGCCACTGCGGCCAGTCGGCGGCATACGTGGAGACCCTCGAAAACGCCGCGGTGGCAACCAGAAGAACCAGAACACGTCGGTTGAATTCCATTAAGCTACTCCTTTCGCTTGACCTGGAAAAGAGTACCGGAACGCTTATGCCCGGGCAAGCGTGTTCGCCCTGCCCCTCACTCTCCGCCCGCCAGGCTTCTTGACATGCGCCCCCGTAAGCGCCTATCGTACGCGCCAAGGATGGGCTCCTGATGTCAACACGGCTCCAAACCGGTATACGCTTCCTCTGCGCGGGTCTCCTCGCCCTGCCGCTGGCGCTCGCCCTCACCGGCTCCGCCCGGGCCGCTGTCGAACCGGCGTTGGATGACGAACCGTTTGAAGAAGAAGAGCCGTTTCGCCCCGACGGTCCCGAGCTCATTCGCATGCTCATGCAGCGCGACATGATGTACGGCCTCGACGATTGGTTCGGCGAGAACAGCGACATTTCGTATACCGATCGCGTGACGCCCACGAACCCCGCGGAGCAACCGGCTGCCGAGACGGAGACGGAGTCCTCCCGGGAAAGGGACAGGGACGAAGGGGGCCAGTCGGAGGAGCCCGAGGAGCCGGAAGAACCGGAACCGCCCGAGCCTCCCGAGCCCCCGGAACCGCCCGAACCACCCTCCTGACGCCTCGGTACCGATTGCTGGGGCCAAGGATTGGCCTCGAAAAAAATCTCGCGCGCCGTACTGGTACTTTTCGGAATATGAAGACGACACGCATATCCCGCGCCCTCGTCGGCTGTGCCGGCATCTGTCTCATCGCCGTCCTCGCGGGCAAAGCCCCTGCCCAGGACGAAGAGTCGGCGATGTTTGGAGGCAACTTTCTCGAGAACCTGATCGTCGAGAGGGACATGGCTTTTCGGCTGCGCGCCGAAGTCCAGCTCACCGAAGATGACGACGAACTGATCGAGCAGGACCCCGAGTACGCCGCCTTTCCTTCGCGCCTGTACTCGGCTGAGGCCAAGGTCTTTCACAACAGCCGTACCACCATGTCGGTGCGCTGGGCGGTGTGGGAGAACGACCAGGACATGAACCTGAGCCGCTGGACGGCAAAAGTCAGGACTCCCCTGAGCGATATTCGCCACGGCGCGGTCTCCCACCTGACACTCAAGGTCTCCCGATTCGAAGGCGTCGGCGGCGCCGACGACCGGCAGTATCTCTACCTCGGTATCGACCGGTCGCTCGGGGACGACTTCTACACGTATCTGCAGTATCGTCACTCCACCCAGGGCGGGGAATTCCACGGTGGCCAGCTCTATGAGTACCTGAGCTGGCGGCCCACGAGCCGTTTCCGTTTCGGCGAACAGGCTGCAATCTCGAAGAACAAAGGCAGCGACACGGGCCCGTGGTACGTCCAGGTCTTCGCGACAGTCTTCCTCGTCAAGGACAAGACCGCGCTTCGGTTTGCCGTCCAGCATTACGAATCGAGCAGTGACCTCAACTACCAGGAATACAACGCCTATGCCTATCAGGCCATCGGCAACCGCCTCATGACCCGGCTGAATTACCGGCTGTACGACGACAACGGAGGACTCACCTCGCACGCATACGGGGCCAAGTTGAAGTGCTATTTGTCGGAACGGATCGACGCACACGTCGGGTACCGCTACTACGATCACGACCAGGGCGCGGACTTCCATACCGCCTATACCGGACTCGGGATCTTGTTGTGACCGCAACCCGTGGCCTGGTCGCGGTTGCCCTGCTTGTCCCCTGCCTTTCCCAAGCCGCCGAGCCGGATTCCCCGTCGCCGCCTCCGTTGCACCGTGAAATCGCACGGCGCTTCGCGGATGTGCTGCCCGCAAAACATGTGTCCGGGCGCCCCATGGACGACACCGTCTCCGCCAAGGCGTGGACCAATTACATCGACGCGCTCGACCCGGACCACACATGCTTCCTTGCCGCCGACATCGAATGCCTGCGTCCGCACACGACCGCGTTGGATGACGCGCTGGAAGCCGGCGATCTTACCTTCGCGTACGAAGCCGCACGGGTCCTGCGTCGCCGCCTGACGAACCGCATCGCATACGCGGAACAGCTCATTGGAGAAGGCTTCGATTTTTCGCGGGACGAAACATACTCTGTTCCCCTTCGCCGCGCGTGGCCGAAGACCGGCGACGAGTGGGACGACCTCTGGCGCAAGAAGGTGAAGAACGATGTCCTCCGTCGCCTGGTCAACAGGGAGCTCGCCGGAGACGCCGCCCGCTCCTCACCCGGCCCTCCTGCGTCGGCCCGACCTCTCCCCCGGGGGGAGAGGTGGGAGGAGCGCACCATCCACCTCTCCCCCCGGGGGAGAGGTCGGGCCGACGCAGGAGGGCCGGGCGAGGGGTGGGCGGATGGCGCCCCCGGAATGACACAGTGGGTCCTCGGCACGTTCCTTACCGCGGTTGCGCACGCCTACGACCGGCACTCGGAATATGTCCCCGCGGAAACCGCGGCCAACCTGACCAACGACCGGGCAGGAACGACAACGTGGTCGATGCGGACAGTGGCAAAGCCCCTGGGTGTCATCCGCCCCTCTGCCTTCTACAGAAATGGTCGCGAAAGCGCTTCGCGTGACATCAGGCGTGTCTTGGCGCACATGATTCGTGAGGGGGTTGCGGGCGTATTGCTCGATCTGCGCGGCAACCCCGGCGGATGCCAAGCGGAAACAGTGGCCGTCACGGGGCTGTTCATCGCGCAGGGGCCGGTTGTCCTCACGCGCGAAACGGGCGGACGGATTGAAACGCACCGGGACAAAGACGGGCGGACGGCATATGCCGGACCGCTGGTGGTATTGGTCGACCGTGCGACGGCTTCGGCCGCCGAGGTGTTGGCCGGAACGCTGCGGGACTACGGACGCGCGGTGGTGGTCGGCGACTCACGCACCTACGGCAAAGGACGCTGCCAGACCATTCACCGCCTGGGCCGGAACGACCGGCTTGGCAAGGTGAGTGTTTCGACCCTGGTGAACTATACTGTCTCGGGACGTTCTTGCCAGGGTTGCGGGATCGCTGCCGACATCGTGCTGCCGTCCCTCGCCGACTACTGCGCCGAACCTGACGCCGAACCCGAGCCGCTCGAACCGCCCGTCGCCCCTGCCGGCTACGTTGCGGTTGCCGAGCTCGATGCCGTCATTTCCCGTCTGCGCAAAGCATCGGAGCGACGCCGGGCGGAAGACGTCCGCTACAAGGCGAGGGTCGCCAAGCTCTCGACACTGGCGCGCACTCGCGCGGTCCCCCTCCATTTGGAGAAGCGACAAGCACTCGTGCAATCCATCCGCGGCCTCTCCGAGCTCCAAGTGCCCTCGCCCGACCCGGCCCCGGATCTTGTCCTCGAAGAAGCCCTGGCAATCCTGGGCGACCTGGCCGGAAACCTGTGACGCGCCGAAGCGGAGCGGCCCCCAAGTAGGGGTGGGTCAGGCCCTGACCCACCCCCGGTCGGGGGCGCCCCAGGGCCTGGGGCGCCCCTACTGACAGCTGAACCTAAAAAGAGCAGTTGCCCGCGGATGACGCAGATTGACGCAGATGAAGTCCCGAATCCGCGTTCATCTGCGTCATCCGCGGGCACCTTCTGCCTCAGCCGGTCTTTCACCAAATGGGTGCGTCGTGTGACGTCGCCATCGTCAATGCTTGCAGACATTTGCGTAGGAATCGGCGGTTCAACTGCCGAATACAGGATCATAAATCGCTAGCCAGCTCCGCTGAAAGTGTTCAGTGTTCAGGGGTTCAGTGTTCAG
>CAZKRK010000164.1:13945-15828 GCA_964555035.1 uncultured Victivallales bacterium | reverse complement strand
GCACAAGGCCGGCGGTGGCCCCAGCAAGTGCAACAAATCGCAGATGCGCCCCACGAACCGGGGAGAGCGTGCACTTTGTCATGGTCTCGTCACGTACTTCTTCACGGTGCGGCGGTCGAGCCCGGTGCGGCGGGCGACTTCTTCGTACGTGCCGTGGCGCTTGTAGAGCAGGAGGCAGTAGTCGGCCTGGAGGTCGCGGGCGTCATAGGAACCGGCGTCGATGCCGGCGGCGATCAGACCGCGCAAGTCGGAGGCAATGGCCGCTGAATCGCCGGAGTAGCTTTGCGTCAGGATGACGCGGCGCACGCACTGTTCCAGCTCGCGCACGTTGCCGGGCCAGGGGTAGTCGGGACCGACGCCGCCGGTAATCGCATCCTTGATGGCAGCCTGCAGCTCGTCGGATGTTTCCCCGACAATGCGTTGGAGAATCACGCCGATGAGCAGGTCCAGCTCGGCCGGATCTTCAGCCAGCCGCTGGCGTAGCGGCGGAACGACGATGATGTCCGAGGAGAGGCGATAGAAGAAGTCGTCCCGGAAGAGACCTTCGGTTCGCAGCTTGCCGATCGGCCTGTTGCAGGCGGCAATGACGCGGCCGTGGAACCTGAGGTTCTCGTGGCTGCCGACGGGAGAGAACGTACGCTCCTGCAGCACCTTGAGAAGCTTGATCTGGATGGGAATCGACACGTCGCCGATTTCGTCGAGGAAAATGGACCCGTGCGGACTGCAGCGGGCGAAGACGCCGTCATGGGCTTCCATGGCCCCGGTGAATGCGCCTTTGCGATGACCGAAGAGCTCCGATTCGATCAAGTTCTCGGCAAACTGGGAGAGGTTGATCGCGATGTACGTCTGCATGAAATTCTCTTTAAAACGGTCGTGTCGCTTGTCGAAGGGGATGAACCCCGAGCGACCGATCGCGGTAGCGGCGGCGCCTTTACCGGTGCCCGTTTCGCCCAGCAGCAGGGTGGAGAAGTCCTCCATGCGGCTCCACATGGATTGGACGTATACGTGCGTGTCGTGGGTAAAGACGTTCTCCCAAAGGCGGCGGCGAAGGTCCTGCATGCACGGCGCGCGGCCGACCAGTGCCAGCGCGACGAAGTAATAGGCACGTCGCAGCTGGTAGAAGAGGGCGAAGTAGCGCGCAACGTCCGAGGGCGGGAACCCCCTGTTGGCGAGGTCGCGCATCAACTCCGTCGCGAACGGGGCTTCGCAGACTTCATCGGGCGAACCGAGCTGGATGCGGATGAAGTCGTCGAGGCGGTGCATGTACGAATGAAAGATGTCGAAAAGGTACGCGTTGCCAAGCAGTGGCTGGTCCTCGGCGCGGAACGAACGCAGGCTGGTGTGTCCGGAGCGGTCGAGCCGGTCGAGAAAGGCACGCAGATGTTCGAGCGCCGCATGCAGCATCTCTTCCTGCGGTGTCGTGAGCGGCAGACCGGAGAGCTTGGCGTCGAGCTTTCGCCGGGACTGGCTGAACGGGTTTGCAAAGGCGGCTTCGGATACCGTCGTCAACAGGTCACGCGCTTCGGATGAGAGACTGATCGGACTCTGGCTCATGTTAGGCTCCTTCTTGGTCCATCACTTGTGCGCTGAATGTACAATGGTCGTGCACGGGGTGTCCATGCTGTAATGCGTGCGCTCCGCAAAGAGGGCTTCTTGCCCTCCTTCGTAGACTCGCCGAAGCACGGCGCAGCGCGCCGTGCGGAGACGAGCAGCGGGGTCATGCGCGCCTGCGCCCTCCGGTGCGGCTCTGCGAGCCGCACGCTGCGGACGCTCTACGAAGAGGGCGCTTCCCCACCTTTGTAGACTCGCCGGAGCACGGCGCCATGCGCCGTGCGGAGACGAGCAGCGGGGCCATGCCCGGCCTGCGCCCTCCGGTGCGGCTC
>CAZKRK010000164.1:7194-13845 GCA_964555035.1 uncultured Victivallales bacterium | reverse complement strand
CCGTGCGGAGACGAGCAGCGGGGCCATGCCCGGCCTGCGCCCTCCGGTGCGGCTCTGCGAGCCGCACGCTGCGGACGCTCTACGAAGAGGGCGCTTCCCCACCTTTGTAGACTCGCCGGAGCACGGCGCCATGCGCCGTGCGGAGACGAGCAGCGGGGCCATGCCCGGCCTGCGCCCTCCGGTGCGGCTCCGCGAGCCGCACGCTGCGGACGCTCTACGAAGAGGGGGATCCGCCTCCTATCGGTCACGCGTTGGCACGGTTGTTGCGCTTGACCCGTTTGTCGCGGCTCTCTACGATGTTCCAACGCCCGGGTAGCGGGAACAATACGAACATTCGAAACACATAGGCCTCGTACATTATGTTTGCCAAAGAAAGAGTACCTCGTTCGTTTGTGTGGCTGAACATCACCCAGTTCCTGGGGGCGATGAATGACAACGTGTTCAAGCTCCTGGTGGTTTTTCTCCTGGTGACGGAGCTGGGAATGAACGAAACCACCGTGGTCAGTACGGCCTCGATCGTATTTGTTGTGCCGTTTCTGCTGTTCTCGCATGCGGCCGGCGTTCTGGCCGATCGGCTGAGCAAGCGGGACATCGTGGTGGCGGCAAAGGGCATGGAGGTCGCGGTGATGGCGCTGGGGTGCGTTGCGGTCTACTTCCGGCAGACCTGGGCCCTGTACGCGATCCTCTTCCTGATGTGCACGCAGAGCGCGTTCTTCGGTCCGTCGAAATACGGGATCATTCCCGAGCTGGTTCCGACGGAGAAACTGTCGAAGGCCAACAGCTTCCTGGTGGGGCTTTCGTATCTGGCGATCATCATCGGCACGTTCATTCCGTCGTACCTCCTGTTGCGGTGGCTGGATCGTGATTTCATGTTGCTGGGCTACTTCTGTGTCGGCGTAGCTGTCTTGGGGTTGCTCGCCAGCATGCGGATTTCGCGAACGCCCAGGGCCGGCGCCGGCGGGAAGTTCACGCTGAAGTTCCCGCTTGAGCTGTGGCGCACCCTGATGTCGCTGCGGTCCGACAAGTACCTGCTGCTTTCGGTCGTGGCGATCGGGTACTACCTGTTCCTGGGCGGTTTCATTCAGCAGAACGCAATCGTCTACGGCAAGGAGTCGCTGGGGCTGGACTGGATCGCCAGCGGGTACCTTTTCCCCGTGGCGGCACTGGGAATCGGACTGGGCGCGGTGCTGGCGGGCAAGATGTCCGGCCGCAACATCGAGTTCGGGGTTGTGCCGATTGGCGCGATCGGGCTGACGTTGTGTTGCATCGCTTTTGCCTTCGTGCCGTCGGAACTGACGGGGCGCGCGGCCTGGCTGGGGCGCCTGAACGATGTGCCCGTGCTGTCGCTGCTCAAGTTCACAACGAAGCCGGTTGTGTGGGTGCTCTTCCTCCTCGGGGTCAGTTCCGGTTTCTTCGTGGTGCCTCTGAACGCCTTCATTCAATACCGCAGTCCCGCCAAACGCCTGGGCGAGATCCTGGCCCTGAGCAACTTTCTCAGCTTTGTGGGCGTAGCGGTTTCGGCCGGGGTTTTCTACTTGCTGCACGGTGTCCTGAAGCTGTCGACGCGCCACTGTTTCGTTGTAGTCGGCGTGCTGACGGGGGTGCTCGCCGTGGTAACCGTCAGAACCCTGCCGGATTTCCTGACGCGATTCGTGGTGGTCGTGGTAACGAAGCTGTTCTACCGCATTGACGTGCACGGTCTGGAGAACCTGCCCCTGGACGGCCCGGCGCTGATGGTATCGAATCACGTGACGTGGGTGGACGCGCTGCTGATTTCGGCCGTCCAGCAACGGCGCATCCGGTTCGTGATGGCGCGCGAGATCGCGGAATACCGGCCGACCCGCTGGCTGTTCCGACTCATGCGCGTAATCCCGGTTTCACCCAAGGACCCGCCGCGACAGATCGTCGCCTCGCTGCAGGAGGCGCGCAACGCGCTCGACGAGGGGTACCTGGTGTGTATTTTCGCCGAGGGCGCAATCACGCGCACCGGCAACATGCGCGGATTCAGGCCGGGGCTGGAGCGGATCGTCAAGGGCACGGACTACCCGATCGTTCCGGTCTACATCGGCGGAGCTTGGGGCAGCATCTTCAGCTACTTCGGCGGGCGCCTGCTCTCGCGTCTTCCGCGCCGCATACCCTATCCGACCACACTGCAGATCGGCAGGCCCATGCCAGCGACTTCGTCAACAAGTGAAGTGCGCACCGCCGTGCTCGAGCTGTCGGGGAGGTATTTCGATCTACGCAAGGCGCAGCGGCGGACACTCGGGTGGCAGGTCATCAACCAGGCCCGCCTGCACTGGGGACGCCAGGCAGCCTGGGACACTACGGGCAAGTCGGTGACATCCGGCCGTCTGTTGACCGGGGCGCTTGTTCTCAAGGAGGTATTCGCGAAGTTGACGGCCGGCCAGGAGATGGTCGGTTTGCTGCTGCCGTCCTGTGTCGGCGGCGCCGTGTCCAACGTTGCCCTGACGCTCATGGGCAAGGTTCCGGTCAACCTGAACTTCACGGCTTCGCGCGAAGCAATCCAGTCCGCCGTCAGGCAGTGCGAGATCAAGACGGTCATCGCTTCGAAGAAGCTGATCGAGAAGCTGCCGGACTTCGAAGTGCCGGAAGGAACGGTCTACATCGAGGACCTCGCGGCACAGGTCACCGGCGCCGCCAAGCTGCGGGCGTTGCTCAAGGCGCGATTCGCGCCCGCGCGCAGCCTGGGAGATTTTGCGGAGCGCGGACCGGACGACCTGGCGACGATCGTCTTTTCGTCGGGCAGCACGGGCGAACCCAAAGGCGTGATGCTGAGTCACCATAACGTGATCTCCAACATCGAGGCCTGCTGCCAGGTATATCATTTCACTCACAAGGACCGTATGTGCGCCGTGCTACCCTTCTTCCACTCCTTCGGTTTCACCGTTACGTTGTGGTGCCCGCTGGTGCGCGGTTTCGGGGTGTACTACCATCCCAACCCGCTGGACGGGGCCACGATTGCGACCATGGCGCGCGACAACCGGCTGACGCTCCTGCTCTCGACGCCCACGTTCCTGCTGGCCTACATCCGGCGCGCCAAGAAGGAGGATTTCGCGACGTTGCGCCTGGTGGTCACGGGGGCCGAGAAATTGAAGACGCGGGTTGCGGATTCGTTCGAGAAGAAATTCGCGATTCGGCCGCTGGAAGGGTACGGGGCGACCGAGCTGTCGCCGGTCGCGGCCGTCAACGTGCCGAACGTCACGATCGATCGCGTGACGCATGTCGGCACCAAGGAGCAGAGCGTCGGGCATCCGATCCCCGGCATGACCATGAAGGTGGTCGACCCGGAGAGCGCCGTCGAGCTGCCCGAGGGGGAGGAAGGACTCCTGCTGGCCAAGGGGCCCAACGTCATGCGCGGCTACCTGCGCAAACCGGAAAAGACGGCCGAGGTTCTCCGCGACGGCTGGTACAGTACGGGCGACATCGCCCGTATCGACAAGGACGGTTTCGTTTTTCTGCTGGACCGGATGTCGCGCTACAGCAAGATCGGGGGCGAGATGGTGCCGCACCTGGCGATCGAAGAGATCCTGATCGAGGCGCTCGGCACGATCGGCCAGTGCGTCTTTGTGACCGGCGCGCCGGACGAGAGAAAGGGCGAACAGCTTGTGGTGCTCTACACGCCCGAAGCCGGCGACCCCGACCGCTTGTTTGCGATTCTCAAGGAGAGCGATCTGCCCAACCTGTGGAAGCCCAGGCGCGAAAACTACTTCGAGATAGACGAATTGCCGCAGCTCGGGTCGGGCAAACTGGACTTGAAGGCCATGCGCGGCCTTGCGCGTGACTTCGTGGAAAACAGGTGACGGTGTCTGTTGCCGGACTGGTGCGAAACAATGGAGACAAGTGTATGAAATCGTTGATTGCGGTCGCTGCAAAAGGGATGAGGCTTTGCGTGCCGGGCATCGCGGCGGTTCTCATGCTCGCCGGCTGTTCCACGCCGCAGATGAAGGGGACACCGTTCTATACGGGGGAGTACTCCGTGCGCCGCGGACCGGCCGAAGACCGCATCGCGATGTGGCCGTTGGTGTATTACCGTGACCCGGCCTTATCCGTTCTGTGGCCGTTCATCGAAAAGACCGACGACCACTTCGCCATTCGCCCGCTCATGTCGATCTACGGCCTGGACAAAGAGGCTCCCATCTACAATGTCCTCTGGCCCGTCAGTCGGTTCAACATGCAGACGGACGATCACCGCGTTTTCCCCTTCTTCTGGGGGGACGACTACGCCGTTGGCTTTCCGCTCTTCTGGCATTTCGACGATCCATTCGGCGGCGACAAGGGATACAACGGACTGGTTCCGCTGTGGTCGTACCGCAACATGCACAACGGGTACAGCCTGCACCTGGCATGGCCGGTCTTCCATCGTCTCAAGCGCTCTCACCGCAGTGGCTGGCGCGTGTGGCCGTTGGCCGGGCACTACCGGAACCCGGGGGAGACGGAGAGTTTCCTGATGTGGCCCCTGGGGAAGCGATGGCATCGGACCGGCGGCCCCGAAGAATCGGAAGGGGCCGGAGGCAGCATGCTCCTGCCGCTCTACTATCATGACTACACGCCGCGGAGCGAGACGCTCCTGACGCTGCCGTACTCCCGCGGACGTGACTCGGCAAGCGGAACGGACTGGGACCTGGCGTTCCCCCTGTTGTATTCCAAGCGTGGGCGTGACGAACGCGCGTTGCTGACGCCGCTGGGCGGCTACAACCGCAAGGGCGACGAGTCAGGGTGGTTGGCGCCACCGCTGTTGTCCGGGGGGCGATCCGGTCCACGCGGGCGCGAGCTATGGGTCGGCGGTCCGTTGGCGCACTTCAAACGGCAGGGCGACCGGCGCAAATCGCACGTTCTTCCGCTCTACTACCGTTCTCGAACCCCCGCGCGCTCGCTGTTTGTGTCTTTGCCGTGGTCGCACGGAAGCGCGGCCGACGGCGATTCATGGCAGCTGGCGGCGCCTCTTTACTACCGCGGAAAATCCGGCGGGAACAAGAAGTTAATCACGCCGCTGTATGCGGCGGGGAAGGACGCCGATCGCGAGAGCGAGTGGGATGCCCTGCTGCCGCTCTACTTCCGCAAGAAGACGCCCGAGCGGAACCTGTTCACCTCCCTGCTCGGGGGGTACGAGAGGCGGGCGAACGGAAAGACCTGGTTGATTTACCCACTACTGTCGAGGGGACGGGTCGAGCAGGACGAAGGCAGCCTCTGGCTGATGGCGCCCCTGTTTCATGCCTCGTGGAGCAAAGAGGGCTCGTCGCACCACCTGCTGCCGCTCTACTACTGGAACGGTGTGAAGCGCACGCTTATTTCGCCGTTGGCGGCTCGCTGGGGTGACGAGTCGAGGCGTATGACCGCCATGCCGCCCCTGCTGTCGTTGCTCGAGGCCGAGCCCAAACGCACGGACCTCTGGACGCTGGGAGGACTGGCGCACCTGAGCTGGGGTGAAAAGAGGGGGGACCAGTACCTGTTCCCGCTCTTCTACAACGATCCCGTCGCCGACAGATTCCTGTCGCCGCTGTGGTCCTCCTGGCGGTCCGGGGGCACTGATTGGACAGTGGTCCCGCCGTTGATGTCGGCATGGTCGAAAGACGGCGATTCTCTCGATGTGTGGGCGGCGGGCGGCCTGTTTCACAGTCGCGATGCCGAGCTGGCCTCGCAACGGCGCGGGCACCTGTTGCCGCTGTACATGTACGACGGCAAAGAGTCGTTCTACACGCCGCTTTTCGGCCGCAACCGCAATCCGCACAACGGATTCTACTATGCCCTGACACCGCTCCTGGGAGTCAGAACGGGGCACTATGCCGGGGGCTGGATCTTTCCGTTCTTTTCACGGCAACGGAACTGGAAGACCGGCGATACGGAAGGGACGTTTCTCTGGGGGGAATTCTGGCAGCACGCGGGGCAATCGCATGCCAGCCTGTTTCCTTTCTACCGCTATCACGACCGCGGACCTGTTCCCGTAGGCAGGCTGACCGCCGCCGACCGGGGGCGCTACGGTTCTGAGTTCAGTGCGCTGTTCCTTGCCGGCACGCGACACCATGTCCTGGTGGCGCCCGATCCTCGCGCCACGCAGGCGGGCGTTGAGGCGCCGATGGTCCGAGTCAATCAGACAGAACGCTGGTTCTTCCCCGTATTCAATCACGAACGCCAGGAGGCAATCGATGCACCGAATGCCAACGTCGACGCCTCCGTCTTGTTCTTCCTGTGGGACTACCAGCGCAAGGTGCGAGCAAAGGCCGGCGGCGTCGACGACTACACGCGTGCCCGTGTCCTCTGGCGTGCGTACCATTACGAGCGCGTGAACGGCGATGTCAGCGTCGACGTGTTTCCGTTCGTCACGTACGACCGCAAACGGAATGGCTATCGAAAGACGAGTTTCATGTGGCGGTTCTTCCGCCACGAGCGAAAGGGACGCCGCACCAAGCTGGACGTGTGTTTCCTGCCGCTCATACGCTGAGGAACAGTGGGCCGGATTTGCAATCCGGCCGAGAGAGAGGTGAGCATGTTGTCGAGAATAGACAGACTCTGGGCAGAGCATTCTCCCGCCATGCTCCACACTCTCTCGGCCGGATTGCAAATCCGGCCCACTGCTCACGGGACATGTGTTCACACCTGTCCCCAACTCGCGCATGAGCAATACGAACTGGA
>CAZKRK010000164.1:5054-7094 GCA_964555035.1 uncultured Victivallales bacterium | reverse complement strand
GCAATACGAACTGGAGCCGGCGGTCCTTCGCCGGTAGCGACAAGGGATTGAGAGGCATACCTGTGAACAAGCGACACGTACGGTGGTTGTATGACGAGCTGCCCGGCCTGATCCAGGCAGGCGTCCTGACGGGCGACGCGGCCGACAGGCTGCGAGGCCACTACGGCGAAGCGCCGAAGGCCAGCGGACGGCGCATTGCGCTGACGATCTTCAGCATTCTGGCTTCAGTGCTGATCGGGGCAGGCATCATCATGCTGTTGGCCTACAACTGGCAGGGACTGGGCCGTCCGGTGCGCACGGTGCTGGCGCTCCTGCCACTGGTGGCGGCGCAGGCGCTGGCGTGCTGGATAGTGGCCAGCGGCCGCACCGGCGCGGCCTGGCGGGAGGGGGTCGGCACGTTCATGAGCTTCGCCGTTGCGGCTTCGATTGCGCTCGTGAGCCAGACCTATCACATCGCCGGCAGCACGGACACCTTTCTACTGGTGTGGATGCTCCTGACGCTGCCGATTGTGTACCTGCTGAAGGCGACCGCGCCATGCCTGGTCTACTTCGCGGGCATCACCGCGCTGGCCGGCTTCGTGCAGGCGCAGGGCGGGCACGGGCTGTTGTTCTGGGTCCTGTTCCTGGGGGCCGTGCCGCACGTGTGGCTGGTTGCGCGCGAGGGCCGCTACTCGGCCAGGTCGGCCGTGCTGGGGTGGGGCGTGGCCATCTGCCTGTGCGCCGCTACCGGCATCACGCTCGAAAAGGTCATGCCGGGGCTGTGGATCGTCGTCTACAGCGCACTCTTCGGAATCTTCTACCTTGCGGGCAGCTACTGGTTCAGAGACGCGCCCAGCGATTGGCAGAAGCCGTACCATATTGTCGGCGCCGCCGGCATCGCCGTGCTGTGCCTGATGTTCACGTATGAATGGCCATGGGAAGACGTCGGGTGGCGCTTCTATCGCTACAGCTACCGCTTCCACCAAAACGTAGCGTGGTTCGACTACGCGGCAGCCGTGCTGCTGCCCGTCAGCGCGGTCGGGCTGCTCGTGAC
This sequence comes from uncultured Victivallales bacterium, assembly GCA_964555035.1. Lineage (GTDB taxonomy): Bacteria > Verrucomicrobiota > Kiritimatiellia > UBA8416 > CAYOBW01 > CAZKRK01. Next base: position 6,061 of record CAZKRK010000164.1, on the reverse strand, counting down.
CGCCGTGCGCCGCCGCGAAGCGACGCGCATTCTCTATGGGGTCATGCCGATCCTGGCCGCGGCGGGGTTCTGCATCACGGCGCTGAAAACGGGCGAGGCCGTCCCGATGCTGCTATTCAACCTGTATATGCTCGTCCTGGGGGTGGGCACGATCGTTTTCGGCATTCGCGACGGACGCCTGGCGGTGGTCAACGGCGGCATGGTCGTGCTCTCGGCCCTGATCGTCGCGCGCTTCTTCGATGAGGATCTCGGACTCGTTGTGCGCGGCGTAGCGTTCATCCTGATCGGGGTCGGTTTTCTCGTCGCCAACCTCGTCCTGGCCAAGAAGCTGAAAGGGGGTGCGCAATGAACAGACGCGAAACCACACTGATCGCTCTTGGTGTACTGATCCTGGCGCAACTGGCTGTGCCCCTGTCAATGATTCAGAGACGCGAAGTGACGCTCAGAAAGGGCAGGGTCTTTCGTTTCGAGACCGCACCCGTCGATCCGTACGACGCGTTTCGCGGTCGCTACGTAGCTTTGTCGATGAGCAGTCGCAGCGTGCCGGTCGAAGCGGGCAGCGAGTACTTTCGTGGTGAGCGCGTGTACGCGCTGCTGGCGACCAATGAGCAGGGCTTTGCCTCCTTTACCGGCATCAGCCGGGAGCGCCCCGAGCACGAAGACTACATCGAGGTCCGGTCGCGATATCATCGTCGGGGCAAAGGGGAACTGTGGGTGCGATTGCCGTTCGACCGCTACTACATGAACGAGAAACTCGCCCCGAAGGCCGAGCGCGTCTACCGCGAGCACTCCCGCCGGGGCAAACGCGACGCGCACGTGAACGTACGCGTCCGCCGCGGTTTCGCCGTGCTCGAAGAGCTGTACGTGGCGGACATGCCGATATTGGAGTTTCTGAAGGGGCAGGAGTGAGTGATGAAACCGGGTGGGCGCCCTGGCAGTGGGCCGGATTTTAAAATAACCCCACAGAGAGAGGGGGCAGAAGGAGGGAAATAAAAGACCCCCCGCAC
>CAZKRK010000164.1:0-5044 GCA_964555035.1 uncultured Victivallales bacterium | reverse complement strand
GGCCGGATTTGCAATCCGGCCGAGAGAGAGGTGAGCATGTTGTCGAGAATGAACGGCCCACGGTCAAGGCATTCTCTTGTCGTGCTCCACGCTCTCTCGGCCGGATTGCAAATCCGGCCCACTGTTCGCGGCACACGTGATCGCACTTGGGTTGTGGGTGGCGCCCCGCGTTGGTGAGTTGCACATGATTAGTACGAATTCGCGTACAGAGGGCAAGAAAATGCACGGGATTGTATCGATTCTGGTTCTGGTGGCGGTTGGCTACCTGGCAATGACGGCGATGGTCTACTTTCGACAGCCCCACTATGTGTACGTGCCGGACCGCTCGGTCGACATGACGCCGCTTGACCTTGGCATTGAATTCGAGGACGTGCGACTCGACGTCGGCGAGGGCGACAAGATCGCGGGGTGGTTCGTGCCTGCGAAGGAGAACGCGGACACGGCGCTCACCGTGTTGATGCTGCACGGCAACGGGGGCGATATCGCCGACCGGCTCGGGTACGTCACAACGCTGTGCGCAAACGGTTTCAACACGATGATCGTGGATTACCGCGGCTACGGGGAAAGCACGGGCAAGCCTTCCGAACGGAACACGTACGAAGACGCCATGGCAGCGTGGCAATACCTGACCGAAACAAAGGGAATTGCCGCGAGCCGGACGATCGTGCTGGGCAAGTCGCTCGGCGGTGCGGTGGCGTCATGGCTGGCAACTGAAGTCGATGTCGGCGCGCTCGTCCTGGAGTCTACGTTTGCCTCCGCGCCGGCCATGGCGGCGCGGATGTTCCCGTTCCTGCCGGTGCGCTGGTGCTGTTCGTTCAAATACGACTCGCTGTCGCGCATGCCTTCGATCAGGTGCCCGGTGCTCGTGACGCACAGCCGGACCGACGAGATGATTCCGTATGACCACGGGCGGCAACTCCACGATGCCGCCAACGAACCCAAGCGGTTTGTGGAGCTGAGCGGCGGCCACAACGAAAGCGGCTTGGATGTTGACGCCGGCTACCTGGAGGCCCTCAAGGCCCTTGCGAAGGAGATGATCTGATGGAAGAAGCAATGAAGGTGTTCCTGGCCATAATGGCCATCGCGCTGTCCATGGCAGTGCCGATCGCGATCCTCTGCCTCGTGGTGGGACTGCGGTCGCGCCTGCAGGCCATGAAGTACGACCTGCGGCGACTGAGCGGCAAGATCGACAAGTTGAGCGACGGCATTGCGAAACCCGCGATGGAGGAAGCGCCCGCCGAGGCGCCCGCGACCGTGGCAGCCGAGCTGCGCCCGGCAGCCCTGGCGGTAGAGCCCGCCGAACCGGCGGCAGTCAAGCCGCCGCCCGTGCCGCCTGCACTGCCCAGGGAAGCGGCGGCCGCCCCGGCGGCCCCGGAACCGGCCGAGGAAGCCGAGCCGTCCAGGCCCGCGCCCGAGATCGAGGCGCCGAAGCCCGCACCTGAGCCCGAACCGCGCACACCGACCAGGCTCGAGGAGTCCGCACGCGGCATCCTGGGCCGGATGTGGAACTGGATCCTCGTTGGCGAAGAGCACCGTCCGCACGGCGTGACGGCCGAGTACGCCGTTGCCAGCGTGTGGCTGTTGCGCGTCGGGATCGCGGCGGTGGTGACCGGGATCGCCTTCTTCCTGCTGCTGCCGCTGGAAGGCAGTTCCATCGGCAGGGAAGCGCGTATCGCGGCGAGCATGACCGTGGGGTTGCTCATGCTCGGAGGCGGCGTGCGCCTGCTCCACAAGAAATACCACGAAATGGGGCAGGGCTTTTTCGGCGGCGGAATCGTGGCGCTCTACCTGAGCGGCTGGGCGTCCTCCGTGCGCTACGAAGTCCTCCCGGTCTGGGTCGGTTACGGCATGATGGCCCTCGTGACCGTGGCGGCGGGAATCGTGGCCGTGAAGTCCAATTCGCTGCTGATCGCCATCATGGGAATCGTCGGCGGCTACGTGACGCCGGTTCTGCTCAGCACCGGCTCGGGGAACCTGCCGTTGCTCTACGGGTACATCCTGCTCCTGAGCCTCGGCATCCTGGGTGTGGCTCACCGCCGGCAGTGGCACTTGATGAACTACCTGGCATTCATCTTCACGTACGCCCTTTTCTTCCTGTCGATGGAGCACTACGCGCCGAAAGACGACTTCCGGATCGCGATCGTGTTCCTGTCGCTCTTCTTCGTGATCCACTCGTCGATCACGTACGTCTACAACATCCTGGCCGCTAGGCGCTCGACGGTCCTCGAGGTCATTCACATGACGATCAACGCCCTCATGTTCTCCACGACAGCGTACTTCCTTATCGAAGATGCGCACGGGCGTCCCTACCCGTCGATCATGTCGGTCAGCCTGGCGGTCTTCTATGTCGCGCATGTGTGGATCTTCATCCGGCGTAAACTGGTCGATCGGACTCTACTGATAACGCTGCTCGCACTGGCCGGCGTGTTCGTGGTGTGGACGATGCCGCTGGTGTTCGAGAAGGAGACACTGACGATCGGCTTCTCGCTGGTGGCGCTGATGTTCCTGTGGCTGGGACAGCGCATGGACAGCAACGTGCTGCAGCACATGGGCTATGGCCTGTACGCGTTTGTGTTCTTCCGGTTGCTGGCACTGGACACGCCGGGCAACTTCGCGGACATGTCGGGCGCTGCCATGCCGATGGAAGAGTACTGGGGCGACATGGTCGAACGCCTGTGGACCTTCGGCACGAGCATCGCCTCGATCGCCGCCGGGTTCTACCTGCAACGCCGGCAGCTGGGCACCGACGAACGCATGGTGCCCGAGACGAACGGCGACATGCCCGCCGTCGTCAGTCACGGTGTGGCCGGCACGGTTTTCTACTGGTTCGGCATCCTGTTTGCGTTCCTGTTCGTGCAATTGGAATTCAGCCAGATGTTTCGCTACTTCGACGTGTGGCGCCTGCCCGTGCTGACCGCGTTGTGGTGTGCAATGGGCGGCTATTTCCTGTGGAAATACATGACCGGACAGGGGCGCGGCACCGCCTTTTTCGTGGCCATGTGCGTCTTCCTCGGCGCGGCGATCCTGAAAATCCTCGCTTTCGACCTCACGTCGTGGGACTTCTGCGACGAGTTCGTCTATGACATCGACTACACCGCGGGCTACGCCCTGGCGCGCCTGCTGGACTTCGGGGCCGTGATGGCGCTGTTGTGCGTGACGTGGCGCATGATGCTGGGTCGAGACGACGGCCGCGTGCGCTCGTACGTGTTCGGCTACCTCGGCCTGCTGGTGCTCGTTCTGTACGCGACGCTGGAACTGAACAGCATGTTGTACAAGGTACTCCCGGAATTCCGTAGCGGCGGCATAACCGTGCTGTGGGCCGCCTTCGCCATCACCTTCATCGGGTTCGGCATCTGGAAGACGGTCCGAAGTCTGCGCTACGTGGGACTGGTGTTGTTCGTGGTCGTGGTGCTGAAGGTCTTCTTCCACGACCTGCGGGACCTGGAGGTGCTGTACAGGGTCATCGCCGCGGTCGTCGTAGGCGTTGTGCTCCTGCTGGGCTCGTTCTCCTACATATTCTCCAGCAAGAAATTCACGCGGGAACTGCCCGCCGAGGACAACCCTGACGGTAGCCCTCCGAACGAATAGGAAAGAGACAGGAACATGAACACTTCACAATCCACCCGCCTTTGCGTCTGTGCTGTCGCACTCGCTCTACTCCCGGCGCTTTCCACGGCCGCGACCGATACAACTCCCTTCCAGCGCACGCGTGAACTCAGCGCACCCGAAACGTGCCGGCATAAGGTGGCGTCTTTCGTACTGGATGACGACCTGTTCGATCGCACGCGCGACGACTACGGCGATATTCGCGTCGTGAACGCAGCCGGCGAGGAGGTCCCGTATCTGCCGCGCCGCCGCGTCAGGTTCGAAACCGACGTCGCGGAAGTGCCGGTTCGCATGAAGGTCGTTTCACTGAAGGAGCTCGAGGACAAGGCCATCGAGGTCGTCGTTGAAAGGGATGACGCGAAACCCCGCGACATCTGCGCCTTTGTGTTGCAGACGGCGTTGAAGGACTTCGAGAAGAGCGTCGGTGTCGACGGATCCAACGACAAGACGTCGTGGGAACCGGTTGCGGCAAAAGCCATGATCTACGACTACACCCGCTACGTGTCCCTGCGGCACACGCGCATCGAGGTCGATGCCGCCCCGTTCAAGTTCTATCGTTTGCGCATCGGCAGCGCCACCGAAGACATGCAATCGCCGCTGCGCAGAATCATGCGCGACCGGCGGGGCGGGGAGATGTTCAGCGAGCAGGAGCACCTGACGATGCGGCGCCGCGACTTCAGGATCGACCGCATAACGGGACTCTACCGCAAGGAGTCCGTTCGACGGGAGCGAGGTGTCACCAAGACCTACAAGATTGACGAACCGACAGTGGCGACCGACGAGGAAACCGGTGACACCCTGATTACCTTCGAAATGCCGCGCGTGCCCGTGCGCAAGGTGACGCTGGAGACCCCGTCAGCGAACTTCGTGCGTCCCGTTGTCCTGGAAGCGGCGGCCGGGGGCGAAGAGCCCGAATGGCTGCGCGTGGCGTCGGCGACGCTCGTATCGGTCGAAGTCGGCAGCGTTCGCCGGCGCAACCTGGACGTGGTGCTGCAGCGGCTCGGGCGCTACGGGCAATACCGGTTGCGCATCAAGAACGGCGACAGCCCCGCACTCGACGTCAAGTCGCTGACGGTCACCGGCGAGTCCTGGGAAGTCCTCTTCTTCCATGAGTCGGGCAAGACCTACAGCGTCTTCTACGGCGACAAGGACGTTCCGCGCCCGAGCTACGACATCGGCAACGTCCTCAGCCGCGTGCTCGTGACGGACGTCGACTACTACGAACTGGGCACCGCGGCCGACAACCCCGAGCTGGGCAAGGGACCGGCCAAGCCGCTGCTGAGCGGCAAAACGCTCATGATCGTCGTCATCGTCGCCGTCGTCGGCGTCCTGATTCTCCTGATCGCCAAGGCTTCCAGTGCGGTGGAGGGTAAGGTATAGCTCGATTGAGCCTAGAAAGAGCAGTTGGGCTACCTCTACGGGGAGATTAGGGCGAAAG
>CAZKRK010000163.1:0-15828 GCA_964555035.1 uncultured Victivallales bacterium | reverse complement strand
AGAGCTCAAGGACTTCCGAGCGATTGCCGACCTCAACGTATGTCGATACGCCTTCGTCCGGCAATCACTCGCAAGCCCTTGATCTGCCGCACTCTACGCGCTCTCGCTACGGGAATCCGTGAAATATGCGGGCTAGTTGATCTCGGCGGAAGTAACGGCGCATCTGCGATTATGTTGCAGGCCACCGCCGGGCTTGTCCCAATACTGCTCACTCAGGCGGGATCCCACGCCCTTGCGGCGTGGGATCTCGCTCAAGAGTGCCATTCAGGGTCAGTCCTCGGGCAGTGTCCTGTACCACGTGAAGTAGAGTGCGCAGCAACTCACCGCGAATGTGCCGGAGCACACGGCGCCTTCAAAGATCCAGTGCCCAAGGAAGAAGACGGGAGCCATGAACAGACTGAACGAGGCCACCAGGCCGAGCACGACGTTCACGCAGACAATCGGAAAACTCAGGGCCGTTGCCATCTGCATTCCCGCCTCCCTGGCCTTGCGACAGGCAGGTCCCCACAGCCCGAACGGACGCACTTTGCAGTAGAAACCAAGCGTCACATCGTCGTCCAGCGGTCGCGACAGCAGCGAACCGGCAACGCTGGCCCCAAGGGAAACGGCGAGCGTGATGTACGTGTAGACGTTGACCGGCAGGAAATGCAGGAAGTGGCCCTCACCCACAAAACTGCGAACCAGCATCGCCAGCGACGGAACCAGCGGAGCAAGGCAGCCCCAGGCGAATCCCCACCCGTTCATGCGGCCCCAGTACCAGCGCAAGGCCAGCGGTATCACGAAGCAGGTCAGCAACCCGCCCAGCATCCAGCTCCAGATCACGTTCAGGGCGCTCACCTGCCCGCCGCTCTGGGACTCCACGAAGAACCACCCGAGAGCGATGCTGATGACGGCGAGAAAGGCCGTCGCGACATAGCTGGCGCCGACAAACAGGTGACTCTCCTCGGGCTCGTGCGGTCTGAAGATCGGCTGGAAAATGTCCTTTATGACGATCGATGCGCAGGCGTTGATCTCAGAGCTGAAGGTGGACATGTACGCCGCCGTCAAGCCGGCCACCACGAGCCCCATGACACCGGGCTTGAGCAGGCCGGACTGCAGGAACAACGGGAGCACCGTCTCCGGGTCGGCCCCTGCCGTCTTCCGGTAGAGAACGAAACCGAGGAAGGCCAGGCCGGCTGTCATGACCCACCGGGGGAATCCGAGGAACTGCCAGAGCGCCGCCAGTTTGGCCGCTTCCTTGGTGTTGCGCGTAGCCAGGAAGCGCTGCTCGCCGTACCTCCCGCCTGCACCACCGATGCAACCGATGATTCCGACCACGGAGAACGCAAGGGTCGCGCCGGTGAAATCCTTCCAGGCCGTGTAGGTCGAGTTCTCGAAGATCCCGAGGCGTGGGTACGCCGCCGGCGCTAGTGACTTCCAGTACGAGGCGGTCAGCGCTTCGTCGCCGCCCCCGCCCGCGATCGCCCCGTGCAACGTACCCGCATCGTACTGCGAAAAGCATATGCAGCCGATGACCGCGGAAATGACGAACAGAAGGACGGTCTGTAGAAAGTCCGTCCAGATGACCCCTTTGAACCCGCCAAAAAGCACGTAGACGGCCGTCAGTCCGATGACAGCGCTCGCTACGATATGCGCCGTCGAGCGCGGGTCATGTCCGAACACGAGAGCAAACTTGTGAATGATGATGTACGACATGCACAGAGACGCGATGCTGAAGAGGGTGATCATGACGGCAAACGAGGTCCGCGCCCACTGCGCACCCCTGCCCACCCCGAACCGGACCCTGTTCAACTCCGCGGCGGTGGTGGCCCCACAGCGGCGAATCCAAATGCCCGAATACGACATGAGGAAAACCGCGTTGGGCATCCACCAGACCAACGTCACCCAGAACGACTTCATCCCCAGGACCATCAGAATGGCCAGGTTCCAGATGGTCCCGGAAATCGAAAAGTTGGATGACGCCCCCGAAGCGGCCAGCATCCACCACTTGTTCTCGTTATTGCCGAGGAAGTAAGCCTTTGCGCTCTTGCCCGACCTCTTGCTGAAAAACACGCCCGCGCCGAGGCTGACGGCAAAAAAGACAACAACAATCACATAGTCCACTACTGCCATAATCTACCCGCTCGCATCTCGATACACTGAGTCGATTTGCGCCCCATAGTACACGAACAGACCAACTTGGATAAGGCCATATTCCACCTCCTTTCTTGTTGACTGATACGACCGCCTGTCGTATTCATACGACATTCTGTCGTGCAACCGTTCAAGCGCGGAGGCTTGACATCGTGAAACAACCCTCCCTGGCCAATTCGGAACTGTCCGTGATGGACCTGCTGTGGCGGAGCGACCGATTGACAGCCCGGCAGATCAAGGAAGAGCTATACCCGGACGCCGACAAGGCCCAGCACGGAACCGTGCAGCGCCTGCTGCAGCGTCTGGAAGACAAGGGGTACGTGGAGCGCAACCGTGGCCTGCCTGTGCACATCTTCTCGGCCGCCGTGTCGCGCGAGGCTTACGGCGGCGGCCAACTCGAGTCCCTGGCCGAGAGGCTGACCGCGGGATCGATCGCGCCGTTGATCACGCACCTGGTCGAGGAGAAAAAACTGTCGCGCGATGATGTCAAGCGCATCCGGCGGCTCCTTGACGAACATGCCCGGAAGGGAGCGAAACGATGACTGAGGTCCTTCTGCGCATGGGGCTCAGCAACGCACTCTTCGCGCCGGCGTTGGCCCTGCTGGCGACAGGGGTGGGCGCGACCGTCAGGCGTCCGCAGCTTGCCCATTTGCTTTGGTTGCTGGTCTTGCTGAAACTGGTGACCCCGCCTCTTGTCACGATCCCTGTCGTTGCGATTCCGCAAGCCCCCACGACGGCGGCGGCCGTGGATGCCTATGCCAGACTCGGATTGCCGTTCGCCGGCCGGCATGCTCCCGCGGCGATTGGGGATGGAGGGGCACGTGTGGCTGCCCCGGTTTCCAGCCGTCCCCCGCGGTCATCCTTTGGCGCCCTGACACGGAAATGGCTTCCCCTGCTCTGGTTGACAGGGTGTGGCTTGGTCTGCGCTGCTTCCCTGTTTCGCGCGGCTCGTTTCAATCGTCTTTTGACCCGCGAGTGCCGGCAGGCATCACGGGAGTCGAAACCCTTGTTCAGCCGGTGCTCCGCCCACCGGCCATGGCGAGTGAAGTCAATAGCGGCGGTGTACTGGAAAGGATGATGAGAGATGAAGAGGACAATCGGCTACATCTGTTTCGCCATGCTGGTCGCCGCAAGCATTCAAGCGGCGTCGCCGGATATGTGGCAGGCTGTCGCTGAAGGGCGGCTGGATGCGATCGAGAAGCACTTGGCGGCCGGTGCCGACGTAAACGCACCCGTGGTGCGGCCCGGTGTCCCCGGATCGGGCGCAACGCCGCTGCACCTGGCGGTAGCTGCCGGGCAGCTCGACGCGGCCCGGCTGCTCCTGAAGAAAGGGGCAAAACTCGAAGGCAAGGCCGCGGACGAGCACAAGGGCACGCCCATGCATTGGGCCGCGTTCGTGGGAAACCTGGCAAGCGTCAAGTTCCTGATCGAGAAGGGCGCCGACGCCAAGGCCAAAGACAAGAACGGCCACACGCCGTTGGATGCGGCCTACAACGAGACGGTCCCGAGCCGAGATCGGTCCGCGGTGATCAAGCTCCTGGGTGGAACACCCCGGGCTCGCCCGAAGCTGGAGACGCGCGTGGAGCCGACCCCCTTCCGCGGGTCCTACTTCAAGAACGGCCAGATCCACGTCAATACGTACGGCACGCCGGAAGGCAAGCCGGTCACCTCCGGCCACCAGGACTTCAAGCCGTCGTGGTCGAAGACCGGCGACATGCTCGTCTTCTTCCGCAGGCTGAAGTACCACCCCGAAACGGTGAAATGGATCACCCAGATCTGCGTCATCAAGGCCGACGGCACCGGTTTCCACACGCTGACCGACGGCACGCACACGGACTTCAACCAGACCTGGACGCGCGACGGCAAGAACACTCCCATCTGGAACCGCAAGAACCCGAAAACGGGCGGCTTCCATGTCATGGCCGGCAGGGCGGGAGCAAAGCCCGGCGAGGAGATCTCGTTCACCGACAGGCGCTACCATACCTGGGCCTACACCTGTCTCAAGGATGGCCGCATTCTCGTGCAGTGCGCCCACCCGAAACAGGGCTGGGGCTACTATCTGATGATGCCCAGTCACGGCGGCAAGCCCCGCTTCGAACGCATCGACTGCGAAGTGGCCAAGAAGGGACTGCTGGATCGCGTCAGCATATCGCCGAGTGAGACGCGGGTCTGCTTCGAATTTCAGTACGGTCACAAATACAAGGACACGGGACGCGCCTTGTACATCGCGGATTTCGACGCGAAAAAGCCCAGCATCACCAACGCCAAGGCCTTCGCCAACGACGTCATGAAACCGCACTGGTACGCGTATCCGCGCTGGACGAAGGACGAGTCGGCGATCGTCTACCACGCCAACCGGACCGGCAAAGGCGAGTTGTTCCTCTACACTCCGGGAGACGGATCCACGCGCAAGATATCGACGGACGACGGCGCGGACTACCGCTACCCGCACTGTGAGGACACGCCGAAGTAGCGCGGAAGGGTGGCGAGCAAGTGCGGGATTGAGTGTTGAGAAGACGCCGTAGGGCGGTGCTCCTGCGCCGTCCCCGCGGCAGGTGAGGAGGCACACGAGTGAGAGCTACGGTACTTTGTTCAACTTTTCCTCAACGACTGCCGCCCCACTGCCGCGGGAGGGACGGCGCAGGAGCACCGCCCTACGGAAAGACCACTACGTCACGCCTGAAAGGAGACGTCCGATGAACGAGGGACTGGGACGACGCGAATTCCTTAGGGCCGCCGCCGTCGCCGCCGCCGTTCCCGCGGTCACGGCAGCGGCCGACAAGAGCATCCCCATCCGCATGTTCGGCAAGACCGGCCTCAGGTTGCCGATCCTCGCCTACGGCGGCGCGGCCCTGCCGAAGGCCTGGCACAACCCGCTCTCCCGCGAGCAGCGTGTTGAGCTGGTGCGGTACGCTTTCGACCGCGGCATGCGCTGCTTCGACACCGCCGGCAACTACATGGAGAGTCAGTCGATTCTGGGGGAAGCGTTGCGGGACCGGCGCAACAGAGTCTGCCTGGTCTCCAAGGTCGAAACCACCAACCCCGCGCACGTGCGCGGCCAGGTCGAGAAATCGATGCGCGAGCTGCAGACCGACCACCTTGACGCGATCCTGATTCACGGCACACCGGGGATTCAACAGATGTCGGTGAAGCGCGCGATGCAGATCCATGCCGAACTGGTCAAGCTGCGCGACGAGAGGATCACAACCTTCATCGGCCTGTCGGCTCACGGTTACTTCGACAAGGCCCTGGCCTTGATCGAATCCGGCGGCTTTGACCTCTGCATGCTGTCCTACGGCCACATTCCACGCGGACACGACCAGATCTTCTCCGCGCGCACGATCGAGTTGCGCGAAGCCTGCCTGGCAAAAGCCGACGAACTGAAGATGGGCATCGCGGCGATGAAGGTGATCGGCGCCGGCGTGCTCGGAGGCTGGGCGCCACACATCGTGCCGGGCTACGACAGCAAGCGCATCCGGCGGATGCCCGGCGCGGCCATACGCTGGGTCCTGAAGGACAAGCGGATCGATCTGCTCGTTATCGGCATGCGCCTGCGCAAGGAAATCGACGAAAACATCGCGACGCTCGCGGGTGACATCACGTACACTGCGGATGATCGGGCCTTACTGAAGGACTACTGCGCGAAGGCGTACCGGACCGAAGCGATCGAGAAGTTGAAGGTAGAGTAGAAAGGGGGCGCGGATGAAGACCCGGACTCCGATCGAATTGCTCCTGGCGGGACTCCTCCTCGCCGGATGCCGGCGGGCGGAGGAAGATCCTCGAATCGACGCGATGCGGGAAACTGTCGCCGAGATGCAGAGCACACAGAGGCAGATGGGGGACCGTGTTGAGTCGCTCGTCGGCATGGTGGAGGAAATGAAGGCGGCCAACCAGGCGTCGCTCAAGGCCGTGCAGGACCTCAAGGCGAGTATTGAGGCAGGCAGGGCCGCGGAGGCGGAGAAGAAGCAGAGGCGTGAGCTTCACGAACAGCTCGACAGGAAGATGCACCTGGCCAAAATCCTGAGAGAGCAACAACAGTACACGGCGGCCTACAAGGCGTTGAAGGAACTGGCTGAAGAGCATCCGGACTCGCCTCAGGGACACCGGGCGCGAATGGAACTCGTTGAACTGGGCATTGCACCGGAGGATATGCGAAAAACCGATGAGGAAATCGGCAAGCTCCTCGCGGCCAATGCGAGCAGGAGGCAGGCAGCGCGACGCTTGATGGAGGAAGCTCACAGCCTCGAACAGAGCGGTGACATGTTGGGGGCGATCAAGACGTTCCTGAAGTTGTCGAAAGAGCATCCCAATAGCGACGGAGGGAGATGGGTGAAGGGGGTACTTGCCCAGTACGGCCTGACAGAAACAAGTCTCAACCTGCTCTCCGCGGAAGACCGAAACGAAGCCATTCGGCGATTCGCCATAAGGAGGAAGATCGATTCCGCCCACCGCGGGCGTGAACACCCGAACCTGGCGACGGCTTCGGCTCTCCTCGAGATTATCGCCGAGGCGCCTGATGCGCCCGAAATCGAGCGGGCCAGGCGGTACTTCTACCACCATGGCATTGTCTCGGGCAGAGACGAGCTTGATGTTCTGTCACCGGACCAACTCAAGAACACAATTGGTGCACGGATAGAGAGAATGCGGTCAGCACGGGAACAGGTCCACCGTGCCCATGCGCTCCTGGAGCAGGAACAGTATGCCGACGCGATCCTGGTTCTTCAGAAAGTCGTGAACGAATTCACCGACGTACCTGCCCGGCGCGAGGCGAGAGAGAACCTGCACGAGCTGGGGATGGTGGACGTTGCCGTTACCGACGCCAACAGGGATGAGATCAACGAACGGGTCGGTGAGGTCATGTGGCGTCGCAGGGAGTGGGAACGGGCAGAGCGTCTGATTCGGGGAAGACAGTACTTCGAGGCCGCCAAGATCCTTCAGCACTTCCGTACCGAGCTGCCGGCCTCCCACCAGGCGCGGGAAGCGGAGGCGATTCTCGGACGGTGGAACATCTGGGATGTGAAGCTGGATGAGGCAGCGCGGGACCAGGTGAACGAAACAGTCGCCAAGGCGGAATCGGCACGTCGGGCGTTCGAGCGCGCCGAGATGCTGCACCACACGGGCAGGATTGGGGGCGCCCTCCGTGCTTTCCTGGAAGTCGCCAAAACGCACCCGGAATCGGAGGTCGGCAGGGAAGCGGAAGAGCGGCTGCTCCACTACGGGATAGACACCGATGCGGCGGCCATCACGGAAGAGGATGTGGCGGCGGCAACGAGGCGTCGCGAGGCCCGGGAGGAACATGGACGCGCACACCGCATGGTGCGGCATGGACGACACCTCGCAGCGATCGAGATGTTCCGAAAAATCGCGAAGGACTTCGCCGGCACCCCCGAGGGTAATGAAGCCGAGCGCATTCTGAAGGAGTGCGGCGCCTGGGACGTGCAGATCACGGAACAGAATCAGGAGCAGATCGTGGCGGCCCTGGACGAAATGATGGACAGGTGATTTCCAGAGACACGACCTGGTGGGCGAGCGTCCCCGCGGTAACCGTCAAGGGGCTTAGGAGATGATAGGTAGAAAGATGGGATGGTAGAAAGACGATACAGTCAATTCTCCCATCTTCTTACCTTCCCATTTTTTTACCTATGCCACACTTGGGTTGTGGACGACACCCGCGTTGAGATGAAAGAGGGGACGATTCCCGAATCTTCAATCGTAATCTCGCTCGTAATCCTCAATCGTGGACAGCGGGAGAAGGATGGCAGATCACGAACGCGAAGGGTACTCTTACTCGCACACTGTGTAACCGATCAAGAGTGGCGAGTAAGAGTGGGATTCAGTGTCGAGAAAACGGGGGAGAACGGCGGAGTCGCCGTAACCTATTGATGAACAACGCATTCGAGAGGACCGCGTCCCTGTCTCTGAGCTTGCGCACTCCTCGCCCCGGCTCGCGGGGACGCTCGCCCTCCAGGCGCCCTTTCGCGTGGGGGCCGGCCGCAGGCCGAAGCCGCCGAGAGGTTCTTGTTACGTTGTGCCGCGTGGGACTGCCTGTGCTCTGCCTGCTGGCGGCCGGATGCGGCCGGGGACGCCCGGCACCGGCGGCTATCGAGAAGCGTTTCGCCAGGGCGGACAAGATCCTGCTCATGGCCCCGTATTCTCTACCGGCCGAAACGACGGTGCGCTCCATCATCGCGGACACGACCGCACTGGCGACTCATCAGCTCTACCTCAAACCGCGGGGCGACCGCAAGGAAAGCGACTATCTGCACGTCGACGGTGAAGGCGCGGTCTTCCGCAAGGGAGATCGGGTGTCGTCCGTATCGTCGCATGTCGAGCTGCTGATCACGCGGAATAGCCGCACGTTCTTCGTTGACGATGTTCCCGTCGCGAAGAACCTTGCGGATTGGGAGGTGTATTGGGTCGCCGACAGCGAATCGAAACCGCCCGTCAAGAATCGCAACCTGCCTCGCATGCGGATAGCAGACGGTTTCATGCGCCACGAGCTGCCGGATGGGAACTGCCGCATCACGGCAGGGTCTGTGAAACTGTCGCAACGAGGGGGCGGAATGCCCCGCAACATGTCCGAAGCCAGGAACGCGGGGTTCCAGCGCGCGGTGAACCCGTTCAGCGTGGTGGGCCAGGACCACGCCGTGCTCGGCTACGAGAAGGACTCGAGCGCATGGACAGACTACCTGGCAGAGGCCCGCTTCTACTTCGGAGTGCCCAAATCCGGCGATGTGGTGGATGTCAACACGCTTCCAACCGATACTGACATGCTCGTCGCGCAGGGCGCGCAGGGCCACAACCAGGTGGCTTTCGGATGGTGCGGAGACGCGCGGGACTTCGTGCTGATGGCTCGCGCGCGCGGCGAAGAGTGGACGATCCTCGAACGGATGAGCGACGGGCGTCCGCCGCTGACGAATTGGGCGAAGATCGGGATTGAGGTGGTCGCGGGCCACAGAGTGCGGGCCTTCCTGGACGACGTTCTTGTCCTATCGCGAGACCTGGATATGCGCGTCGGCGGCGGATTCCACATTCTGACCGGAGCCGGGCCGGCCGAATTCGATGACGTTCAGGCGTGGTCGGTACCGCGCCCGCGGGAAAAGGGGTCACCGCTTGTAGTCGAAAGCCGCAATTTCGCGGACAAGAAAAAGAGGGAGCGAAACGACCCCAGCCAGTTTGGCGAGTGGGCGGAGTCGTCGGCCGTCTTTCGGCGCGTGCGCGGCAAGACGGCGGACGGCGGGCGACGCACGGCCATCGTGACGGCGCAGCCACTCCGCGGGGATTTCTTCTACGAGTCTGAGCCACTCGGCGACGGCGTCCTGCCGCTGCCGAAAGGGGAATACGAATTCGCCCTGTACTCGTGCGGAATGGACGGCCGGCGTCCGGATATCGACCGGTCGCCTGCCGTGTTGAAGCTGTATGCCAGGCGAGGCCCAACGAACTGGTTTGTTCATAGCCTTGCGGCAGACCTGTGGCCGACGAACCACTGTCAACCCACGCTGCGTTTCCGTCGGTATACGGAAGACGACCAGTGCATCGCGCTGCAGGTCAGCGGCGATTGGCGACGCGTGAGTGAGCCGGTTGCCGGCACCGTGTACATGTCCGTTGCGCGTCTCCATCCCGCCGGATCCTACGTCTTCTATCCGAAGCCGTATCACCATGTCTTGTTCTGTGCCAACGTCGTCAATGAGCTGTTCGAACAGGCGCCGAGCGACTGGAGCTGGGTGGAAGGCGCGTTCCGCATGGACTGTCGATGGGCCTGCAACGTGGAATGGAACTTTATGACCTGCGGGTCGCCGGGAGTGCCCTGGATGGCCGGTAAGCGCACGTTCCGGGGCGATCAAGCCCATGAGTACTATGTGTCACTGCGCTCGGTCTTTCCATGGGACGCGGGGGATTTGTCGTTCGACTACGATCCCGATGAAGACAGGGAACGGGGGTTCCCGATCATGCGTGAAAACGGGGGCTGGTATAATCGGCGAGACTTGAACTTCTCGTTCTGCTGTGATGGTCGCAACCCTCTTTCCGGCTACGCCGTCGTCTTCGGCGGCAGCGACAATACCGAAACCCGTCTCTTGAGGAAGGGCAAGACCGTTGCCGCGACGCGCGAGCCCGACTTCCTGTTTCCCGGACCAGACCGCTTCCTCGACCTGCACTGGAGCTGGTGGCGTTTTGTCGTGACGAAGACCGGCAACCGTATCCGGGTGGCGCTCAATGACGAGGAGCTCTTCGACTACGTGGACGACGAACCTCCGGCTGGCGGTCATATCGGTTTCTGGAGCGTGCGCAACGGCTTCGCCCTCGCCCGGGTGACATCATCCGCTGACCGTATCGGGTGGAACCCTCAGGTCATGTACGTCCAGGACGACGCGCCCGCACCGTGGTGCCCGCTGCCGCGCGACTCCGCCGTCCTCACCCGCGAGGAGGACACGGGGCTCGTCAGCGTTACCGCTACCTCCGGCGCCGGCTTTCACGCCCTGCGGCACACGCCGGAGAAACCTGTCGACCTTGAAGCGATGCCGGTGATGTCTCTGCCTTTGGCGCTGGAACCGCGCACGATAGTCAACCTGCACCTGTTCGTGGGAGGGGCGTCATACCTCCTGGAAATCAGCGCACCCGTCCCGGGCATGAAGTCCCTGCTCACACCGGACTATGAGCGGGGAGAGTGTTTCCGTGTGCCGTTGCTCGAGAAGAGCACCGTCAAGACGGTGCACCACCTGGGCAGGGCGCAGCCGCTCGACGGCCTTATGCGCATCGACCTGCGCGACCGGATCGGTCGCATGACGAACAGACCTCCGCAGCTCGTGCTCACGGCCATGACGCTCGGCAACACCAGCAACGACGGCTATCTCCTGGCGGGGGGAACGAACGGCGCGGCAAACGCCGCCGGTCCCCTGATGCGCGTTGGAACGCCAACCTTCTCGAGTGAGTGAGCATGAATGACCGCATAGACGGCGGCACGACAGACACCGCGACACGCACGGATCGCGTACTTGCCGCGATCACGCTGGTCGCCGCGGTCTGCCAACTCGGGCTTGGCGCGCGCTACAGTCCCAGCGGCGAGCAGCTCGGGACGGCCGTCCCCCTTTCTTCGGTGGTTCTGGCGGTGATCGCCCTCGTTCTGGCCGTCCGTCTACGCGGGCGTATCGTGCCCCTGCTGAGCGTGTGGCAGACCGGGTTCCTGGCGTTCTCCTCCCTGGGACTGCTCGGGCTCTCGCGCCAGCAGATGTGGGGCGGCGTCAAGGAAGTGGTGCAGCTCGCCGAGATCGTCATCCTGGCGCCATGGGCTTTCCGCACACTGTTTCGACATTGTCCGACAACGCCGGTGGACACGCGAAGCTCCGTAGGACGGTGCTCCTGCGCCGTCCCGAGACAGAGGAGAGGCAGAACAAGAGAGAGTTCACGAGCGAAACTCCCCAACTCTCGCGTCCACTGGCGCCTCGACTGTCTCAGGACGGCGCAGGAGCACCGTCCTACGGAGCGGCACCACGCCGAACCCCTCGTCGGATGGGTCGGGCTCGCACTGCTCTTGCTCAGGCCGACCCCCTTGCTGTCCAACGGCCTGCTGGGTCCGAGCAACGCGAAGTACGCGGCCTTCATCCTGATGGCCTGGCCGTCCGCACTGGGCACGATCGCACGGACACGTGGCAAGCTGCGATCGGGCCTCCTGGCGGCAGCGGGGTCGCTGGTGGGACTCACGTTCAGCCACGGCGGTCCGCTGCTGGCGTGGTTCCTCGTCACGGCGCTCTCAGCCGCAGGCAAAAAACGCCTGATCACGGCGAGAGGCGCCCTGTGCTGCGCCGTGCCGGCCATGCTGCTCTCGCTGCTACCGGTTTTGCATGCGGTCAGTCCGTGGCAACGCCTGGATCAGCATTACGACGGGGAGCACCTGAAGCGTTCCGTGATCGAGGCACGGGCCGCTCTCCGGGCGCCGCTGGAATCCCCGCTGGGGGCCGGCCTGGGGCAGTACAAGGCCACCATCAACGAGCTGCGTCTGCTGCAGACGCACGTGCCGCACGCGGACGACGAGAGGGTGCCGATCGACGGCAACTGCCAGTATCTGGTCACAATGGTGGAAGCGGGTCCGGCGGCGGCTCTGGCGCTCATGGCCCTGTTCGTGGGATCGGCCATATCCACACTACGCCGCGCAGGAGACCGCGTGTGGACACTCAGCCTTGCAGCCTGCCTTTTCGCCGGGCTGTTCTGCGTGATCCTGTCGCGCGGGACGGGCGTGTGGGTCGGCGCGTTCCTGGGCCTGGCCGGCCACGGCGTTCCAGCCCCGGCCCCCCGCACGGCCTGGCGGCGTGCCGCGCTCGTCACAACGGTTGCCGGCGCATGCCTGATCCTGACTTTGTGCCGGGCTCCGGCGAGACCGCGCATCGTCGTCCTCGACGACAGCGACGGAGCGGGTGCCCCTGCCGGAACCATACGCATCGAAGCGGAGGACTGCTCGGTCGTCGAAGCTCCTTTCGCGGTCGCCCCGGCCAACGACGCCTCGGGCAACCGCGCGCTGGTCTTGCCGGACGACACGGTCAAGGGCGAAGGCAAAGCAAGCTACACCGTCGGCATTCCCGAAGCGGGAACCTACGTGCTGTCTGCCCGCGTATGGTGGAAGGACGGGTGCGGCAACAGCGTCCGATTCGAGATCGGCCGGGAGTCGTGCGTTCTGGCGGACGACGTGTTCGGCGAGTGGCACACGCTACAGGGCAAGCGGATGTTTGAGCTTTCGGCCGGGACAACGCCGGTCGTGATTCACGGTCTGGAAGACGGCATCCGCGTTGACCACTGGGAATTGCAGCGAACGGGTATTCGTGAGGGCATCCCCCGGAAGTAGGGAATGAGAAGGGCGATTCGCAATGCCTGGGTCGGGAAAGCGCAAGGCGACGTTCTGTGCATCCATGATGGTCCCTGGTCTTTTGTGCTCGCCAACGAGACGCAAACAGAGTACAGTCCAACAATTCCTGACGTATGTTTATGCGCGAAAGCGTAAGACGAGCTATCCGACCTCTGCTATTCTTGCGAGCCAAAGAAGGAGTAGCCATCCATGCGTACCTTGATTCTGCTTCTGACGGTTGTGTTGGCGTTGTCGACTGAATCCGCCCGTGGCGCGGAAGAGAAGCCGCCAACGAAAATAGACGCCTATGTTGCCCTCGTAAACGAAATCGTCAGGCAGGAGCAGGAAGCGGGCACGGCCGTACCGGCCTACCGCAATGAGGCAGAACTCCCGCTGATGGTCTTTCCTGGAACGCTGGAAGGAAACGATAAAGCCGAGTTCCGGCTCAGTGTATCGGGAATCCGTACGTTGCACATCGGCACGGGGGAAAGGCTCATCCTGCGTTCCGTCGAGCTCGAGAGCGCTGACGGCACGAAGCATGCGTTGCGGTCCGAGGACAACAAGCCCATCGTCAAGATAGCCGCCTCCGATGAGCGCAGGCTGAGATGGCACAGAGAACCCGGGGACCTCGACATCCACCAATGCGAAGCCAGGCTGGAACTCAACGGGCGCTACAAGCGGATCTCGGGCCGGCTGGAATCGCACCGCGCCATGAGCTGGATGGACACCGAGTCTCACCTGGCCAAACTCGACGCCTGGAGGCGTATGCGGGGCAAACGCCACTCCGCGGTCCACAAGTCGGGACTGGATCGCCGCCGTGATACTCTCATGTTGCCGTCCGGGTTCGCCGCGATCGACATCAAGGACGCTGTCGGGGCCCTGACGAGCTGCATCATGGAGCGATACGGTCCCGAGCGGCACACCGATCCGGAGATCGTCAACGCGATCGAGAAGGCCGCGGGGAGGGTGAGCAAGGGCGAGGACTACGAGCGTCTGCATAGCCTCTGCTTCGCGGCCGTCTACTACCGCGACTTCATGAATCTCCGCAACCAGGCCGAGCGAATCAAGCAGGTTCCCGGACTCCTCATGGCGTTCGATGAAAGCCTGGCCACGCAGTACTACAAGTTCGATCCGGCCAGGTTCGACTATCGGAACGACTTCCCCGAAGAGAAGGAAGCGTGGAGCCGGCTGATCGAGAAGACCGGGCAGGTCACCGAGTACGTCAACGTGATCTCGAACACGATCGATCACGTCGGCAGAACGGTTCACTCGGCGGCTTCCGCGAGGAAGAAAGCCGAGAAGCTGCATGAAAAGCTGCTGGCCTCGGTGGATGATCTCGACAAGTTCCTCGCGGTACATGAAGAGATGAAAGCGCTGCGGCGAGATATTATCTTCGGCCATCCCGCCTTCGATTTCGACGAGATCCTGATAAACCGCAGTCCGCCCCCGGGCTACAGCCACAACGGCGACCAGCACCTCGGCCGGCACAGCCGGCTTGCCAAAGGCCTGACCATCCTGAGTGGCTGGAAGAACGGCAAGCCGAAGGTCAGGACGATTCTTCAAGACAAGCTGCCCCCGGGCAGCTATCGCAGCCCCGACCTGAGCTACGACGGGAAGCGGGTGGTATTCGCATTTTGCGATCACACCGAACCCAACGCCCGGTTGCGGCGCTTCTTCCTCTACGAGGCAGCCATCGACGGGTCCTGGGTGCGCCAGTTGACCGGAACGGAACGCGACAAGTTGGACACCTGGAACGACCGCGCCACCGCGCTGGTCGAAGACAGCGATCCCTGCTACCTGCCTGACGGCGGGTTCGCGTTCATTTCCTCGCGCTGTCAGTCGTTCGGACGCTGTCACGGCGGACGCTACAACCCGGCCTGGACGCTGCACCGCTGCGACAGGGACGGCAACCACATCCAGCAACTGTCGTGGGGCAACGAGAACGAGGCCGAGCCATCCGTTCTGAACGACGGCCGAATCGTGTTCATGCGCTGGGAATACACCAACCGGCACGAGATGTACTTCCACAAGCTCTGGTGGTGCCGCCCCGACGGAACGTCCGTGAAACACTTCTTCGGGAACGACATGATTGTTCCGCACCAGTTCGTTGAAGCCACCGCCATTCCCGACAGTCACAAGGTTGTCTGCACGGCGCAGGGCCATCACAGCTACAACACAGGGACAACCGTCGTGCTGGATACGAACATCGGCGAGAACGGCGAGAAAGCCATCACGCACATCACGCCGGAAACGCCGTATTCCGAAACCCGCGGCTGGCCGTCGCCGCACTACAGCCATCCCTATCCGGTCACCGAGAACATCTTCCTGGTGTCGCGGGCCAATCACCCCGTGCATCCGCAGGGGCGCAAACCGCCGCCGGCCAACAGGGGCATCTACGTCATCGACGCCCTGGGCGGGCGTGAGAAGATCTACGAAGACCCCGAGGTCGCGTCCTTTTCACCGATCCCGATCGAGCCGCGCAAGCGCCCGCCGGTCCTCTCGCCCACGGTCGATCCCTATGCGGAACCCGCGGGCACGGTCTTCCTCCAGAACGCGTATCTCACGCGCGTCGAGAACGATCCCGAGGGCATCGTCAAGCCCGGCATGATCAAGGCGCTGCGCGTGAATGCGCTGGGTGTCCAGCCGCGTGCGGGCCGGCGGTCGTGCACCATGACCGTTCCGAATGACCTGCCCAAGAAAGTGCTGGGCACGGTCCCCACCGACGAGGACGGGTCGGCGGCCTTCAGGGCGCCGGCGAATACCGCGCTGCAGGTCCAGACCCTGGACGAGAACGGGATGGCGATCCTGACGCTGAAGAGCCAGTTCTATCTCCAGCCGGGCGAGCGGGTGAGCTGCGTCGG
>CAZKRK010000162.1:0-15839 GCA_964555035.1 uncultured Victivallales bacterium | reverse complement strand
GAACCGCGAAGGGCCGGGCAACTTGGGTTGTGGGCCCCGGCCCGCCTTGTATATATGTAATGTTCGTTGGCGGCATCCTCCGCATCTCCCATGATCATGCCGTGGTTTCTCAATGCATAGGGATTATCCCAGTCCCCGTCATCACACCTTGCCCAGAACGCGGAGGTCCATGGAACACCTGCTCCGAAGGAGATTGTGCTACTCAGTTCCGCATATGAGTTTCCATCGAAATCCTGTCCTGCATCTATGACGCCGTTTGCATCGGTGGTGTTGCCGTGAGCGGCAAGGTTGTTGTTGTTGGCTGATGAATCGTTCGCGCTTGTCTCGGTCATGTGCCAGACAGCCTCATACCCCTCGGACCACGTTGAGCCATCGGTAGCATAATCAGCCGGACTGCCCGTGTTCGCGGCATTGCCCCAGTACGCCCAGATATGGCAGCCAGTCGTCATTTCAGGCACCTGAACCCAAACGAATGACTCACCGCCTGTGTTCCATGTCTCGATTTCATGGTTGTATGCAACAGTTCTGGTCGCATCCATGAAACGCAGGTCATTGGCGACCGTGGATTCAAACTGGCTGTAGCCGAATCCACTCACCCCTTCGCTGAGTTTCACCAGCGCCGGGAAGTTGATCAGCGTTTCGCTTTTGTCATAGCCGCTGAAGGTGATCTTCATCTTATGGAGGAAAGCATCATCCATGACTTTGATCGTGTCGGCGCCGTCGGAGAGGCCTGTAGCCGTGGCGGTTATCGTGACCGTCTGATCGCCATCGGAGGCAGAGTCATTGATGGCCGTGATGGTGAAGTCCGCTGAATCCCGGCCACTATTTATCGTCACGCTTGCGGGGACCGTGGCCTCCGAGGTGTCGTCGCTTGACAAGGTGACCACAAGGTTGCTGCTTGTATCTGTATTGCGGGTGACCGTAGCGGAACTGGCGCCGCCGTTTTCAACTATTGACGCATTATGAATCACAACGTTCAGAATTGCGTCGTCATCATCCGTGACGGAAATCGTATCCGTGCCATCGGTGTAATTCGTCGTTGAGGCTGTTACCGTAACGGTCTGATCTCCATCGTCAAGGGCATCGTCAACCGCGGTTACCGTGAAGCTTGCCGAGGCCTGACCGTTGGTAATGGTCACGTTCGACGGCACAGTTGCTTCGGTCGTGTCGGAGCTGGACAGCGTGACCGGCAGATCGCCGCTATCAACGAAATCGCGAGTCACGGTCACAGAGCTGGAACCGCCGTTTTCGCTTATTGATGCGCTGTCGATTGTGACCGTCAAGGTGCCTACATCGTCATTGGTTACACTGATCGTGTCCGTGCCGGCAGAGCAGCCGGTGGCCGTAGCCGTTATGGTGACAATCTGCGTTTCATCCAAAACCGCATCATCAACGGCCGTCACGGCGAAACTTACCGAGACCTGACCGTCAAGGATCGTTACACTCGACGGCACAGTCGCTTCATTCGTGTCAGAGCTGGACAGCGTAACCGACAGATCGCCGCTGGTACTGAAATCGCGACTGACAGTTGCAGAGCTGGAACCGCCGTTTTCGCTCATCGAGTCGCTGTCGATGGTGACGGTCAGATGATGAGTGGGGGCCGTAATGGTAAAACCGCTGTCTGAGGCATCACCAGCAGCAGAGCCGGTTTCGACAATCATAGCGATGCAGTTTGTACTGCTGACATTCACTGGAACTGCAATATCTTCGGTTCCATCGTTGGCGGCATTCCGTACCAGCATGTACGGAAACGTCTTGCCTCCATCTATTGACAGCAGGATATCCACGTTTCCGTCGGCGCCGCTCCAGGTTACTGTCTCTGTGTCTCCGTCAAGCCAGGTTCCGCCGCCGTTGGGTGATGTAAGCGCTATAGTGCTGGTGGAGAAAGAGTATTCCAGATGCAGGAGAGGCGCATAGTCCGGGTTGATATCATGTGCCCAAGCTTCACGTTTATAGGCGCCGGAGCCATCCGTATCCATCAGTATCGATAAGGCATTGCCGGACACCCAGCCACTGCGCGCGACAATCTCCTGGACAATTGTGCTGATATCAGGTGTACGCTGATCCGTTCCTGAGAGATAGATATCCGGCCAGTCGGGAATATCGGACCAGCCGACGGATGCTGAGGTCCTTGTCCTTCCGCTGATGTTGTTTATAGAAGGCGTAAATGTGGGGGAAGCGCCCTCATCGTGCCCATATATCGTCGCACTCGGTGAGGTTCCCGTATCCGCGTCTTCCGACGTGAACTGGATGTAGGCGGCATCAATGGTCGCTATGTTCGGCACGGTGATGTTCTGAAAACGCAAGCCGATCCACTGATCGCCGCCAATCCAGTCATCGTACCCGATCTCAAGATCAGTGCTGTCAAGTTCAGCCGTCGGATGGGTTGTCGAGCCTGGGGATTCCTCCGCATCATCTGAATCGGCGCTCACACGACGATCAATCGATGTGGCGCCCTCATTGTCCAGAATGGTACTGACGGCGGAGCCGTCGTTGATGAACATTCCCGATGGACCGGAAAGGGTCACGTGGATGGTCTCGCTGCCTTCCGTAGCGGTATCGCCAATAACGCCAACGGCAACATATTGAGTGAGCGGATCGGTTGCCACAAAAGTCAAGGTGCGGCTGCACGTTGCATAGTCAGAACCTGCAATTGCCGTGCCATCGGATGTAGCGAAGTTGACTGTAGCCGTGGTTGCGGGAGCGGAGTCCAGCGTGACGGGAACAAGGAAGATGTTTGTTCCTGCGTCTCCCTCAACGGCGGAGCTGTCGCCTATACTTGCTATTGGTATGCTTGAAAGCGTAGAAAACTCATCAGAAAAGGGCGCCCATTTCAGCCCATCGGTCGCATTCGAAGCCGCGTACCTGTAAAAGTAGTCAGAATACTCGTTGAGTCCGGTGAGACTCGTGGCGATAGATCCTTCCGCCTTGATTCCCAGGTTCTTGTTGTGATCCCATGACCCCGTGACCTCGCCTCCGTCCGTGGTGCCGTAGTAGACCCAGACATTGGGGTTATCCCCGCCGGCATAGCTGGTACTGCCATTGACGATGGCCGATGACGTGGTGACATTGGATGATCCAGTGTTTTGAACAGACAAATCGAAAGCAGGTCCGGTAAACTGGAAGGTCTCAATGATGGTGTCTGTGTCGGTATTGATAGCCGTGACTGTACAGTTACTGCCTGCAACTTCGATTCGAACAAAGTGGTGGCACATATTTGTTTCGACTACGTAGGCGTTCCAGTTGATGTCTGGCTCGTAAAGCGGAGCGCCGCCGCCGCCTGTTACCACATGATGGACACCGTTTACGAGGCAACGCGCATAGTTGTGGTTATGACCGTTGAGTACCAGCTTGACCCCATACGTCTCGAAGAGTGGTTGTAGAACTGTCTGAACAGTCGTATTGTCGGAATGAGTTCCGCCAGAGTAGCCGGGTTCGTGAAATACCATAATGACATGCTTATGCTGGTTGTTCCGAAGTTCGCTTACCAGCCAGTCGTATTGTGTGCTTCCAACGCCGTAAGATATATTCTGGTCGAGTACGATGAGATGAACCGGTCCGTAGGCGAAGGAGAAATAGTAGTCTGTATCGGCTGATGAAGCGTAGGGTTGACGAAGATATTTGCGTGTGGGAGGAGCCCCGTATTCATGGTTGCCGATAGTCCCGAGTGTTGGAATCATGCCGCGATACGTTACAGCGGCAGTTCCATTGTAAAAATACTCGGCGTCCCACCCGGATTCGCTGTTGCCGTCGTAGAGCCAGTCTCCCGTGAAAACGGCTATCGTCTGACGTGCGTTCGCATTGCTCGTGATATCCACGACGATATCGCCCATCACCGCATTCATGTCGAGGGGATAGCTCCGGGCGTCACCCCAGGCATATATCGTCAGATTGGTTTGATTGTCGGGAGGAGCGGTACGAAAGCTGTTTGTAATGCTGTTGCCGTCAATCGTTACCCGGTAGTAGATACGGGTGTTTTCAGGCAGGCTGGTAATGATATGTTCGTATAGACTGTCCTTTATCGGCGTACCACTGCTTGAGCCCATTCCATAACCAGCGTCCGGCCCCCATGCCAGAGACTGCGTCCCCGGTATTCCGTCCGCCTGCCAGACCACTTTCATAGTGGTAGTCGTACCCATATACATCGGGTACGGTTCTTTACGAAAGTTAGCAGCCTCAGACGTGCCACAGACGATAGCCATAGCCAGGCAACAGAGGATCGATTTTGTGGATCGCATTAGATCTCCCATTCCAAATTATGCACCCTAGCAGAACCGAGGTATGATCGCGAAAACAAACGAATCGTAACGCCGTAATCATCAGCGCTGATACTCCTGAATACTGTTTCATGTGGGTGCGCGGTTGTGCTACGCTCTTGGATTAATGTGTTGAGGTCTATTAATTCGGGAGAATGTACGTGTCATCGCGAATCTTAAGGCGCACAATTGCCGTCTTTTTGTTTATGGTTGTTTGCGGAAATGTCGCTTTCGGGGACACCATTAGCCTTCAGCAGGGCGTTGACGGGTATGAGGGCTGTGCCGAGACGAAGCAGCCGTTCTTCCTCTACTTCTCTTTCCCATCGCCCCATCTCCCGCTCATCCCCAACAAGGAATTCCGCGGGAAGTCCCGGTGCGGTCACTACGGCGACTATATCATCGAAACCGACCACGCCGTGGGCCGCCTGCTCGATGCACTCGACGCATGCGGGCAGGCGGACAACACCCTTGTCGTCTTCACCTCCGATAACGGTCCCGAGCATGTCACCGACGGGTTCCGGAAGCGTTTTGGTCACGGGTCCGCCGCGCCGCTGCGCGGGCGCAAACGGTCTGTTTTCGAAGGCGGTCACCGGGTGCCCTTCATCGTCCGGTATCCCGGGGTTGTCGAGCCTGGCAGTGAATCGCATGCCATGGTTTCCCAGATCGACCTCTTGCCCGTTCTCAAGAGTGAGTCCGACCGGGCCCACGAGACCCTCGTCTACAATGCGCCCGAAGGATATGCCGTTCGGTCGGGGGATTGGGTGCTGATTCGACCGGGGGGTAAAGGCAAATCCGGCGATCAACTTTACAACCTGAAGGACGATCTCGGTCAGCAAACGGATCTCGCCAGGAACCACCCGGAAAAGGTGGCTGAGCTTACGGAGTTGTTCAGGAGGATTCGGGAAGGGAAAGGGACACGACAGGAATGACGAGACAGATACTACAGTGTATTTCTCTGCTCGCGTTTCTCGTTCTCGCCACTGTCTTGTACGTGGCGGGCGGTGACGGCGGCGACGGCGACCAGGACGGTGTGCCCGGCGGCGGCGGCGGGAGAATCGCCATCTATGCCAACGCCCTGACCAGGTCTGGAACAATCAACACCAACATGGGATCGGGGGCCTACGCGGTTGCCGGCGGACCTGGAACCTACTATGCCGACTCCTACGGTGACGCTTCGCGTGCTACGGTGTACTATGTGGCCACGAGCGGCGATAACACCGCGGACGGGGCGCTGGCCACGCCGTGGGCGACCGTTCAGTATGGCGTGAGTAACGTGATGGCCGGCGATACCCTCTGTATCCGCGAGGGGGCCTACCACGAGCGGGTCACGCTGTACCGGTCCGGATCGGAAGCCGACGGCTTCATCACCATCACCAACTACCCGGGTGAGACTCCCGTTATCGACGGAACCGGCCTGACTGTCGGCGATGCGGACGGCTTGATCGCGTTCAACAGCCAGGAATACGTCATCGTGGCCGGCCTGGAGCTGCGCAACTTCCGCACCTCGGCCGCGGACAAGGTGCCGATGGGTGTCTATATCAACGGCGACTCCTCCTTCGTGCGGCTGCGGGATCTCAAGATCCACGACATCGAGACCAACTATGACCCAGGCGGCGACTACGTCTCCGGCGCGGACGCGCACGGTATCGGCGTCTATGGCGACCACCCCGTCAACCCGATCATGAATCTGGTGATCGAGGGCGTGGAGATCCACGACTGCAAGCTCGGTTCGTCCGAAGCGCTGGTGCTCAACGGCAATGTCGACGGTTTCAAGGTAAGCGGGTGCACGGTGCACGACAACAACAACATTGCAATCGACTTCATTGGCCACGAGGGAACCTGCACCAGCGCGGCGCTTGACCAGGCCAGGAACGGCCTCTGTATCGACAACCACGTCCACAGCATTGCCACGAGCGGGAACCCGGCTTACCGGGACGGCGGTTCGTACGACCGGTCGGCCGGGGGGATCTATGTCGACGGTGGCAAGCAGATCGTGATCGATCGCAACGTCGTACACGACTGTGATATCGGGATCGAAGTGGCTTCTGAACACAACGGCAAGGACACGTCCTACGTCACGGTGCGCAACAATCTTGTCTACAGGAACTTCTTGGGCGGCATTTTCTGCGGCGGGTACGCAAGTGACAAGGGCAATGCCCGGTATTGCAGGTTCATCGGCAACACGCTCTACCACAACGACACGCAACGAGATTATGCAGGCGAAATCCACCTGCAATGGCATGTCATGGACTGCGAGTTCGAAAACAACCTGGTGGTCGCGCTGAAGAACGACGGCAACGACGCCGTGTATGTCGGTGGCGTGGGCGGCAGCGGCAGCACGCCAACGAATACGCGTTTCGACTACAACTGGTTCTATTGCGACGAGGCCGGGGTCAACGGTCCTTCCTTCCGTTGGGGCAACACCGAGGGCTACACGTTCGCCTGGTGGCAGGGGAGGGGACACGACACCAACGGGACACACAACGTCGACCCGCTCCTCGTCGGTCCGGCCACCAACGACTTCCACCTGCGGGCGTCCTCGCCCTCCCGGGACGTCGGACACAACCGCGGCGACAACGGAGCTTGTGATATCGACGGCGAGACGCGGATCGTGGGGGGTGCCCCGGACATCGGCGCCGACGAGTTGCCGTCAGCCGCCCTGGCCGATTCCGACGGCGACGGGATTCTCGACACTTGGGAACTGCGGCACTGGGGCAGCCTGACCAACGCAACCGCCGTAACGACCTCGGACACGGACCCGCACTCCGACCTGCAGGAGTACGTCGCGGACACAGACCCAACCAACCCTGCCTCGTTTTTCCGTATCAAGCGCGTCGAGAATACCGGCAATCCAGCGATCTACTTCGACTCAAGCACGGGTCGCGTGTACGCCCTGAGATTCCTTGATGGCCTGAGAGGATCGACCTGGCGCGACTTGCCGGGCCAAGTGCCGCGCCCGGGTTCAGGGCCGGATGACATGATGATCGACTCAGACACCGTTCACGAGAGGTGTTACCGGATTCGAGTGTCGTTGCCATAGCGGGGCGACCGAAGGCCCCGGAGTTCCGATGCTCGAATCGTTCCGGTCGAACGGGCATGCTCGCGCGGGTCGGACACCCGCGCAACGGTCACCGACTGAAAGTCGGCGCTACGGAACGCTCAATCATAAGTGGAGGCGTGAT
This sequence comes from uncultured Victivallales bacterium, assembly GCA_964555035.1. Taxonomy (GTDB): domain Bacteria; phylum Verrucomicrobiota; class Kiritimatiellia; order UBA8416; family CAYOBW01; genus CAZKRK01. The sequence goes on along the minus strand of CAZKRK010000162.1, from coordinate 8,401 downwards.
ATCATGACATACAGCAGAAGTCGCATAATCCTGTTTCTATCGCTTTTCTTGCTGCCGCTTGTTGTTCTGCCGCTCGCAGCTGGGGAGAAGCCCAACGTCCTATGGATCTTCATTGAGGACATGTCGCCCTATATCGGCTGCTACGGGAGTGAGGAGAACAAGGGCGCGACGCCGAACATCGATGCCCTGGCTGAGTCGGGTGTCATGTTCACGCGTGCCTATGTGCCTCATCCGATTTGTTCCCCCTGCCGCTCGGCCATGATGACCGGCGCCTACGCGACGACCTACGGTTTTCACAATCACCGCAGCAAGGGCGGGAGCCTCGACCGGCTGGGCATTACAACCGTGCCCCAGCTTTTCCGGAAGCACGGCTACGAGACCTTCAACGCCGGGCCCAAGTCGGACTACAACTTCGGGAAACCGAGGATGGACGAGATGTACAGCCACAGCGTGAAGGACGCCAAGACGATCCGGGTGAAGCAGCCCTGGCGAAAGGACGTCGTGGCCTGGAGGGGCATTGAGGACAGACCGTTCTTCGGGCAGATCCAGTTCTGGGGCGGCAAGGTCAATGCCTGGGGGCCCAAGTCAGGAGGGACGCCGCCGGCCAATTTCAAGCCATGCGATCCGGATTCCGTGACCCCGCCGGCGTATTTTCCGAACAACGAGGTGTTTCGAAAGTACCATGCCTGCCATTGTACCACGGTTCGGGTGACCGACGAGGATACGAAGACCATCGTGGACCAATTGAAGGCCGACGGACTTCTCGACAAGACGGTGATTTTCTGGTTCTCCGACCACGGCAATCCCGACAATGTCCGTGCGAAGCAATTCTGTACCGAGGCGGGCACGCATGTCCCCTTGATCGTGACCGGCCCCCACAAGAAGCTCGTTCCCGGCACGGTCCGCAACGAGCTCGTCAGTATGCTGGACGTGTGTGCGACCTCCCTGGCCCTGGTCGGCATTCCCATTCCGGATTACTTCGACGGGCGGGACTTGTTGGCCGATGACTTTGCCCCCCGGGAGTATGTGATCTCTGCTCGTGACAAGTGCGACGACACATGGGACCGAATTCGTGCCGTGCGGACAGATCGTTACCGTTACATCCGCAACTTCATGACCGACCGTATCCTCTTCCAACGCCAGTATCGCTACGGGCGGGAATACTCCAAGTTTCTGCTCAAGGGTCATGCCGAGGGCACCCTTCCCGCCATCACCGAGGAGATCTTCTTCGGCCCGCGCCCGGCGGAAGAGCTGTACGAGATCGGGGAGGATCCCGACGAGATCAACAACTTGGCGGAAGATCCAAAATACAAAGACGAACTCGAGCGTCACCGCAAGATCCTCGATGATTGGATCAATGAGACCGATGACAAGGGGCAGTACACCAGCGTCGGTTACGGCGATGTCTCCTGCTACGGCGCCACGACCTTCGAGACGCCGAATATCGACCGGCTGTCGGCGGGCGGAGTTCGCTTTACGAGCGGCTACTGCACCGCTTCCACCTGCACGCCCACACGTTATTCGTTCTTGACGGGCACCTACGCGTTCAGCAAGTTACCCCGAGCAAGGGGTTCGGTTTTCGCTTTGGCAAGTGGAAAATAACCTGCGGCAGTGTGCGCAAAGAGACAGCTCACAAACTGGCCGGCAAGGCTGTCTCGCGCAGGCTTTTCGATTTGTCGCAAGACGTTGCAGAGAAGAAGGATATATCAAAGAGCAATCCGGAAGTTGTGAAGCGCCTTCTGGGGCATCTTAACGAGATTGTGACGAATGACCGGTCGCGACCAGTGAAGTAATGAATCAGAAGGGAACTGAACAATTAAAGCACTGATCTTTGCAGCACTGTCGAGTTTACTCCTGTGGACCAACGCCTGGGGGCTTGAGTTGTCTTCGTTCCTTCGCCTGGCGGAGCGGGAGGGAACTGAGTATCTCGACGTCGCGATCACGACTTATACCAGGGATGGCGTGTCCGTAACCTTGCACGGCGCGCTCCATATTGCCGAGAAATCCTATTATGAAGAGCTGAATCGGCGTTTTGAGGCACACGAATCGCTGCTCTTCGAGGGTGTTGGAAATGCCGAAGGACGGAACGCCCTGAAAGAGGATAGCAAGCGGTCGGGCGACCCGATGATGGCGATCTATAAGATGTTCGCCGAGGAGTTCGGAATGGTAGATCAGCTGGAAGGGATCGATTATTCCAAGAAGAACTTCATCCCTGCCGATCTTAAGAAGGCAGAACTGGAAGAGGCGGCAAAGAAGGAAGGCGCAACTTTGGATGGGCTCCTTGCGGGAGGCAAGAAAGCCGAAGGCGGGAAAAATGGGCCGCCGCTACCGGACCCTGAGCAGCTTCGCGCGATGGTGAGAATGGCGGGAGTGGACCAGAGCAAGAGGATGCAGGCCGCGCAGATGCTCGAACCGCCGCCGGCACATTTGCCTTCCGCCAAGATGATGGAGGTCCTTGTGATGGCGCGCAATGATCGCTGTATGGAGGTGCTAAAGAATCGCATGGATGCCGGCGACGACAATATAGGGATATTCTATGGGTTGGGACACTGTCCCGATCTGGAGCAGCGCTTGCTGAAGATGGGATTCAAGGAGACGAAGAAGGAATGGCAGGCGTCCTGGATTCTTCCTGCATTGTCCTTCTCACCCGCGAAGGTGGAAAGCGAACTGACCCTTCACTATAATCATCCTGCCCAGAGCTGGCAGACGGAGGCATTGCCGATCGGCAACGGGCGGCTGGGGGCGATGATTTTCTCGGGGGTCGGTCGGGAGCGCATTCACTTCAACGAGGACTCACTCTGGCGCGTCGAGAAGGCGGGGAAATGTGGGTCCTTCCAATCGTTCGGCGACGTCTACCTCTACCTCCATCCCAGGACCTACCCCGAGACGCATCACTACAGCATCGAGTCGGAGAGCCTCTCGAAAGCCTTTGACGGGGAGCCGGCCACGCAGTGGGTCGTTTCGAAACGAGGCTATCCCAGTCAGAAGTTTCCCTATGTCGTGATGCTGCGGACACCGCTTGGTGAGCCGAAGGTGGTTACGCGCTACTCGCTGGCCTCCGCGAAACAACCCGTCCAGGAAGGGAAGAAGCGGCCGGACTGGGAACGGTATACGCCGAAGGCCTGGAAGCTGGAAGGTTCCGCGGACGGGAAAGTCTGGGTTGTGCTCGACCATAGGCAGGATGAGCCTGAATGGAAGCCGGAAGGTGAAACGCGGAGCTATGAGTTCAAGAACGCGAAGGCCTACCGTCTGCATCGGTTGGTTTTCGAGAGGACGCATAACGACATCAATCTCTATCTGTCCGAGATCGATCTGCCCGAACTGAACGTCAAGGCGAGCCCCTTCGAGAACTACCGGCGCGAGCTGAACCTGAAAGACGCGGTTCACCGCCTGGTCTACGAGAAGAACGGCACCACGTTTTGCCGCGAGTACTTCGCCAGCCGCCCCGACAACGTGCTCGTGTTCCGCTTCACGGCGGACAAGAAGGGCGCTTACAACGGACGCGTCGACCTGCGGTGCGCGCACGGCAGCGAGTCTGTCGTCGAGGGCCAAACGATCTCCTTCCGCGGCATTACGGAGGGCGCCACGCCTCTCTTCAACCGCAACTTCGAAGCGCGCATGCAGGTGCTGCACGAGGGCGGAACGGTTCGCGCGGAGGGCAACAAGTTGTTCCTGAATAGGGTCGACAGCTTCACCATCCTACTCGCCGCGGGCACGGATTTTCTCAACAAGCCTGAAAAGGACTGGCGCCGAGAGCTTCCGCACGAGCGGCTGGTCGATACCTTGAACAACGCTTCGAAGAAGTCCTGCGATGAACTTCGCGCGCGGCACGTTCGGGATTACCAGGCGCTCTTCAACCGCGTATCCCTTAACGTCGGCACCACTCCGTCCGAACGAGTCGGGCTCACGATGGACAAGCGCCTGGCCGCGTACGCGGAGGACTTCCAGGATCCGGATCTCGAGGAACTGACCTTTCAATATGCGCGGTACCTGATGATCGCTTCCTCACGGGAGGGGTGCAACGCGGCCAACCTGCAGGGGCTGTGGAACGACAGCAACAACCCGCCCTGGTCCTGCGATTATCACCCGGACGTGAATATCCAGATGAACTACTGGTTTGTCGACGCGGCCAATCTGTCGGAGTGTTTCTCGCCGCTCACGGAGTGGTTGGAGGGTATTCAGCCCATCCGTCGCGAGGAGACGGCGCACAAGTACCCGGGCGTGCGCGGCTGGGCGTTCAAAGCGGGCACGGACATTTACGGCCACTCCAAGTGGGTCTGGATGAAAGGGGCCGCGGCCTGGTGTGCGCAGAACTTGTGGGACCACTACGCGTTCACGTTGGACCGCGCGCATCTCGAGCGGATCTACCCGATTCTCAAGGAACTCTGCGAGTTTTGGGAAGACACGCTCAAGGAAGAGGAGGGCGGGACCCTGGTTTCTCCCGACAGTTGGTCCCCGGAACGCGGCCCGAAAGAAGACGGCGTGGCCCACGAGCAACAACTCGTCTGGGACCTCTTCGGCAACTATGTCAGGGCCGCTGAGATCCTCGGTGTCGACAACGAATACCGCGAGAAGATTGCGCGGATGCGCGGCAAGTTGCTGGGGCCGTTGGTCGGCAAATGGGGACAGCTCCAGGAGTGGCGGAGCGACCGGGACGGCAAGGGCGACAAACACCGCCACCTGTCGCATATGATGGCGGTGCATCCCTGCAACCAGATTTCGCCGCTGACTACACCGAAGTTCGCGGAGGCAGCCAAGGTCTCGATGAACGCGCGCGGCGATGGCGGAACCGGTTGGAGCCGGGCGCAGAAGATCTGCATCTGGGCCAGGCTGCACGACGGCAATCGCACCCACAAGCTCATCCAGGGGTTCTTCCGGCTCGAACCCGTCTCGCGCCTGCGCATGTCGGGAGGCGGCGTGTTCCAGAACCTCCTCTGCGCCCATCCCCCGTTCCAGATCGACGGCAATTTCGGTTACGCCGCCGGTGTCTGCGAGATGCTGCTCCAATCCCACATGGGCGAACTGCACCTCCTCCCCGCCCTGCCGGACGCCTGGCCCAAGGGCAGCGTCAGGGGCCTCAAGGCACGGGGGGATTTTATCGTAGACCTGGAGTGGAACGATGGCAAGTTGCGTGAGGGACGTGTTCTCTCCCGTTCGGGGGGCAAGCTCGTGATCCGTGCCGAAATACCGTTCATCGTCAGCCAGGGCAACGAGCCGATCCGCTCGAGCCCGGACCCGAACAACAACCGCTACCACCTTGCCACGTTGGAAACGGTATCCGGGCAGGAATGCGCGCTTACGGAGCATCGGCACGGAATGCCGGGGGCCGAGTCTGGGGACTGGGAGTCTGAGGATTGAGCGCTATCATGAACAGGAACAGAAGAAAGACGGGCGTGAGTAGATACATTGCAGCGGTATTGCTGGCTGTATTGTGCGGTGTGCTTTGCGCATGGGCGGGCGTCGTGGAGAAGCGTCCCAACATTGTCATCATTCTGGCGGATGACCAGGGCTACGGCGACATCAAGGCACTTCACTCCGCTTGTCCGATCTCGACCCCAAACATGGATCGACTCTGCGCTGAGGGGGCGATTTTCACGGAGGCTTACAGCCCAAGCGCTTTCTGTGCGCCCAGCCGGTACAGCCTCCTCACCGGGCGCTATACCTGGCGAACCTACGTCAAAATCGGGTTCCCACAGCACAACTTTGGTTCCGGTCCGGTCCCCGATCCGTTGCCGCCTTACCCGACGACCGAACGGATGACGGTCCAGCGGATGCTGGCCAAGCTCGGCTACCGCAACGCGGTGGTAGGAAAATGGCACCTGGTAACGCCGCCGAACGACATCGATTTCCATTACTCCTTCCTCCACGACGGGTACTTCGTCAAGAACAAGCGCTTTCAGGAAAACGGCGAGTACATCGACTACACCGAGCAGCTCTTCTATCCGCCCAGCCTGGCTCCAGGGACGACCCACTCGAACACGATTGCGGCGGGGGAGAGCCTGACCAACGACGACATCGGCCTCGTGCTTCCCGAGACGACCGAGCGCGCCGTGGACTTCATCGAGGACCATCTTACCAACTACCCGGGTCGCCCCTTCTTCCTCTACTACACGCCTCACACGATGCACACCCCGTACAACGTGCCCACGAACTACCACGGCATCGATTTCACGGCCATGCACGGGACAGGCCCCAATGCCCCCGATACACCACACAACTATCTCAACTTCCTCGAGCTTCACGACTACTGCGTCGGCCGTATCCTCGACACGCTGGATACCCATGGCGTCGCCAGCAACACGATCGTCTTCTATTCGTCCGACAACGGCGGCCTCGGGTACGCCTGGTCGATCCAGGTACATCCTGATGCCGGTGCCCCCTACAACGCCCCCAGGGGCTCGGTCAATGACAGCCGCTACAACAGCAGCCCCTGGAGCGTCAATGTCGACCGCTACGGGTTCAAGACCATGTCGCACGACGGCGGCGTTCGCGTGCCCCTCATGGTCCGCTGGCCCGGGGAGATTGCCGCCGATCTCGAGGACGCGACCCCCCGTTGCCTCACGGACATCTTCCTGACGCTCGCCGACATCCTCCACGTCCCCTTCGGGCCGGAGGTTGCCGAAGACAGTTTCAGCTTTGCCGATGTCCTTCTTGGGGAGGGCCCTTCCGCGCGCGACGCGGTGGTGCACCACAGCCGCTACGGACACCTCGGCCTGCGGGCCGGCGACTGGAAGCTGATCCACGCCGACGGCCATGGGGGAGGTGGTACCTTCAACGGTGTCACGAAAGGCGATGCCGCGGCGCACTGGACGACGGATGCCAGTGCACTGCAACTGTTTGACTTTAGCGGCTCGTATAACGAAGCCCCCGCCGCGGACGTCTCCGCCGTGAACGCCGCCCGGGTTCAGTCCATGGTGAGCACGCTGGCGCAGTACTACGGGGACACCAACGGCGTCGGTCGCTCGCGTCCGAACACACCTCTGGACTTGACCAGCGACTACGACCTGGACGGCACTCCCGACTACATCGAGTTCGAGAACGCCGACCGAGACTTGCTCGACCCCTATGATGCGGTCGCCAACCACGATGCGGACGGAGATGGAGCCCTGAAGGATGCCGAGAAAACGATGGGTACTCACCCCAACAAGGTGGACACCGACGGCGACGGACTCTGGGATGGCGCCGAGGACAAGAACCAGGACGGAATCATGGACACTGGGGAAACAGACCCTTGCGACCCCGACTCCGACGATGACGGTTTCGACGATTTCGCGGAACGGGTGGGTGGCTCCGATCCTCGGTCCGCATCCAGTACGCCCAGTGGAATCCCCCCCGAAGATGCCGATAGTGACGGCATCCCGGACACGTGGGAAATCGCTCGTGTCGGCCACATGGATATCCTTGGCGGCACCTACTCAGGCACCAGCAGACCGAGAGACTATGACGGCGACGGGCAATCCGACTTGCATGAGTACCTGGCGTCTACTCAAGTCCTCAACGCGGCGGACCATTTCAGCATCCAGGATTGTTCGTCGAGCTACTCGCAGGTCACTCTCCAATGGCGTACAGTTGTTGGGAGGGAGTATCAGGTCCAGCACACCAGCGATCTGTTGTCCGGCTCCTGGGAAACTCTCTCTGACGTATACACCGCAACAACAGCAAGGGCGTCTGCCATGATTACCGTTCCCGGCGGGGGTGGGTCTCGGAGCTTCTTGCGCGTACGCGTGAACGAGAGATGATTCTCTATAGGAAGAACACAACACAAACAGCGAGGTGGAGAGATGAGAGGAACAGGACGAATCGTACTTGTCGTTGGCATGATGCTCCCTGGCATCGTGGGAATGGTTACTGCCGAGGATGTGAAGACAGAGACGCTTTCCATCCACGAGACCGTAGCCACGTTTGCGGGCATTGAGCAGCGCAGGTGCAGGGGAAGAACGGCACGCTGCCCCGAGCAGTGTGGACACTCGGGCGAATTCGCTCGCTTCGAGATCGTTAAGTACCTGAAGTACGAGAAGCCGGGGGAATATGGCGACAAGAAGCAGACGGAGCGCACGATTCAAATCAGCGACTTCCATAGAAATCCGACCGGAGACCCGCAGCTCAACAAGACCATCAAGGGCTTGAAACCGGACGACCGCGTCCTGCTCTCGTGGCAGCACAACTACGTGACGAGAACGGATCCGGCAGGGGGGCGCACGTCGCGTCCGGAAAGACCGATTACGAAGCTGGAGAAAGCTGCGAAAGAGAAGTAGTAGGCGATCGGTCTCGTCAGAACCGAGGCCGCTATCGGCACACATGACCGCTGAAGTTACTTTTTCCCCAGCGCTCCCAGCTTTTCATAATTAGACCCCGTCCGAAAAGGGTCTACGTTTGCGAAACGCCCGTCAATTGAACCTGG
>CAZKRK010000161.1:0-15928 GCA_964555035.1 uncultured Victivallales bacterium | reverse complement strand
GGGGGAGAGGTCGGTCCGACGCAGGAGGACCGGGTGAGGGGCCGGCCGGTGGTGTTCCCGGGATGACCGGGAATTCGACCAGCGCGCACAGGGTGACGAAGAGGACGGCCGCCTTTCCGGCGACAGCGTACAACGCGACCGAGGCGGCGGCGACGACCAGTCCCCGCACCAGGCGCCATTTCAGCCGGCCCACAGCCAAGGCGTACAGGCCCGCGGCTGCCAGCGCGACAAGCGGAGCGACGCAGTGTTCGAGGCCAAGGGTGTACCGATTGCACGCCGCCAGCAGAAGCAGCGGGGGAACGAAACAAACGGACCCGGCGACTGCACCGCCGATACGCCTCATCAGCCGTCCGCTGGACGCAAACGCGAGGAATGCCATGACCGTCAGGATCAGCGCACCGCCGTGGGCGTAGCAGAAGTACTGGCTGCACCATGCCGCCAAGTACGCGCAGATCCCTCCCGGTCGGCCCAGGAACTCCCGCAAGAAGTCCATTCCCTTCAGGAACAACGGGAAATCGATCGCGCGTCCCGAAGGCATGACCAGCGTATCCGCGAAGTAGAGCAGGCGGGGTTGAAGGCAGAGCAGAACGTAGGCGTAAAATGCGCCGAAGAACGCGCACGTCGCCGCGAGCGAGAGGAGCCTGTTGCTCTTCCGCCCGGGCAGGGCGACACTCATATCCGACGTACCTGTCACGGTGGAATCCTCAAAATGTCACCGGCGCCGGTCCAATGCAAGCACGCTCTTGCGGTTTGCGCCCGGGATGGCGCTTTGCTACGGTGACACGGATCGTGGAAAGCCATGGTTGTGACGGAAGGAGGTGTCCGTGCTGGAGAACAAGATAGGTACAGGTTTGCTGCTCGGTGCGCTCATGTGGGGTGGAGCGGCCGAAGCAGCGCCGGGCGGCGCACCCGTGCCCTACTGGTACAAGCCGATGAAGGAAGTCAATGCCGGGTTCGAGGGCAATCCCGGCTACGTTGCGCAGTTTGGGGATTCGATTACGTACAGCATGGCGTTCTGGACTTCGATCGGATGGATGGAACCGGACGCGTTCCTCAAGGGGGACGACGGATTCCCGAAGCGGCCCAAGCGCAGGTGGCGCGATACGCTCAAGGGGTTCCGTGCCAAGGGCGGCAACCACGGCAACTACTCCGGCTGGCGGGTGGGCAACCTGCTGGGGACGGTCGACAAGGTGCTGAAGCGCGAGCAGCCCGAGGCAGCGATCATCATGATCGGCACCAACGACATGAACGCCGGTCCCAAGTACCGTGACGGACTCGATCAAGTCGTGCGGAAGTGCATCGCGGCTCACTGCATCCCGATTCTCAACACCATTCCGCCGCGGCGGGGCCGAATGAAAACGTGCGAGGAGATCAACGCCGTGATCCGGGAGGTCGCCGCGAAGCACAACGTGCCGCTGGTGGATTTCTATGCCGAAGTCATGAAACGCCGCCCCGGCACGAGCTGGGACGGGACGCTCATTTCCAAGGACGGCGTCCACCCGTCGGGCGGCGACAACGGCAATTTTTCGGAGGAAAACCTCAAGAACAGCGGTTACGCTCTGCGCACGTGGGTGAACTTCCTGGCGGTGCGCGAAATCTACTTCCGCATCATGTCGGCCCCCAGGGAGTTCAAGGAGAAGGTCGGCAAGATCGAGCCGGTCCGCGACGGAATCCGTTGCGAAGTGCTTGCCGACACGCAGGTCTCGAGCTTCAAGAACAGGACCACGAACGAGCGCCTGTGGAACTGGGGCCGGGCGCAACGGCTCAAGTGCAAGGGGTTCGAGGAATACACACTGCTGAAGTTCGACACGTCGGGCTGCAAAGGCATGACGGTAAAACGCGCCACGCTCTACCTGAGCCGCACCGAACAGTGCGTGATGAACGTGGCGGGCGTCAGCACGGTCAGCACCGACTGGAAGGAGGGGACAGGATCGGGCGGTCCGGGCAAGCTGCCCCCGGAACGCCAGGGCGAGAGGAGCCGCGGCGGCGCAACCTACACCCATGCCGTCTATTCCGACAAGACCTGGGCCGGGGCGGGCAGCAACTTCAAGTTCGCGGTCTTCGGCGCGGGCGGCAGCACGTGGGGCGCGGTCGGATCGGGATGGGCGCGTGACGACGCGGGCCGGGCGTACTACAGCGTGGAACTGCCGTTGGACGTTGCCCACGGATTGCTGGTCGAAGGCGATTCTTTCGGGCTGGCCGTAGTCGACGAAAAGGGCCAGCGCGCGTTTCAGTCGACGTATCGGCGCACGCCCAACCCCAACCACTACATCAATTCCCGCGAAAGCAAGGCGCCGTGTTTTCTGATCGTAGAGGGGAGCCGCACGGACACCGACCCGCCTGCCGCCGTATCGAAAGCGGAAGCCGCCCCCGGCAAGGAAGCCGGCGACATACTGCTCTCGTGGACGTGTCCCGGGGACGATGGAGTGCGGGGTGGACGCGTTCTCGGCTATTGCATCTACCTGGCGAAGGGGAAACTCAACGCCGGCGAGCCCTCGACCGCGGACCTCCTGCCGCGCTGCCGGACCTATCGGCCCGGTGAGCCCGGCAGCCGGCAGGAGTTCCCAATCTACGGTCTTGAGCCCGGCGCGGAGCATGCCTTCACCGTGGTAGCGTACGACGAAGCCGGCAACCGGTCGCGCCCCGTCTCTCTCAGCGGTAGAACACGCGCAGCACGGCCGGTTACGCTCAAGACCCCGCCGTTGATCGCGACAAAGGCGGGAGGGCCTGTCGATCGCTCCGGCATGCGCGTGTGGGCCTGTCCCTCCAACTCTAAAATCAATCCGCTCACGGGCAATGCGATGCACGAGGGCGCCTACCATGACAAGGCGCCGGCCGGTGCGTATCGCAACGGGAATGCCGTGTGGGACGGCGAGCGGCGCAGAGTCGTGCTCTGTGCCGGGCGCAACGACTTCGCGGGCTTTCAGCTCGCGGTCGAGAACCGGCTACCGGATCGCATGAACGGCCTGCGAATCACCTGTTCGGACCTGCGCAAGCGCAACCGGTTCTCGGACATCAACCGCTACGTTCTGCTGAACGTCAACGATCCCGGTCGCTTCCAGGCCGCCATGCGGGAACTGATGCGCGCGGACAAGGAGGGCGCCGGGGAGGTATTTGCCGTTGTCAAGCGCTTCCACGAGCTGCGGGAGCGGCAGCGCAAAGACCCCGCCGGTTTCTTCCAGGAAATGGAAGACCTGAGGGCACGCGATGCGGACGAGTATGCGAACTGGATGCTGCTCCTTGGCGGCGGCAAGACCGCGCCGGGGCAAAAAGGCGTGATCTCGTCCGACGTGGTGAGCCTTTTCCGGCAGTGGAACCTGAAGGGCAAAGATGGGCAGTGGTTTCCCGATCCGCTCGTGCCGTTGACCGGTCCAATCTCCATCCCCAGCCACGAGAATCGCGTGCCCGGCCAGAAGGTGCAGGCGCTCTACGTCGACGTGTGGGTGCCACACAAGGCCGACCCGGGGGTGTACGAGGGGGTGCTCACGCTGACGGCCAACGGGCTTGACCCCGTCGACGTTCCGCTGGAACTGACCGTGTGGGACTTTACGCTTCCCGACGAACTGAGTTTCGTTTGCGACATGAACGGCTACGGGTATCCGCCGGCCAAGAGCTGGGAGGGCGCTCTCAACCTGCACCGCCTGGCGCACCGCAATCGGCTGAACGTGAACATCGTACCCTATGCGCACTCCGGCAACTGGACCGTCGGCCAGATGGCGCTGGAGACGACCGGAAACGGCAGTGACATGCGCGTGGCATCGTTCGCCGGCTTCGACCGTCACTTCGGTCCGCTGCTGACCGGCAAGGCCTTTGCCGACAACCCGCGCGCCGGTGTGCCCGTGTCGGCGTTCTACCTGCCGCTCTACGAGAATTGGCCCGTCAAGCTGGCCGACGGGTTCGCCTTTGACCAGTCCGCCCGGCACGTGGATATTCGGGGAGATTTCACCCGGGAGTACGCGGACGGCTTTGTGGCCGTCTGCCGCGGCATCGCCGAGCACCTGGAGCGAAAGGGCTACGACCGCACCAGCTTCCAGTTCTTTCTCAACAACAAGTACCAGTACGCCCCGGAGACGACGTTCTGGCTGCTGGACGAGCCCATGTTCCGCGACGACTACCTGGCGATCCAGTTTTTCGGCGAGCTGGCGCGCAGGGGATTCGAGGGGGTTGACTCGGTGACGCTGGACTACCGCATCGACTGCTCCCGTGTGCAGGAAGCGCGCGGCATGATGGACGAGGTCGACACGATGGTGTTCTCACAGTCAAACGTCCGGGAATACGCGGCGCTTGCGCGCGACTTCATGCGCAGCTATCGGCCGAGAACGCCCGGCGCAGTGCGCAAGGGGTGGGAATACGGTGGCACTTCTTCCGTGGAGTCGCAGCCGACGTCAGCGCGGGGCTGGGCGTTGGACGCATGGCTGGGCGGTCGCGACGGCCTGCTGCCGTGGCTGGCCTATGGCGGCAACGATGCCTGGGATTCAGCGGAAAAGGCGCGCAACGCGGTCTTCTACCCCGCGGCCGAGCGCTGGGATTACGACGGCTGCTACGGCTCGCTGCGCATGAAGTCCTTCCGCGACGGTCAACAGGACGTCGAGCGCATGACGCTGCTCGCCGCCAGGCTCGGCGTTACCCGCCGTGACCTGGCGCAGGCGGTGCGTGAGCACGTCGCGCTCAAGGGCAATATCGACCTCGCGTTTGCCGAAGACGCCGGCACGATTTCGTACAAGCAACTCACGCCGGACAAGCTGGAAGAACTGAAGCGGGTGGTGGGAGAGAGTCTGTAGGAACGCCTGTGGGATATGAGTGGTCGAAGAATGTGTCTGTTGCATCCGGCATTTTTCGACCCTAACCACACTCGGCACGGCAATGAGCCGATAAGGAATTGGCTCTCACTCGACCGTGTTGCTTTTCCGCAATATACCGAGTATGAATATCGTATATGTTAATCAAAAGCGCCGTTGGAACGTAATTACAGCAGGACTGACTATGAGCAGCACATCAGCACCGTTAAACAGACGTAGATTTCTGCAGGCTCTGGGGGCAGCCGCCCTGGGGCCGGCCCTGGTTCGGCCGTCCCGCGCACAGGGGACAAAGCCGCCCAACATCGTAATCATCCTGGCGGACGACCTGGGCTGGGCCGAGTTGGGTTCCTACGGGCAGAAGAAGATCAAGACGCCGTATCTCGACAAACTGGCATCACAGGGGATGAAGTTCACGCAGGCGTACTCCGGCAATGCGGTGTGCGCCCCGTCCCGCTGCGTCCTGATGACCGGTAAGCATCCGGGGCATGCCTACATCCGCAACAACAGCGAGGTGAAGCCCGAAGGGCAGGGGCCGATGCCCACCAGCGAAGTCACCATTGCCGACATCGTGAAGAAGCACGGATACGTGACAGGTGCGTTCGGCAAATGGGGTCTGGGTGCGCCGAAGTCGGAAGGCGACCCGCTGAAGCAGGGCTTCGACCGGTTCTATGGGTACAATTGCCAGCGTCATGCCCACAGTTACTATCCCTCGTACCTGTGGAGCGACGACAAACGAGTCCCGCTCAACAACAACCCGCCGGTTCCCGGACATGCGTCGTTGCCGAAAGGTGCGGATCCGAAGGACCCGAAAAGTTATGAAGCCTTCAAGGGCAAGGACTACGCGTCGGACCGCATCGCGGAGCAGGTGCTCGAGTTCGTGAAGGCGAACAAGGACAAACCGTTTCTTCTCTACTATCCGACCATCATCCCGCACGTGGCACTGCACGTGCCCGACGAGGAGTTGAAGCCGTACCTGGCGCTGGGCTGGAACGACCCGCCGTTCACCCGCGCCAGGGGCTACGGGTACACGCCGCACTTCACCCCGCGTGCCTGCTACGCGGCGATGATCACGCGCATGGACCGTTACATCGGCAACCTGCTCAAGCTGTTGGAAGAACTGAAACTAGCCGACAATACGATTGTGATTTTCACCTCGGACAATGGTACCACCCATCTGAAGCTGGAAGTGGATTACGACTTCTTCAAAAGCGTCGTTCCCCTGCGCGGTTTGAAGGGTTCGTTGTACGAAGGCGGGGTCCGCGTGCCGATGATCGCACGCTGGCCGGGCAAGATCAAGGCCGGGAGCGAGTCGGACCGCGTTGTTGGTTTCGAGGACCTGCTCCCCACGGTGGCCGATGCGATCGGTAAACCGCGGGATGTCCCGAAAGAGGTCGACGGCATTAGCTTTCTGCCGACCCTGCTGGGTCAAAAGCAGGAGGAGCGTCCGTTCCTGTACCGCGAGTTCTCGGGCTACGGCGGTCAGGTGAGCGTCCGCATGGGCGAATGGAAAGCGATCGCCCAGAAGCTCGGTCGCAAGAAGGCGAACAAAAGCCCCATCGAACTCTACAACATCGCCAAGGACATCTCCGAGTCCAAGAATGTGGCGGCCGACCATCCAGACATCGTGGCCAAGGCCAAGAAGCTGATCGGCGAGCAGCACAGCCCCTCGAAGAAGTTCCCGCTGCCCGCCTTGGATCAGGGGTTGTAGCCGGTAGCCACTGGCCACTGGCAACTGCCCACCGCCCGCCAGCTACCGGCAGTTGCTCCGACGGGGAAAGAAGGCGTTGGCGGCATAGGCGGCGCGAATCCGCATACCGCCGCGCACCAGCCCTGCGGTCGAACCAAGCGCATATGTCGCCCCTCCGGGGCTCACCGGGTTTGCTGACTGACGGATCCTGGGGTTCCGCTACGCTTCACCCCAGGCTCTACTATGACGGCCCTCCGGGCCTATGCACGGCGCTGCACTTCGACCACCGGAATCGCTTGCTTCCCCGTCGTGCACGGCCGCGGGATTGCGACAGTGGAGAGGCCCTGATCGACAAGCCATACTTCGCCCGCTGTCTCCCGCCGTAGATTCGCCAGAGCGAATCTTACTGGACCGGCTTTGGCAGGGCCGTGACAAGCTTCTCGATCAGGGCCTTGTTCGGCCCCTCTGCGACGGCCATGGCCGTGAGCCGACTGTAGGATTCGCCGTCAACCCGGCGGGCCAGACGCGTCAGCAGGTCCACCAGTCTCTTTGCAAAAGGTCTGGGTGGGTTCCCCGCCAGCCTCGCAACCAGCAGGCGTGGCGCCTGGGGCAGAGTTCCCGACGCCAGGAATCTGCTTACGCGTTCCGCCGCTACCGTTTGCTCGGTAGCCGCGTGGCCCTCCCGTGTTTCCATGAATGCTATCAGTGCTCCGCACAGCGTTGCCTGGGAGGTGGCATCAAGCGCCCCCACACGCGCGGGCATCTGCTCGACGAGTTTCGCCAACTCCGTGGCAATCGGCGCCGCCGGGTCCTGCTTGAGCGTGTTCACCAGGAAGGCGGGCAGTTCCGGGAGGCGACTGCCGAGCAACGCCTTCCCTGCCAGCGCCACTGACTCCTTCTGCTGTGCCGTTGCCCGCGGGCCGATTCGAGCGGCGATGAAACCGGTCAGATGTCGGAAGAAGATTTGCCGCGAGCTGACGGGCAGTTCGCAGAGGCGATCGTCCATTTGCCCAAGCAGACGGACACAGTCCTCTTCGAAGGGGGAAGGCGGATTCTGTCCAAGCTTCGACAGGAGCAGCGGCGATAGCTGGGGGAGCCTTCCCCGCACCAGGATCTTCTCCGCCCGTTCCACGGCGGCACTCTCGCTTGTGCCTTGCGGCACCTTCTTTGCCCGGGCCGCTGCCTGTTTCTCCAGGAAGACCACGAGTGCGTTTGCCGCCACGGGCGTCAATGTCTCCGGCAGGCGTGCGGGGAGTTTCTCCAACTCGGGCTTTCCCGCGGTTGGTCCCGCAACCAGGCTTTCCATGGCGTCCATCACAAGGTTCGCCGCCGCCGTCCCGTGTGCCGAATCGCCGGCGGCATATCCCGCGAGAGTCTTGAAATCTGTTTCACTCAATCGGCCGGCCATCTGCTCCAGCAGCTTCACGAGGCGGTCGGCAAACGGACCGGCTTCCACCTGCCCCAGCGTTGCGGCCAGCAATCCCGGAGCTTGTGGCAGTCCGCCCTTCACCAGAATGCCCGAGGCCCAGTCCACGGCCACGGTCTGTTCCGTTGTCGCCCCGGGAGCGGCACGCGGCTCCATGAACGCAATCAGCGCCTGGATCAAAGCATACTGTGCCGCGGAGTCCAACTCCCCCAGTCGGTCCTTGAGTCCCTCGAGAATGCGCACCAGGGAATCCGCAACCGGAGTGGCGGTGTCCTTTGCCAATGCCGCTGCGAGAAGCGCTTCCGTGCCGGGCAACCGGGATGTGACCAGGATGTTTCCGGCACGTGCCACGGCAACCTTCTCCGCCTGGGTCTGTGGTGGCGTGTTTGCGGCTCGCGGCGCCGCCTGCTTCTGAACAAAGGCGACCAGGGCACGTACGGCCGCGGCCCGCGGTTTACTATCCAGCCGGGCGGGGAGTCTCTCCAGCTCGGGCAGCATCTTCCGGTCGGGTGCAGCGGCGAGTGGAGGCGGTGTCACGAGCCCTTCGAGCGCATCCATCAGGAGCTCTGCCGCCTCTGTCTGGTTCGCGCTCTTCTTCGCCACATGGTCGGCAAGCCCCCCGAGATTGTCCGCTCCCAGGCTGTCCCGCATGCGGCCGAGAAGGTCCATGAGCCACCCGGGCGCCGGAGCGCCCGGATTTCCGGTCAACCGTGCCAGCAACGCATCACCCGACCGGGGCAGTCGGCTTCCCACCAGAATACGAACCGCGCGGTCCGCCGCTGCCCGCCCTTCCCCTGTTTGCGGCGTGCCGCCGGGGCGCGGCTCCGCCTGGTTCGCCAGGAACGCAATCAGTGCGTCAGCGGCCATCACTTGCCGTTCCCTGCCCAGTCGTGCGGACAGGTTGTGCAGCGCGGGTGTGCCGTCCTGTGATGTCGTGACGGAGCTCTCCAGCGAGTCCATCAGCAGCGTTACCGCCGCAACCTGGTTTGTGCCGTTGGCCGCCACGTATGAAGAAAGCGCCGCCAGTGCTTCCCGGTCCAGACGATCGGTCATTTGTGCGCAAAGGCCTGCGATCTGCCGGGCAGACGCACCGGCGGGAAGCTCCGTCAGCCTGGCGACCAATAGTCCTGGTGCCCGAGGTAGAGCGCCACCCCGCATAATGCTGCCGCACGAGTCAATCGTAGCCTGCTCTTCTGCCGTTGACTGAGGAGCCGCATGCTTCTCAATAGAGGCGATCAGTCCTGCGATCAGCGCTTTACGGGAGGCCGCGTCAAGCTCCGCCACGCGGTTCTTCATCTCTTCGAGCATCGCAATCAAGGATACGGCGCCGGGACCTCCCGGATCCTGTGCCAGCAAGCCCGCCAGCAGTTGCGGGACCCGTGGCAAGCGCCCTCGCACGAGGATCTTTCGAGCACGTTGGACGGCTGCCTGCTCTGCTTCGGTCTGCGGCGGCGCGCCCTGGGGGAGCGGCTTCGACTGCTTGACAACGAAGGCGACAAGCGCGTCTGCCACGAGCGGCTGCAAGGCCTCGTTCAGATGGGCCGGCAGCTTCTCCCACTCGGGTACCGGCTCCTGGTTCTGTCCTGCCGGCGGCGGGGCCGTAACGGCCGCCTCCAATGCAAGCATAAGGATACTTGCTGCTGCTGTCTGGTTTTTCCCGCCCTGCGTCGCATGTTCCGCAAGCGCCTTCAAACTGGCCGGGTTCAGGCTTCCTGCCATTCGCGTGAGCAGCGCCACGAGCCAGTCTTCCGCCGGCTGCCCGGTCAGCCGGCCTGCCAACGCCGCTTGCGTTCCGGCAAGACCGCTCTCTGCCAGTATCCTTGTTGCGCGTTCGACCGCCTCTTCCCGCAGCTGTTCGGGAACACCCGGGGCCGGCGCAGAAGACTGGTTGGCCACCAGGGCGATCAGCGCGTCCACCGAGAGGCTCTGCAGTGCGGGATCCACGCGCAGGTTGAGCCCGGCCAGGGCCGGCTCCCCACCGGGGGTATCGGTCACGCGGCTTGCCAACCAGTCCATGAGGATGCTCGCGGCGCCGACCTGGTTTGTCCCGCCCTGCGTCGCGTGAGAGGCAAGCTGCTGGAGCTCTGCCGCGCTCAGACGATCCGCCAGCCGACTGAGCAGAGGGACGAGCCATTGCCCTGCCGGTTCGGAGCCACTGAGCCTGGCGGCCAGCACGGCTTTGGTTTCGGGAAGGCCGCTCTCCACCAGGATTCTGCGAGCACGTTCCACGGCGGTTTGCTCATCCTCGGTCCGTGATGGTGCGCCCGCGGGTCGGGGCGTTGCCTGTCTCGCCACGAAGGCAACCAGTGCGTTGGCCACGGCAGGGCGCAGATCCGCACTCAACACGGAGGGCAGGCGACGCAGTTCCGGCTCCCCGCCCGGCAAGACAGTGACTCGACTCTCCAGCGCGGCCATCAGGAGGTTCACCGCTGCTGCCTGGTTGGTGCCGCCGGCCGCAACGTAGTCGGCAAGTTGTTCGACGGTCGCCGCCTCCACATGCCCGGTCTGCGCCTCCAGGGCGTCAACGAGTCGCTGCTTGAGCTGAACATTCGCCGTCTTGGTCAACTTGGCAGCCAAGAGGGCGGGTGCCGCGGACATCGCTCCATCCGCGAGGAGATTCTCGGCCCGTTGGATGGATGCCATTCGCGCCGGGGTCTGCTCCAATACGGCAAGTTCTTCCATGTATGCGATCAGCGCCTGCGCCAGGGCTTGCTGTGACGTCGTGTCCAACTCCGCCAACCGGTCCTTCATCTCTGCCAGCAGCCAGACCAGGGACTCAGCCGCCGGCGTAGCGGGGGCCTTTGCCAGTGCCGCCGCCAGAACCGCCGGCGCTTCGGCCAATCGTCCCACCGCGAGTATCCTTCCGGCCCGCGTCACGGCCGCCGTTTTCTCCCGTTCCTGCCGGGGGGCCGACTGCGTGCCGATGAAAGCGACCAGCCCTTTCACAACCGCGGCCTGAAGATCCTGGTCCAGGCGCGAGCGGAGCGTCTCCAGGGCCAGGAGCCCGGCCCGGTTCGGGGCGGACGCGGTGGGCGCCAACGTCGCTGCGTTTTCCAGCCAGTCTATCACCAAACCGGCCGCGGCGATCTGGTTCGATCCTCCTTGTGCGACATGCGTTGCGAGTGCGTGTATGACCGCGCTGTCCATCTGCTCCGTCATTTGGTCGAGGAGCGAGGCAAGTCGCGCCGCGGACGGCACGGGGGGGTGCAGCACGAGCTTGTCTGACAGCAGGCGTGGCGTTACGGGAAGTTTGCTGTCCAGGAGGATCTTCTCGGCCGTAGCCACGGCGGCCTGCTGCCCGGCGCTCGGCCGCGCCGCCGTCCGCAGGTCCATGAACGCTACCAGAGTCTCGACCAGTGCCGTCTGAGATTCCTTGTCCAACTCCACCATTCGGTCGGGCATCCGTCCAAGCAGTCCAACGAGCCGGTCTGCCCGCGGCCCGGTCACGGTTGCCGTCAGCCTTGTTGCCAGAAGATGAGGCGCCCGGAGCAGCCCGCCGCGCACCAGGATTGCTTCGGCGCGGACGAGTTCTGCCTTTTCTGTCTCTGTCCGCGGAGGCGCGTCAGCGGGTGGTGGAGTCGCCTGCTTCTCCACGAATGCCACCAGTGCCGGCACGACTTCCGATTGCAGATCGACATCCAGTCGCGTTGGGAGCTTCTCCAGCTCCGGTTCTCCGACCAGGGGCGCCACGGATTGCTCAAGGGCATCCATCACAAGGCTCAGAGCCGCGGTCTGGTTTGCGCCGCCTGACGCCGCATGTGCGGCAAGCTGCCGCAACTCACTGGTGCCGAGACGGTCTGTCATCTGCCCGAGGAGTTTCGCGAACCGCTCAGCGAGAGGCCCCGCCGGGCTCTTCGTCAGCCGCCCCACGAGCGCGGCCGGCACTTCCGGCAATCCGCTCTCCTGCAGGATGATGCCGCATGCGCGATCCGCCGCCTTCTCCGCCGCCGTCCGTGGCGGCGTCCCCTCCGGTCTCGGGACGGCCTGGTGCGTCATGAAGGAGAGCAGCGATTCGATCAGAACGGGCTGCAGTTCCTGCTCCAGTCCTGCCAGAAATGGTGTCAGCTTCGCGAGCATGTCTATCTGTACGGATACGAGCGGCCCTGTCGCAGATTTTTTCAGCCCCGCCACCAACAGCTCCGGCAGTTGCCGCAACCCGCTTGCCGCCAGGATCTCCTCGGCCCGCTCAACGGTGGCCTTCTCTGCTTCTGTCTGCTGAGGTGAGCCTTCAGGACGTGGGGCCGCCTGTTTCTGCACGTAGGCAATCAGCGCAGTTGCTACAGCCCGCTGCAGGTCTTCGTCCAGCCGCGACGGCAGTCTTTCCCAATCCGCACCCAAGTCGGGAGTGGTAACCGAACGCTCCAGCCAGTCCATTGCAAGGCTGAGGGCCGGCGTCTGGTTTGCCCCTCCTCCTGCCGCATGCCCGAGAAGGACGGTGATCGTTGCAGCGTCCGTCCGCGCCGTGAGTTGCCGCAGGATCTCTGCCAGGCGTTCTGCGTACGCCGTGTTTGAAGTTGCTGCCAATCGGGTCGCCAGCAAACCCGGCACCTGTGGAAGGGGCAGCTCAACCAGGAGCGCCCCTGCCTGTTCGACCGCTGCTTTCTGTTCCGCCGTGGCATCCGCCCCGACCCGTTTTTCCATGAATCCCGCCAGTGCCCCCGTGAGGGCCGTCTGCGAGCTCCCGTCCAGCCGTGCGAGGCGGTCGATCCGGCCCAACAACAGGACCAACGGTTCGAGGGACAACGCAGACGGCTTCTCCGCCAGCTTGGCCACCAGGACCGCCTGCGCGCCGGGCAGCCTGGGGTCGGCGAGGATCTTCCGTGCCCACACGGCTGCCGCCTGCCCTGTCGGCACCTCACCGGCGGGTCCCTGAAGCAACACGATCAGAGCCTCGGAGAGCGCTGTTTGCGAGGCCGGGTCCAACTCGGACAAGCGCCCGGCCATCCGGCCCAGCAATTCGACCAGCACCTCGCTCGCGGGCCGCGCAGGCTTGCTCGCCAGCCGGGAGGCCAGCACCGCCGGAACCTGGTCCAACCCACTCTCGAGCAGGATCTGCCTGGTCTTCTCGACCGTTGCGGCTTCCTGTTGCGTCTGTTTCGGGGCATCCGCCGGGGGAGGAGAGGCCTGCTTTTCGAGAAAAGCCACGAGCGCGACCGCCACCTGCGATTGCAGCTCCCGGTCCAGTCGGTGAGGCAGTGTCTCCAACTCGGGGGGACGGGCGACACCGTCCGGGTTGACCACGGCCCCCGCAAGGCGTTCCAACGCATTCACCAGCAGAGCGGCTGCCGCGGACTGGTTCGCTTGCCCCGTCGCTACGCATTCGGCGAGGGTCTTGATCGTATCCGCGTCAGCACGTCCGATCGTCTCTGCCAGCAGTTTTGCCAGCGTCTCCACGGCCGGGCCGCCCTGCACCCGGGCTAGCCGACTTGCCAGCAGGGAGGGACCTTGCGGCATTCGGCTTGCCGCCAGGAGGTCCTCTGCCCGGTCGGCCAAGGCTTTCTGTTCCGCCGTCGCGTCTTGAGCGACCCGACCCTCGACGTAAGACGTCAGTTTCGCTATCAGCGCCGCCTGCGTCGCCGCGTCCAGCTCGGTTACGCGATCCGGCATCCGCGCCAGGAGAGTCACGAACGGTGCCGAACGCGCGTGCGTGCGGGCTGCCTTCAACTTGGCGACCAGCAGCTCCGGCACGCGGGGCAGTCGCCCCTCGACCAGGATCTTCCGCGCGCGAGCGTCTGCCGCCTTCTCCTCCTGTGTCTGTGCGGGCGCGCCGGCGGCACGCGGTGTTGCCTGCCGCTCGACAAATGCAATCAGCGCGTTGACAATGCCGGGCTGCAGGTCCATCGGCAGCAGCGCAGGGAGCTTGTCCAACGCAGGCGCCCCCCGTCGTCCCACCTCTCCCGGCGGCGGCAGGGGTGTGGCCGCGTTCTCTACCGCATCCATCAGGAGAACCACTGCCCGGAACTGGTGCGTCCCCCCAACGGTCACATGCTCTGCCAGCCGTTTCATTTCATCGGTGCTCAGGTTGCCTACGACCGCTCCCAGCATACCTGCCAGTCGGTCCGAAGTCGGGCCGGCCGGGGCTGCCGTGAGTTTCGTCACCAGCAGCCCGGGCACCTGGCGAAGATCGCTTTCCACGAGGATTCTCTCCGCCCGTTGCAGCTCTTCCGGAGCGGCTGTTGCAGATTGCTTCTCGATGAAAGCGATCAGCGCATTCACGGCCGAGGATTGCAGTCCCGGTCCCAGGCGGGCCGGCAGCGCCTCAAAGTGGAAAGGACCCGCTGCAGCGGCTCCGTCCGGAGCAGGGAGTTCCGAGGCCGCGCGTTCCAGAGCGGCCATCAAGAAGCCGGTTTCCGCAGCCTGGTGCGCGCTGCCCCCTGCAGCGTGCAGCGCAAGCTGGTTCAGTTCCGCCTCGCCAAGGCGGTGTGTGATCCGCCCCAGCATCGACACCAACGTATCTGCGTACGCACCCGCCTTGGCCGCCGTCAGCTTTGAAACAAGGGCGCCGGGAACCTGGGGGAGCCCGCTCTGCACCAGGATTTTCGTCGCGCGATCCAACGCCGCGGTCTCGTCCGCGGTCGGCGGCGGCGCCGTCTCTGCGCGAGGAGCCGACAGCTCTTCTACCAGGGAGACCAGGCAGTCGACCACGGCCAACTGCAGCTTACGGTCCAGCATGACAGCGAGTTTTGCAAGGGCAGGAGCGGACCTCCGTGCGCCCGGTTGGCCTTTGTCAACTGGAGCTGTTACGAGATTCTCCAGGGCATCCATCAAGAGGCCGACGGCCGCCGTCTGGTTGACCCCTTTGCCTGCCGCGTACGTGCAGAGACCCGTTAGAACGGCATCATCGGGCGGCCCCATGCCGCCGGCATAGAGGGCCATCAGGCGATCGGCCACGGGCCCGGTACGGTGCTTTGTGTTCAGCTCTGTCAGCAGCAGCAACGGCACTTCAGGGAAACGACTCTCCAGGAGCAGGCTCTCGGCGCGCGACATAAGCGCCTTCTCCTCCTGCGTCCGCGGCGACTCCTTCGGTCGGGGGACGGCCTGCTGCTCCACGAATTCAATCAGGAACTGCGCCGCCGCCAACTGCTCGTCCGCCGTCATTCGCGCCGACAGGGATTCCAGGGCCGGCTTGCCCTGCCGCCCCGGCGCGACGCCCGGAGCCCACGCGGGAGCCGCGGATTCCTCCAACGCGCCGATGACGACGTCTACGAGACAAAGGCGATCCGCCAACCCTCCTTTGGAGAGCTCGCAGAGCTGCGCCACCAGACCGTAATGAAGGCTACCCTTCAGTTCCGGAAGCATCTTCATCAGTGCCGCGGCCTCCGGGGACGATGGCTTCGGGGTCATACGCTCGACGAGAATGTCGGGAACGGATTTGTCGCCGATTGCCACCAACAAGGCAGCCGCCCGCTCAACCGTCTTGCCGGAGCCCTCTCGAACGGCCTTTCGAAGCAGAATGCGTCCGCCACCCCCTCCCTGACGGAGCTTCTCACGAGCGGCCGCGAGTGCCTGCTCCTGTTCGCCTGCGAGGCCCTTTATCGCGGCAGCCAGTTCGAGTTCGGCCCGTTTCTCACGCCTGAGTCTGTCCCGTATCCGGCCCAGGATTTCCTGTTGGGCGGTGTCCTTGAATCGGTGCAGTGCTCCCCAGCACATTTCCAGGGCATCCAGGAACCGGGCATCTTCCTCCAGGCTCACGATCTCGATCAGGGCCTGCTCGAACCGCGTGTCGTCGGGCCTGTCTGTCTCGGGAACCGCGGCCCTTTGTAAGAGCGCGCCCGTGGCGGGCGCCCCGCGTTCGTCGGCGTGAACCGAGAGCACAACGATCAGACTAAAACAGAACCACGAGAACGATTTGAACCATATCATCTTCTTGCTCCATCATGATGCAGACGTTCTGTCAAGAAATCTACCCCGGTTGTTGGGGTAGCGGAGAAGGGGTCAGGAACTAGGCGTTAGCGACTGGTTGTCACGTCCTGATTTCCGTTTGACACCTTTTTGCCGTTGCGATGGACCGCCCGT
>CAZKRK010000160.1:0-15941 GCA_964555035.1 uncultured Victivallales bacterium | reverse complement strand
CTCCGGGGCTACCGCTGCCGGCACGGTGTCATTCCCATTTTCCGGTCGACCGGAATGACGCGTCAACCCGTACGTACTGTGTAACGTTCCGAGGCTCAAGTCGATACAACGCGCATGACGTCACGCGTCACGATGGGGAGGTAAGGTGGTCTGATGTTTCTCTCGCGATGCGCAGGCGCGGAACGGGATTGCCGCGCTACGGGCAGGCGGACACACGGGCGCGCGGAGTCACGACGAGGGCTCGATCCGGTACTCGACACGTTCCACCTTGGACCGAATTCTGCCCGCGGTCTGGTCGAAGTCCGCCATTCGAATGCGCCAGCGGTACGTGCGCGTTCCATCGGCATTCTCATCGACGTAGTATTTGTCCCGCCAGCCGAGAGGCACGTCAAGCTTGGTCTCCTGACGGATCGCCTGGACTTCGCGTTCCGTGGTGAGGGCGGCGTCGGCGTAGATCTCTTCAATGTCATATTGCTCGCCGCACCATTTGGCGCGGATGTAGACGCCCGGCGCTCTCAGAACATACAGCGGCTTGCCGGCCCACTGCTTCCAGTCTTCGGGCACGCGGATCTGGGTTACGTACCACCGTTCGGGGGCGTGCACCGTCACTCGGTCACCGCTGACGTCTACGCGCACGGGCTCGTACCGCCGGGCGTCGGGGATGAACATCTTGAAGGCCGGATCGCCGTAGAGATGGCGCATGATCAAGGTCCGCCTGTCGACCCCGCCGCGCTCGAGCTGGTCGTTCTCGAGAACGGTGAGCATCTTGCGGTTCAGTGTATCGCGATGAGCCGCTCCAAGCGTCGACCCGCCGAGCACGGACGCCCAGAAGCCATAGCGGAGTTCCTGGTGAGGCGCCGGCGAGGGCACAGCGTTGCCGTGGAATGCCACCGCGCCGTTTCGGAACAGCCGCGAAACAACTGAAATGTAGTCTCGATCGATGTGTAGCGCCGTCGGTCCGCACCCTGCCGACTCGACCACGCACGGGGACAACAGGACTGTGGCCTCGACCGTGTACGTCTCGCCGAGCCCCATGTACCACGAGTGAGAGCCGTGGACGATCGCCGAGGCATTTGCCAATGGTGAATGCGCGTAGCACGTGCCCTGGCGTTTGATCCGTCCGCGCCTGGCCCCGGGGGCGAGCGGCTTGTCTTCCTCCACTTCGGGACGGTCGTGCTTGGTGTGCAGGTACTGGCTATGGAATCCCACGTTGGCGAACTGCGGGCCCAGCGAATCTTCCCATCGGGCGAAACCCACGCTGTGACTCCAACGCGGATCCAGAAGCGAATCGTAGGTCACCACCCGCGATGCGTGCAGCGTGGCAAAGGCGGTGTTCTCGGCAATAATGCGTCCTACGTTGATCTCGAAGAAAGGGTCGTCGTCAGCATTGGCGTAGGGTACATCCGACTCCACAAATGTCTCGGCGTCGGGTCCGTCGAGACACAGCCAGAATGGAATTGCGTCGGAGTGCCCCACGATGCAGAGGTTCGACACCACCCCTCCTGCCGCGCGCCGGACGTCCCCGAGGCGCTTCCGGATCTCCGCCGCCGTCGGCGTACAGGTCTTCAGCGCGATCGAGGCCTTCTTCTTGCGCTTGGTCGGACCCGAAGTCACAAGCGTGTAGCTTGCGCTCCCCACCTTCACGGTGTCCGCCGACCAGAACGGGCCTTCGCCCGTCCCCGAGAACTCACCGTCGCCGTTCAGATCGAGACGGATCTGCTTCGACGGCTTGCCGCGCGACTTGTCCCGACGACTGCCCGGAGCGGTCACGAGCGCAAAAGCGACCTTCTCACTGCAGATAGTCACTGTTCCGGTGTAGGCCGGTTCAGTCACATCGGGGACGCCCGCGGGCCGTTTCTCGGCGACCGCCGCCTTGTGCGTCGCCATCCAGTGGGAGTCATACTCCAGCGGCACGACGAGCCCGCCGCGCGCTGCGCACAGCAACGGGGCAATCAGCGAGAGCTTCTTCTTCACCGTACCCGTCCGGTCGAACGGATTGACAACCGCGAGGTAGTCGCAGGAAACACCGGCATCCTTGAGCTGCCGGACTGCTTCGACCGCATCCTTGACAACGACGGTCTCCGGCCCGCCGGCCGGGAGCGCGGACGACGTTGAGCCGACAGCCGTCAGCTTCTTGACTCCCAGGGCGGTCAGGGCCGACTGCGTCGCGGTCTGCTCGTCGCCCCCGTGAGACAGCAGCAAGGGACAATCCAACAACGCGGCCAGCGACGACGCCAGCAGGGCCGAGGAGTAGTCGTCGTCGCGGCAGAGAACCGCCTGATCGCACCTGTCCCAGAACTGTGTCGCAAGCGCGCACGACGCCTCCGCGGCCGAATCGGCCTTCAAGATCGTCCACTCCTGCCCGTCGGGCGCGGTGACGTCGGCATTCATGCCCAGGGCAAAGACCTTTTCCGGACGGTACCGCGCGACGTAGTCCGCGACTTCACGTTCGATCTTCCCCGACCGGTCCGTTGCGATTACCGCGGGCGCCTTGCCCGTGCGGCGCGACGCCGCGGGAACAGCGGCGAGATACGCCATGTCCTGCCAGACGGCCCCCTCCTCCGTGCCTACCAGAAACAACGCTCGCGTGTTGCCGTCGCCGGCTGCGTGCGTCGGCGTCAATATGGTGAAATGCAAGACGATCAGGCCCATCAGGGCCGCGGACTTGTACGGTGTGCCTTGATGCATGAACAAACCTCCCCAACTCACATGATGGCCGCGCATTGCACCATGCCCGGGGGGAAAAGGTCAAGCACGTGTAGTTCGGCGTTGTCTGGGCTTCTCGATTTGCTGCATTTGCTTTGCGCCACCGCCGGGCTTGTCCTGTCCTTTATACACAAAAGTCATTGTCTCCCCCACAGCGTTGACCGAGAAAACCCTGGAGACGGCGGTCCTCCGCCGTTACGAGCAAATGTTGAGCACGAACTGAAACAGAAATGAACGAATCCCTCGCTTGTTCCGCCAAGTGCACTCACACTTGCTCGTAACGGCGGAGGACCGCCGTCTCCAGTGGTGTCTCGTAGGGGTGTATGGTGACTTTTGTGTATAATAGTCAGGGCTTGTCCCGGTGGCGCAAAGCAAATGCAGCAAATCGAAGGTTGCCGTAGGCGCACCGTCGACTATTCTATGGTGCCGTATGACACTGAAGGTAGAGGTACTATGACCCATTCACATTTGCGACGGCGCGATTTCCTGACGCTGTGCGGCGCGGCGGCGACCGCGGCGGTCGGCGCAGGCTTCGCATCGGCAGCCGGCAAGCCCGGCGCGGAACGACCCAACGTGGTGATCGTCTATGGCGACGATGTCGGGTACGGAGACGTCGGGGCGTACGGCGCCACGAAAATCCCGACGCCGAACATCGACCGGCTGGCGCGGGAAGGTCTCCTGTTCACCGACGGCCACTGTGCCGCCGCGACCTGCACACCTTCGCGTTTTTCGCTGCTGACCGGCGTGCACGGTTTCCGGCACAACGTTCGCGTTCTGCCGCCCAACGCGCCCATGGCCGTGCCGACCGACAAACTGACCCTGCCGAAGCTGTTCAAACAGGCGGGTTACCATACCGCCGTGGTTGGGAAGTGGCACCTCGGTATTGGCGATGGCAAGACGCCGGTGGACTGGAACGGCGAGATAAAGCCGGGCCCGCTCGAGGTCGGTTTCGACTATTCCTTCCTGTTGCCCTCCACCAACGACCGCGTGCCCTGCGTCTACGTGGAGAACCATCGCGTCGCGAATCTCGACCCGCGCGACCCGCTCTATGTCGGCAGGAAAGCGGCCGATGTGGCGCGTCCCGGCAGCACGCAATACGCAGACGGGAAGAAGGACCGCGGCGCGATGACCTACTACCAAAGCACGCACGGTCACAACAACAGCATCATCAACGGCATCGGCCGTATCGGGTACATGAGCGGCGGCAAGGCCGCGCTCTGGAACGACGAGACGATGGCCGACGTGTTCGTCGCGCAGGCGAAGAGATACATTGCCGCGCACAAGGACGAGCCGTTCTTCCTCTATTTCGCCTCGCAGGACATCCACGTGCCGCGCGCCCCGCACCCGCGTTTCAAGGGCAAGACGAAACTGGGCTACCGGGGCGACGCCATGGTGCAGTTTGACTGGACCGCGGGCGAGATCATGAAGGCGCTGGACGCGCATGGTCTGACGGAGAATACCGTTGTGATTCTAACGAGCGATAACGGTCCCGTGTACGACGACGGCTATGACGACGGCACGACGGTCCTCTGTTCCAACGAAGAGGCGGATCGCGGACACGACGGCTCCGGCGTTCACCGTGGCGGGAAGTACCAGATCTTCGAGGGCGGGACACGCGTCCCGTTCGTCGTCCGTTGGCCAAAGAGGATCAAGCCCGGGACTTCGGATGCGCTGGTGAACCAGATCGATTTGCTTGCTTCGTTCGCGGCGCTGCTCGGCAAAGCGTTGCCCGCGGGCGAAGCGCGCGACAGCCGCAACACCCTCGACGCGTTCCTGGGCAAGGATCCCGTCGGCCTGGAGTTCATGATCGAGGAGTCGTTTGGTCTGGCACTGCGCCAGGGCAAGTGGAAGTACACCGCCCCGGCCAATCCCAAGTGGCCACCGAAACGTCCGCCGATCGAGCGGGCGCTCTACGATCTCGGCAACGATCCGGGCGAATCGAACAACGTCATTGCCGCACATCCGAAACGGGCGAGGACAATGCAACGCAAACTGGCGGAGCTGGTGGAAAGCGGCGGTGTGCGACCGGATCCGTAGCGGGCCTCTGCGAGGGGGGACGAATCTCATACCAGCCTCCAGAACGTCTCGGTACGAAATGGAGAGGCCGTCCGCGGCCGTTCCGAACCGCAGATGTCCTTACCTCGTGGAACTGTCGATGACACCATTGATCGATGATTCCCGATTGATGATTTGTGATTCTCGAAGTACTTCATAAATCATCGATCATGAGTCGCTGGTCATCAATCAGACGAAGGTGTCACCTTCATTTTTCGCGGTGCAGTCATCCCAGTCGAAGCGATCCGCCTTCTGGGGACCGCCTTCTGGGGACAGACCTCGCTTGCTCCTCCTGATTCTCAGTAACATAACGAGACAATTATGTTGCTATTTGTTACTGGGACTGGCATTCTGAAGGGCAGATGTGGAAATGAAACAGCGATGAAGAACGAAGATGTAGGGGCTATCCAACGGGTTGTGGCGCGCACAATTGCCACCCTGCCGGTGGGGAGGAATCTACTCCTTGTAGGAGGATTCAGATACCGTCTTCTCGACGGCAGTGTGCGGGTGTCGGACGATATCGACTACCACTGGGCCGGGGATCTGGCTGAAAAACAAAGCGATCTACTCGCCTCCTTGCGTCGTGTCCTGCTCCCGGAAGTATCGAGACGCTTCGGCTATTCGGGAAGTGCCGACGCCCGTAGCGGCTCGGACGCCGATTCGCCCTCCGTCCGAACAGTGGACCTTTCCTTTTGGAAGGATGGCGAGCCTTACAGCCGTATCGAGATACCGGTCGAAGTGACCAGGATCGCGTGCGCGGATCCGGTTGAGGTGCGGACAGCGGCAGGAACGATTTACGCAACGGCTTCCGACGGCGATATGATTGAAAGCAAGGTCATCGCCATTCTCGGGAGCACGTTCCTCAGGCATCGCGATCTGGTGGACCTGTTTCTCTTTCAGGACCATCTCACGCCCGATTCCAGCCGGAGGTTGCCGGCGAAACTGCGGTCATCGGGAATCGCTTTCTCCGCTATCGAGAAGCGCATGTCGCGCCTCCGGAAGCACAGCGACTACCACGCCAAAGCCGTTCAGGAGGTCATTGACACCCAGCTCGACGCCGTAGCTGCGGCTCAACTCAATGACGCCGGTGGCGGGAGAGTGGTTCTGGATGCGGCGACGGCTCTGCTCAAGCGATATGTGCGTTCGGAGATGCCCGATGAGAGCGATTGATTGGCAGAACTTCCTGCATGACCAGCGTGACAGACACGGCAAGGTCGTTTTCACGACGACTGAGCTGGCAAACGTCTCTTCCCTGGGTCCGCCTTCTCTACGAACAGCGCTCCAACGACTGGTCAGACGTGGAATCATCCAGCGCTACGCCAAGGGGCGATACGGTCTGCCGGGCGCGGTCACGCCTGAAGCCCTGGTGACGTCTCTCGACCCCGCGGCATACGTCACCGGGGTGTATGCTCTGTACCTGCACCAGACGGTCACGCAGGCGCCCTCGGAGATCTCCTGTTTCACGAACCGTCGTCACAATCGATCCAGAGAACGTGCCACTGCCCTGGGCCGCATCGTCTTCGTGTGTGTCACGGGACCGGTGTACCGGTACCCGCGGAACGGCGCAGCTGCATCACCCGAGCAAGCTATGTGCGACTTCGTCCACCTGTGCCGGAGGCGCGGTGTCATCCCACGGCACGTTGTGACATTCAGGAACATCGATCGCCTGAGCATGGGCGGTCTTCAGGAACACCTGCCGAGATACCCGGCGACGGTCGGCCGGGAGGTGGAGAAGCTGTTGCGGGCTTTCCTGTGATTCACCCTGAAAGGAGTTACCGGTAACTGCCGTTTACAGGTTCACGTCCGCCTCGCAACCGGCGGAGCTCGTTCCGGACCGCTCGAAGCCGGAGACGTGGCCAGCTATCCCAAGGCCGTCAACAGGCCGCCCCTCACCCGGTCCGACGCAGGAGGACCGGGTGAGGGGTGGGCTGTGGAGGGCCCCTGGATGACAGGAACCCGGCCTGCAAATGCATTTGACCTTTGCTCGCGGTTGCCCGATAAACCACGGAACGCGTAGATCGACGTCGCACACTGCCGCCCGTTTATGGAGAGAAGGAAGGACCACATGAAAACGTCCCGATTCGTCGTAGCAGCACTGGTTGTCCTGGGGCTTTGCGGAAAACCCTTCGCCGCGGATGCCTGGAAACCCGTGGAAGGTCACATCATGACGCGCTGGGCCGGGGACGTGGATCCGGCCAAGCCGTGGCCGGAGTACCCGCGGCCGAAGATGGTGCGCGAAGAGTGGGTCAACCTGAACGGGTTGTGGGATTACGCCATTCGGCCCAAGGACGAGAAGCGGGTCGAAACATGGGCGGGCAAGATCCTGGTGCCGTTCTGCGTGGAGTCGGCGCTGTCGGGAGTCAAGCAAGGGGTGGGCGCGGAAAACAGGCTCTGGTATCGACGCACGTTCGAAGTGCCCGCCGAGTGGAAGGAGCAACGCGTGCTGCTGCACTTCGGTGCGGTCGACTGGGATTGCACGGTCGAAGTCAACGGCAAGGAAGTCGGCTCGCACAAGGGCGGCTACGACCCGTTCAACTTCGACATCACGGACGCGCTGAAAGCGGGCGCCAACGAGCTGGTTGTCTCGGTGTGGGACCCGACCAGCGACGGCACGCAGGCGCGCGGCAAGCAGGTCAAGAACCCGCGCGGCATCTGGTACACACCCGTAAGCGGCATCTGGCAAACCGTATGGCTGGAGCCGGTGGCGAAAACCCATATCCAATCGCTCAAGATCGTGCCCGATGTCGACGGCGGGAAAGTGCTGGTGACGGTCAACGTCGCCGGCGGCGACGCCGAGGTGTGGGCCAGGGCTTCGGCCGGCGGCAAGACGGTGCGCGAGGTGAACGGCAAGTCCGGCGTAGCGCTCGAGCTGAGAATCGGCAACGCCAAACTGTGGTCGCCAAGCTCGCCGTTTCTCTACGACCTGGACGTGGGCATCAAGGACGGCGACGCGGTCAGAAGCTACTTCGGCATGCGCAAGATATCGATGGCCAAGGACGACAAGGGCGTCCTGCGCATGCTGCTCAACGACAAGTTCGTCTTTCACTACGGCCCGCTCGACCAGGGGTGGTGGCCGGACGGTCTTTACACGCCGCCGACCGATGAAGCGATGGTCTACGACCTGAAGGTGCTCAAAGACCTGGGCATGAATATGCTCCGGAAGCACGTCAAGGTCGCCCCCGAACGCCTCTATCATCACTGCGACAAGATGGGTCTGCTCGTGTGGCAGGACATGCCCAGCGGCAACTTCGGCAAGGCCGACGCGGCCAAGAAACAGTATCGCGTGGAGCACCGGCGGTTGGTCGAATTCCTGCACAACTACCCCTGCATAGCGATGTGGGTGCCGTTCAACGAGGGGTGGGGACAACACGACGCGCCGGAAATTGCGAAGTGGGTCAAGGAGCTCGATCCCACGCGCCTGGTGAACGAGGCCAGCGGCTGGCACGACAAGGGTTCCGGCGACATCAAAGACATCCACAAATACCCCGGGCCGGCGATGCCCGCACTGGAGGACAAGCGTGTGGCCGTACTGGGCGAATTCGGCGGACTCGGGTTGCCCGTGCCGGGGCACCTGTGGTGGAACAAGCGCAACTGGGGCTACCGCAACTACAAGTCGCGACAGGAACTGCAGCACCACTACGACACGCTGATCCACAAGCTCCGTCCCATGGTCGCCAAGGGACTGTGCGCCGCCGTCTACACGCAGACGACGGACGTGGAGGGCGAAGTCAACGGGCTTATGACCTACGACCGGGAGATGGTGAAGCTCGACGCCAAACAGTCCGCGGCGTTGCACGCGTGTCTCTACGACTCCGCCAGGAAGCTGCCCGCGGTGACGAAGCTTCCGCCGCCGCCCAAGGTCACCGTGATCGTGCCCACGTCCGAGAAGAAGGGGCAGGAGTGGCGCTACACTACCGGGAAGCCCGCCGACGGGTGGATCGGGAGCGACTTCGATGACTCGTCATGGAAGACCGGCAAAGGCATGTTCGGCACGAAGTCGACTCCCGGCACGCGCGTCGAAACCGTGTGGAAGACGAGCGACATCTACCTGCGCCGCTCGTTCGAGTTGAAGGAAGTCCCCGCCGACCCGGTCCTGCGTGTCTACCACGATGAAGACGCAGAGGTCTACATCAACGGCAAACTCGTGAAGAAGCTGAGCGGCTACGTTACCGAGCTCATCAACGTGCCGCTGGACAACGCTGCCGGCGTGTTGCGCGCAGGCAGGAACACCATCGCCGTTCACTGCCACCAGACCATGGGCGGGCAGGGAATCGATGCGGGGATTGTGACGGTTGAGATGCCTGGGAAATGACGATGACAGAGAACGAGTAAAAGGAAAGGAGCGAGAAGATGAAGATAGGATGTTTCGCACTGGTGGAACCCTTCACGGGCATGGCGCGTCAGTTTGAGGCCATCGCCGAAATGGGGATCGAGTACGCGGATGTCACCGACAATCACAACGGCGGCATGCTGGGGGCCGAGTACGGCTTTGCGGCGTCCGTGAGTCTGGACGGTCATCCGTCGAAGATCCGCGACATCGCGGCGGCCGCGGGCGTTGAGCTGACCGCGTTTTGCGCGCACGCCAACCTGTTGGACCCGGCGGCGCCGGACACGTACGGGACAACGGACATCATCAAGGCTATCCGCCTGGCCAACCTGCTGGGCATCAAGCATGTCATCACGACCGACGGCGATCCGAAGACCGAGTTTGGAGAGAGCTTGACCAAGAGCGAGCAGATCTTCTCCATTTGCGAGAAGCTCTACACGCCGGTCCGTTGGGCGGCGGAGCTTGGCGTCGAGCTGTTGCTGGAGACGCATGGCCGGGTTACCGACAACGTCGAGACCATGGGGGAAGTGCTGGACAAGCTCGGACACGAAGAGAACGTGGGCATCTGTCTCGATACGGGCAACAGCTGGCTCGGCGGCGCCGATCCGATGGACTACATCAAGACCATGCCCGACCGCATCAAGCACGTTCACTGGAAGGACATGGCTGCCGACATGGAGGAGAAACGCGGAACCATGTACGGGTGCGGGATGGCAATCATTCCGCTCGGCGACGGCGTCATCGACATCCCCGGCATTGTGACGGCGCTCAAGGAAGCAGGTTTTGACGGCGCCACGACCCTGGAAATTGCCGGTGCGGACAACGTCAAGCTGTCGGCCGAACGGCTGCAGGGCTGGATGGCGTAGCCGCCGCGCTCAATTCGACGCTCAGGTCAAGCGCGTCCAGATCTATCCCTGCGTGCGTTGGGGGGCTCTCCGTGTCTCCGTGACTCAGCCCAAAAAGAGCAGTTGCCCGCAGATGACGCAGATTGACGCAGATAAAGTCCCGAATCTGCGTTCATCTGCGTCATCCGCGGGCAACTTCTGCCTCATCCGGCTTTTCACCAAATGGGTGCGTCGTGTGACGTCGCCATCGTCAATGTTTGCAGTCGTTTGCGTAGGAATCGGCGGTTCAACCGCCGAATACAGGCTCAGTGGTGAGACCCCAACGCACGCAGGGACGGATCTGGACGCGTTCTACTCCCGATTTCGGTATGGACTGGGCTGGCGGCGTGTCGTAGTCTGCGCGGATTCGACTCGAACAAACGGAGAAAGTGCCATGAATAGACGTGAATTCATCAAGACAGCGGGTTTGGGAGCGGTGGCGTTCGCGGCGTTGCCGGATATCGGGGTGACGTGGGCCGACGTGCCTTCGCGCAAGGGCAAGATCATTGAAGGCCGCAAGCTGAACGTCGCCTGCATCGGTGTCGGCGGCAAGGGCCGCGGTGACGTCGGCGATGTCTCCGGCGAGAACATTGTGGCGCTGTGCGACGTCGATCTGAGTAAGGCCGCCGGCAGTTTCAAAAGACACCCGAAGGCAAAGCAGTACCGTGATTTTCGCAAGATGCTGCTGGAGATGGACGACCAGATCGACGCCGTGACGGTCAGCACGCCCGACCACATGCACTTCCCCGCATCCATGATGGCGGTGAAGATGGGCAAGCACGTGTTCTGTCAGAAGCCGCTGACTCACACGATCGAGGAGGCCCGCCTTTTGGCCGAGGCCGCCCGGGAACACAAGGTTGCCACACAAATGGGCATCCAGGGGCACTCGTTCGACGGCATTCGCCGCATGAGAGAGTGGTACGCCGCGCGGGCCGTCGGCGAAATCCAGGAGCTGCACATCTGGACCAACCGTCCGATCTGGCCGCAGGGCATCAAGAACCCGCTGCCCAAGCAGCCCGTACCGGAGCATCTCGATTGGAACTTGTGGCAGGGCGTCGCACCCGAACGCGACTACAACAGCGGCTACTGCCCGTTCAAGTGGCGCGGCTGGTGGGACTACGGCTGCGGCGCACTGGGCGACATCGGCTGTCACGCGCTGGACTGCGCATTCGACGTGTTGAGTCTCGGCAGCCCGACGAGCGTGGAAGCCGTCTGCGATCAGATCAACGATCAAACCGGCCCGAAGTGGTCGATTGTAACCTACCAGTTTCCGAAGACGAAGGACCGCGGTCCGGTCAAGCTGGTGTGGTACGACGGCAACAAGAAGCCCGAGCGTCCCAAAGAGCTCGAAGAGGGGCGCAACATTCCGGGCGGCATCGGCGGCCAGCTCTGGTGCGGGACGGAAGGCACGATCATGGTCAGCGATGTCTACTGCAGATCGGCCAGGATCATCCCTGAAGCGAAGATGAAGGACTTCATCCAGAACCGGATGCCGGAGAAGACGGAGAAGAAGTCCGTGGGACACGTCAAGGAGTGGCTCAACGCGTGCAGGGGCGGCGAACCCGCCGGCGCCAACTTCGACTACGCCGGACCTCTGACCGAAATGGTCCTGCTCGGCAACCTGGCGGTCCGTACCGGCAAGAAGGTGGAGTGGGATCCGGTGAACTTGAAGTGCGCCAACCTGCCCGAAGCCAACCAGTTCGTCCGCAAGCCGTACAGGAAGTTCTAGCCCGCGAAGGATGGCGCGCCAGGGACCTGGCGTGGCGAGCTGTATCGAGAGCGGATACCGTTAAACGAACCTGGGAGGTACTTCGATGAAATGGCTTTTGGGCTTGATGTTGTTGGCCGGCGGCGGGTCGTCGTGGGCGGCGCCCGCCGATTGGGTTCGGGTTTCCGGTGTGAAGGGTGGACTCGTCGTTCTGCTGGGATGCGACAAGGCGGAAGCCGCTGCCGAGCTGACTGCCGGCAACGGCTACCTGGTCCACGCCCTCGACCACGATCCCGCCAAGGTGGCGACTGCTCGCGCGACCGTCTACAAGCAGGGCAAGTACGGGCCCATTGCCGTCGACACGTTCGACGGCAAGACGCTCCCCTACACGGACAACGCGGTCAACCTCGTGTTGGTCCCGGAGTCGGGATGCACCGTGCAGGCCACCGAGCTGACGCGCGTGCTGGCGCCGAGGGGCGTGGTCCTCGTCAGAAAGGCGGGCAACGAGAAACTGGCGCACGCTCTGGCGCTCCCGTCCGCCGGGCTCCCGGATGGATTTCTGAAGTTCACGAAGCCTTTGCCCGCCGGCATGGACGAATGGACCCACTTCCTGGGCCGGGCCGACAACAACGCCGTGTCACGTGACACGGCTATCGCCCCGCCCAGGCGCCTGCAATGGCAGTGCGGGCCGCTGTGGTCACGCAGTCACGAAACGGACATGAGCATGACCGGCGCTGTTGCCGCCAACGGTCGCATCGTCTACTTCATTGACGAAGGCCCGATCGGGATACACGAAACCCCGCACAAGTCACGGCAACTGCCGGACAAGGCCTCGCTCGTGGGACGCGACGCCTTCAGCGGCGTAGAGCTCTGGCGGCGTCCGGTCCCCAACTGGGGCAGCCGGGCGTGGGACGATAACCGTTCCTGGGGCACGGGCGACCAGCTCTGGTCGTCTCCGTGGACCCTGCCGCGGCGCCTGGTCGCCGTCGGCGATCACGTTTTCGTGACCCTGGGCTACCGCACCTTCCTCAGCCAGCTCGATGCGGCTACCGGAAAGACCGTGCGCGAATTTAAGGGATTGGGTTCCGTGGACGAGCTGCTGGCCGACGACGGCAAACTCATCCTGCGGGTCCGCAAGATCACGGCGAAGGGGGCCAAAGGAGCGGGCGACACCGTGGCTCTGGTTGACATTGCCTCGGGCACGGTAGTGTGGAAGAAGGCCTTCGGGAGACTGGTTGACCTCACGCTGGCGGCCTCCAGGGGGCGGGTGGTCTTCTGCCTGGGACCCAATGTGGTGGCGCTGGACATGAAGACGGGAGATGAGCTCTGGCGGGCACGGGCGGCAAGCCAGGCGCCGACCAGTCTCATCATGTACGAAGACACCGTGCTGGTCGCGGGCGGCGGACGCAAGTCCGGGATCTCGGCTCTCTCGGCCGTCGACGGCAAGCTCCTGTGGCAACGGCAGGGGGGCAGGACCAGCTTCCGAGGGCCGGCCGATCTGTTCGCCGCCGGCGGCATGATCTGGACGGGAACGCTCACCACGCAGGGGCTGGACCCGAAGACGGGGGAAGTGGCCCGGAAGATCGGCGTTCCCGAGCTGTTCACGGCCGGGCACCACTCGCGGTGTCACCGCGCGCGCGGCACGCCAAACTACCTGCTGTGGTCGAAGCGGGGGGTCGAGTTCCTGGATCTGAAAGGGGATAGTCATTCACGCAACGACTGGGTTCGCGGCACGTGCCGCTATGGCTTCATCCCAGCCAACGGGATGCTGTACATGCCTCCCACCCCCTGTTTCTGCTATCCCGGCGTGAAACTGAACGGTTTCAATGCCCTCGCCCCGGCCGGAACAGCCGCGCCGTCAATCGAAGAGCGCCTGACCAAAGGCCCCGCCTACGGCCAAACCACTGGTTCGAAATCCCAAGTCTCAGCCTCTCAGCGTTTCGGCATTTCAGCATTTCAGCATTCCAGCATTTCAGCATTTCAGAACTGGCCCACGTACCGGCGCGACCCGGCGCGCAGTGGTGCGACGGCGTGCGTCGTGCCGACCCAACTGAAGGAAGCCTGGAAGACGCCGGTCGGCGGGAGCTGCACGCCGCCCGTGATTGCGGATGGCCGCCTGGTCGTCGCCGACGAGGATACCCACACCGTCCACTGCCTGGAAGCCGCCACGGGCAAATCGCTTTGGAGCTACATCGCGGGCGGTCTGGTGGATTCGCCCCCGACGCTGCACGGGGGTCGCGTCCTGTTCGGGTGTACGGACGGCCGCGTCTATTGTCTGAGTCTGGCGGACGGAGAGCTGGTGTGGCGGTTCCACGCCGCGCCGTACGACCGCCGCATCGTCTCCCGCGGACAGGTTCAGTCTTGTTGGCCCGTACACGGAAGCGTGCTTGTCAAGAACGGCGTCGCCTACGTCGTGGCCGGGCGTTCTTCATTCCTGGACGGCGGTCTCCATCTCTACGGGTTGGACGCAGCCACCGGCGCCGTACGCTGTCGCAACCGCATGCACGGCCCCCACGAGGACCCCGCACGGAAAAGCCCTCACGGCGCCCACTGGATGGACGGCGGCCGCAGCGACATTCTCGTCTGTGCGAACAACAAGCTGTACATGATGCAAAACGTCTTTGACCTGGAGCTCAAGCAGCTCGAGGCGCCCGTGACCGCGCCCCACGGCGCGCGCAAAATGGAGCGCCACCTGATCGCCTCGGGCGGGTTCCTCGACACCACCGGCTTCGACCGCGTCTATTGGATGCACGCTGCCCTGTGGCCCGGGCTCTACTACGGCGCATTGGCCCCCAAGACCGGGCAAATCCTGGTCTTCGACGAAAACACAACCTACGCCCTGCACACCTTTGCCACGCGCTTCAGCCGCAGTCCCTACTTCGCGCCGGGCGGCGAAGGCCACGACCTTGTGGCGGACGACAACGCCAACGAACCGATCCTCACCGAGAAGGCGGCCAGGCGCGAACGGGAACCGGGACACACGCGCAAGGCCCCGCCTAAATGGCAGGCAAAAGTCCCGATCCGGGCACGCGCCATGGTACTCGCCGACAAGACGCTTTTCATCGCCGGTCCCCCGGACAAGATCGACCCTGCCGACCCGCTGGCCACCTTCGAGGGACGGGGCGGAGCGCTTCTGCGCGCGGTTTCCACGACCGACGGCGGCAAACTCGCGCAGTTCCCCCTCGACGCCCAACCCGTATTCGACGGCCTCATCGCCGCCGGCGGGAAGCTCTACATGACCATGCAAGACGGCACGGTGCGGTGCTGGGGGAGGTAGGTCCGGGGGACACCTTCTTTGTAGAGCGTCCGGAGGTGCGTCTCCGTGAGACGCACCGGAGGGCGCAGGCTGTCGGACCGGCCTCTCGCCTCCGGTCGGCGTGCAACGCCGACCTCCGACGAGTCTACGAAGGACGGGGCCGGAGGCTGCCGCCGCCAACGCGGCGGTGGGGCGCCCGGCAATTCTCCGCACAACGAGGGGACAGTCATATCCGCGGACGACCTGTCATCCCGAGCGGAGCGTAGCGGAGTCGAGGGATCTCGAGTACTGTGATCGCCCTCGGGGTCTCCCCAATTCTCGAGATCCCTCGACTCCGCTACGCTCCGCTCGGGATGACAGGTCGTCCGCTCTGCCCGTCAAAGGCTCCCCCTTCACCGGGGGAGCCCCAGTCCGGCGTGCGCGTGTTTCGGCAGCGTTCCGCGGTAACCGCCACAGAACCGACGGCTGACCGGGACGACGGCTGATCTTCAGGCTGAATCATGTGCGTCTTCAGTGGGCCGGATTTGCAATCCGGCCGAGAGAACGGGGAGCATCCAGAGAGAATGCCCTGACCTTGGTCTGTCTATTCTCGACAACATGCTCGGCCCTCTCTCGGCCGGATTGCAAATCCGGCCCACTGGAATAGGGGACAAGGGGACAGTCATATCCGCAGACGACCTGTCATCCCGAGGGCCACCACGGGCGGAACCCGCTGGCTCGTGGGCAAGACATGCGCAGGGTTGCGGGGAGAGATAATGGTGGAAAGATGGGATGGTAGAAAGATGATATATTCAACTCTCGCATCTTCCTGCCTTCCCATGTTTCTACCTACACATTTTTCTACCGTAACGACACTTGGTAAGGGGTGCGCAGTGAAGCGATGTCTTTAGGAGCGCAGCGTAGCGGAGTCGAGGGATCTCGAGTACTGTGATCACCCCCGGCGCTATTCCCAATTCTCGAGATCCCTCGACTCCGCTACGCTGCGCTCGGGATGACAGGTCGTCT